>CAZFLQ010000054.1:0-10561 GCA_964519935.1 uncultured Puniceicoccaceae bacterium | reverse complement strand
GGAGTCTTTTCGACCCACCGTTGTTTCTTCGCGGAAATTGTCTCCCGTGTGAATCGCCGTGTCGCTTCCAGGAAGACCTTGCGATCTCCTCCCAAAGCTATCCCGGACTCTCCCGCGATGGCGTGGATCCGAGGGTGGGCCCCGAGAATGGCGAGCAACAGCGAGGTCCCGCTGTGACCACAGCCTACGATGAAGGCCGGGGGAGCTGAGTTGGTTCGACTGATGGTCAACCGTCGAAGCTCAATCCAGATTGATCGGATTCCCCGACCCACGATTCGTCTAAAGTGAGCAAGAGACCTACTTGCCATTTCAGATTCTTTAGTTTTCCCGCGATTTCAACCGAAGCAATTTCAAAACCACAGAGGGACCCTCGGTTCTTGCCGTGTTGTGTCGTCGAACGATTGGAAAGTGGAACGAATCCGGGTCGGCAGAGGATAGGGTACCAGGTTTTTCGTTGATCGTTCCGGCAATAGGGAGTTTGCTCTTCGATTTGCGATGGCGGAAACACTACCGAAAAGCGGGCTGGAAACCCACGATCTGATTGCGGTCCGAAAGGCCAAGTTGGTCGAAATGCGGGCTGCTGGAATCGATCCGTTCCGGAAGAACTGGGAGCAGTCCGACACCTCGCGGTCGGCCCTCGCATTGTTTGATGATGCCGCCGAAGAGGGGTCCCAGGTTGTTTCGGTCGCCGGGCGGATTGTTGCCTTTCGGTTGATGGGAAAGGCGGCGTTTCTGAAGATTCTCGACCGGGATGGGCGTATCCAGCTTTATGTTCGCAAGGATGCGGTCGGGGACGAGGTCTATCAGCGGTTCAAGCGTTTTGACCTCGGCGACATTATTGGGGTCGCCGGACCCCTTTTCCGAACCAAAGCGGGCGAGGTGACGGTGCGGGTTGAGTCGATCGGGATCCTCTCGAAATCCCTACGACCGCTGCCGGAAAAGTGGCACGGACTAACCGACGACGATCAGATTTACCGCCAGCGCTATCTCGACCTGATCGTCAACCAGGATTCACGGGCGCGTTTCATCACCCGTTCGAAGGTCATCCGGGAAATCCGCACCTTTCTTTGGGAACGGGACTTTATCGAGGTGGAGACACCGGTTCTCCAAGGTGTCGCCGGCGGGGCGGCGGCGCGGCCTTTTGAGACCCACATGAACGCATTGAACTGTCCCTTTTACCTGCGGGTATCGCTCGAACTGTATCTCAAGCGGATGCTGATCGGTGGGTTTGACCGGGTTTTCGAGCTGGGCCGGACCTTTCGGAACGAGGGTCTCTCGCGGCGGCACAATCCGGAGTTCACCATGCTCGAACTCTATCAGGCCTACAGCGACCGGGTCGGGATGATGGAGCTGATCCAATCGATGGTTCAACGGGTCTGTGACCGCGCGATCGGGTGCCGTCAGATTGCGCGGGCGGATGGGACTGTGATCAATCTCGACGGAACCTGGCGGGAAGCTGCCTACGGGGATCTGGTTATTGAGCGCACGGGGGACCCGGAATGGTTCGGACGGTCGAAGGTAGAAAAACTGGCTGCTTGTGCCGAGCTCGGAATCGAGGTGAATCCGAACCTCGAGGATTTCGAGGTGACCAACAATGTCTTTGAAAAGTTGATTGAACCGACCCTGATCCAACCGACCTTTGTCACGCGGCTGCCGGTCGAGTTGATTCCCCTCGCGAAGACGAACCCGGACGATCCGAAAACCCTCGACGTCTTCGAACTCTGCATCAATGGGCAGGAGGTCGCCCCGGCCTACAATGAACAGAACGACCCCGGCGTTCAGCGGGAGATGTTCGAAAGGCAGGCGGGTGAGGAGGTTCAGAAGATCGACGAGGATTTTCTTGAGGCCCTCGAGCACGGGATGCCACCGGCGGGCGGAATGGGGGTCGGGATTGACCGGCTGGTGATTCTCCTGACCGGAGCATCCTCGATTCGGGAGACCATACTGTTTCCGACCCTGCGGCCTTAGTGTCCTTTCGTCGCGGTTTCGACACATCCGGGCGGAGCCTCTTCGCTTGATCCGGCCTCAGGCGGCTGCTTGGATTCGGCTTATGGAGCGATTGAACCTACCTGAGGGATCCTTTGACGGATTCATCTTTGATTGTGACGGCACGCTGGTTGATTCGATGCCGTTGCACTACGATGCCTGGCGGGTCGGGCTGAAAGCGGCCGGGACCCGGACGACCCTTTCAGAAGACTTGTACTACGAGTTTGCCGGGATGTCGATCCAGGCAGTCGTTGCACAGCTAAATGAGCTTTACGACGACGACATCGACTTTCGGATCGTGACGCGCGAGAAGGAAGCCTAT
This sequence comes from uncultured Puniceicoccaceae bacterium, assembly GCA_964519935.1. GTDB lineage: Bacteria > Verrucomicrobiota > Verrucomicrobiia > Opitutales > Puniceicoccaceae > DAISIK01. The sequence continues at coordinate 8,253 of CAZFLQ010000054.1, read as the reverse complement.
TTTGTGCAACACATCTCCCGTCTCAAACCGATTGAACCGGTCGTCTCGATCTTGCGGGAGCAGGCGGCGGCCGGCAAGGGGATCGCGGTCGCCTCGGGTAGCCAGCGGGACACGGTCGAAATGCTTCTCGAACAGATCCGCGTCCGTGATCTGATTCCGGTTGTGGTGACGCCGGCGGACGTGGCCGAGGGGAAGCCATCACCGGATATGTTCTTGTTGGCGGCAAAGCGGATTGGGGTTGAGCCCGCCCGCTGTCTGGTCTTTGAAGATGGAAATAGCGGGATCGAGGCAGCCCGGAGGGCGGGAATGCAGTCCGTGTTCGTTCCGTCCCGGGGTCTGTCGGCGACCGCTGCCGAATAACCAAATGAGTTGGATGACGATGAAACCGAAGAAAGTTGGTATCCTGACCGCAGGCGGCCTTGCCCCCTGTCTCTCCTCCGCCGTCGGCGGCTTAATCGAACGCTACAGTGAGATTGATCCAGAGATCGAGATCATCTGCTACCGTAGCGGGTACAAAGGTCTGCTTCTCGGGGACAGCATCACCGTGAACACCGCCCTGCGGGAACAAGCGCCGATCCTGCACCGATACGGTGGCAGTCCGATCGGAAACAGCCGGGTTAAGCTGACGAACGTCAAGGACTGCGTGAAACGTGGCCTCGTCGAGGAAGGGGAGGATCCCCAGAAGGTTGCGGCGGATCAACTCGTCCGCGACGGGGTTGATGTCCTCCACACGATCGGGGGCGACGACACAAACACAGCGGCGGCGGATCTGGCTGCGTTTCTCGCCAGCAACAATTACGAATTGCGGGTTATCGGCCTGCCCAAGACGATCGACAACGACGTTTTCCCGATCCGTCAGAGCCTTGGGGCGTGGACGGCGGCCGAGGAGGGAGCGAAATTCTTTCGGAACATTGTCGGCGAACACAATGCCAACCCGCGGATGTTGATTGTCCACGAGGTGATGGGGCGCAACTGCGGATGGTTGACGGCGGCAACTGCCCGCCACTACCGGGATCACCTTCTCGGGGATCGCGGATTCGCTGATGGCCTCGGTTTGACCAAGGCCCGTCTTGACGTGCATGCGGTCTTCGTTCCCGAGATGGACATTGACATGGATGCCGAGGCCACCCGTCTGTCCGAGGTCATGGATCGGCATGACTGCGTCAATCTTTTCATCAGCGAGGGTGCCGGGGTCGAGGGAATCGTTCGCGAGATGGAGGCTGCCGGTCAGGAGGTCCCCCGCGATGCCTTTGGCCACTTCAAGCTCGATGCGGTCAACCCGGGCAAGTATTTTGGGGAGCAGTTCGCGAAGAAACTCGGGGCGGAAAAGGTGATGGTTCAAAAGAGCGGCTATTTCTCCCGTGCCGCTGCTGCCAACATCGACGACCTCCGCTTGATCAAGTCCTGCACCGACTACGCCGTCCAGTGTGCTTTTGAAGGACGCAGCGGGGTTATCGGTCACGACGAGGATCACGGCAACGTCCTCCGTGCGATCGAGTTTCCCCGCATCAAGGGGGGCAAGCCTTTCGACATCGACCAGCGGTGGTTTGCCGATATGCTCGCCGGGATCGGGCAACCGAAGGGCGCCAAGCTGCATGTGGCGCACTGATTCGGAGGAAAACGGTGAGCGAGGGGAAGGTTGGCGATTCAGTGTGATCGGAGCAGGAGGGCTTCGGAATCAAACATCGCCCTGGTTCTGAGGTCATGAGTCCCCGTATTCTCGCAGTCGGAAGTTTTCTCTTCCTCGCCGGAATTGTTGTTGGACGGTTTGGATTTTCGTCCGATCCTATTTCATCGAATCGGATCGAAGGAGCTGGGCGCACCGTCAAAGCGCTTGCGGCCGAAGACGATTCAGCCGCTGGAGGGGACCCTCTGGAGGAACCTCTTTCCACCAGCCGCTACCCTGAAGATGACGCTACCGGAACAAAATCAGCCATAACCGTTCCTCCTTCGCCTGTTGCTGCGGTGCTTGGTAAAATCGAAAACGGTTCTCTTGGGTTGAGTGAAATCGAGTCTTTTCTGAGCGCGATTCAGGGGCTCAGCGGGGAGGAGTTGGTCGAGGAGATTGGAAAGCTGGAGATGTCGTCGCTTTCGGGAATGCAGAGTTGGATGATACCGGTGTTGCTCTCGATTGCGATTTCGGAGGCTGCTCCGGAACATGCCCTTGAACTCTATCTCGACGATAGTGTCGTCTCAGAGATTCGTCAGGGTCTCGGTGCAATGCTTTTCGCTCAGTGGGGGAGCCGGGCACCGGAGCAGGCACTTGCGGCGATTGAGCGAATTGCCAATCCCGCCGAACGGAAGATGGCTTTGGGGGCAACCTTGATGTCGATAGCCACGACCGACCCGGCACGGGCGCTGCGAGAATACCGATCCCAACCCAATCTCGAAGATCAGTTTCTGGTGAATATCTTCCGGCAGTGGGGTCTCGAGGATCCCTCGGGCGCGCAAGAGGCATTGGCCTCGCTTTCTACGGCGGAACAGATTCAGGCGACCCGCGGATTGGTACAGGGTTTGGCTGCTTCGAATCCCGACCTCGCGATCCGTCTGATTTCCGGTCTCGAGCTTGCGCCGAACGAGAGCAACAGAATGTTTGCGCAGGTCATCAACGGGGTCGCATCGAACAACTTTGGAGAAGCCGTTTTGTTACTGGATCGGGTTACCGACCCGATTCAACGTGCGGAGATTGTCCGTGATTCGATTTGGAATCTCGTGCGGGTGGATTTTGAACAAACCCTTTCGCTGGTTGAAACGCTTCCGGATGGGGGCATCAAGTCAGAGACGATCCAACGGATGGTTGGACAATTGGCATCGGTAGATCCTGTCCGGGCTGTCGTTCTCGTCGATCGGATTCCCTTTGGAAACGCCTACCGGAATGCGGTCAGCAATCTGGCAAGTAACTGGGTTCGTTCGGATCCGGATGCGGCCCTCGCCTGGATGGCACAACTACCGGAGGGAGAGGAACGTGATGGCGCTTATCGCAACGCTTTCAATCATCTGGCGAAATCCGACCCGGATCGCGCTTTCGCGATGATAGACGAAGTCACCGGGGTGGAAAGGCGCTCGTTGGTGGAGGCGATCGCGTCCTTCCGTGGAAGAACCGATCCGAAGGGAACCCTCGAATGGGTTAGAGCGTTCGGGGATGATGACCTGAACGAGGCAGCAACCCGTAATGTGATCAACCAGTGGGCGCGGAGTGATCCCATCGCGGCGATCGCCTACTTCGCGGAACGCGGTGAGACTGGGATTCTCGAGCAACACATTGGCAGCCTGATTTCCCGTTGGGCTAATCGGGATGTTTCCGGAGCTGCCGACTGGGCTCTGCAACTCGACCCCGGGAAAACCAAAGAAAGGGCCCTCGAATCCGTTGCCCGCGAATGGTTGTCGCAAGACACCTATAGTGCTTCAATCTGGATTTCCGGGATCGAGGATAAGTCAACCCGTGACCAATTGGTTTCGATTCTGATCGACCGAACCTACCGATCCGAACCTGCCTCGGCTTTCGAATGGGCAATCACGCTTGAGGAGGGAAAGCAACAAACCCGCCAACTTCGTAGGGTCGTTGACCAAATGGTAACCCGAGGGAACGCAGAGGACGCACGAAACCTTGTCAATGGGGCCGGGTTGTCCTCAGAACTCCGCGACCAACTACTGAAACTGACCGAACCCAAGCCCTGATTGGGGCGCGGCGGCGGGCACTGGTCTTCGCTCACTTCGAATTGTACTCGAAATTTTCTGACATCAAATTCGGTAAATCGATAACCAAATTCAGTGGGTGAGGTGGCGCTGGCGAGCGAGCAGCGGTTCTCGGTGCGAGAATGGAACGGATTTCGATACCGGACGGAAGGCCACTGTAGGGGCGCCGCTTGCGGCGACCGCCGGGGGTCGGGAGTAACCCCCGGTCGCCAAAGTCGGGGCCGACAGGCAGGCGGCAGAAGGTGCCGGAGATCGACTAACCGAGGCGGGAGCGGAAGTCTTCGTACCCGAAATTTCGGACTATCTCGAGCGTGCCGTCCTCGTGGCGATGGATGATTGAGGGGAGGGCGACTCCGTTGAAGGTGGTCGCCTTGACCATCGTGTAATGGGCCATGTCGCCAAAGATCAAGCGGTCTCCCGGCGCGAGGGGATGGTCGAAACTGTAGCTGCCAATGACATCTCCGGCGAGGCAGGTTGTCCCGCCGAGGCGGTAGGTGTGGGCTTTCTCTCCGGGCTGACCTGCCCCAGGAATTGTCGGCCGGTAGGGCATTTCGAGAACGTCCGGCATGTGGGCGGTGGCGGAAATGTCGAGGATCGCCACCGGATCCTCCGGGTGGACGATGTCAAGAACCTCGGCAACGAGAACCCCGACATTCAGCCCGACCGCTTCACCTGGCTCGATGTATGCCTCCGTCCCCCAACGCTCCCGAAAGGACGTAATAAGTTTTTGGATACATTTAAGATCATATCCCGGTTTGGTGATGTGATGGCCGCCTCCGAAATTGACCCAGCGGAGGCCGGGGATCCATTTGGCAAAGCGTTCTTCGAAAACCGTCACGGTCCGCTCGAGGGCGTCGGCATCAGCCTCGCAGAGGGTGTGGAAGTGCAGGCCGTCGAGTGCTGGAATGTCATCCCCGGCAGCGGAAAGCTCGCCGGCGGTGACTCCGAGACGACTGCCAGGGGCGCAGGGGTCGTAGAGGTCGACACTGCCTTCGCGGTGCTGCGGGTTGACCCGCAGGCCGATTTCAATCCGGGGCCGGATTTCCCTCAGGACCGGGGCGTAGGCTCGCAACTGGTTGACCGAGTTAAAGAGTACGTGGTCGGCGAGATCGGCCAGTTCATCGATCTCGTTCGCCTTCCAGGCGGGGGCGTAGGCGTGGACCTCTTTACCGAGTTCTTCCCGCGCGAGGCGCGCCTCGTGGGGAGAGCTGGCACAGGCACCGTCGAGATATTCCGCGACCAGCGGATAGGTCCGGAAGGCAGCGTAACCTTTCTGGGCGAGAAGGACCCGGCACCCGGCGGCATCGGCGAGGGTTCGAAGGGTTTGCAGATTTCTCCGGAGGCTGGCCAGATCGATGACCCAGGCAGGGGAGGGGACGGTGTGGATGATCGATTCTATTCCGGACGGAAACCGAACATGCGCGAATTCCTCCGCCCCGCTGGATATAGATGCGCCCACCGAATCAGGCGAAGCGGTTTGCGTCCGCCGGGTCGAGAACGGTCCAGGGCAACCCGTGGGTTGCGAGAGCATCGAGAAACGGATCGGGGTCGAGCTGTTCGACATTGAAAACCCCGGTCCCCGACCAGATTCCCTTTGCCATCATGAGGGCACCGACCATCGCGGGGACCCCCGTAGTGTAGGAGACGGCCTGGGAATTGGTTTCGCGGTAGCAGGCCTCGTGGTCGCAGATGTTGTAGATGTAGCGTCTGATCGATTCACCGTCCTTCTTCCCGTCGGCGACGCACCCGATGCAGGTGCGGCCCTTGGTAAGTGGACCGAGGGATCCGGGATCGGGGAGAACCGCCTTCAGAAACTGCAGGGGGATGATCTCGATTCCGTTGTAGAGGACCGGATCGATCCGCGTCATCCCGACGTTCTGCAGAACCTCGAGATGCTTCAGGTAGTTGTCCGAAAAGGTCATCCAGAATTGGGCCCGGCGAATTGTTGGAATGTGTTTAACAAGGGATTCGAGTTCCTCGTGGTACATCCGAAAAATGTTCATCGGCCCGATTCCTTCAGGGAAATCGAAAGTCCGTTTCTCGGAGAGGGCGGGGGTTTCGATCCACTGGCCGTCTTCGTAGTGCCGGCAGGGGGCGGTTACCTCGCGGATGTTGATCTCGGGATTGAAATTGGTTGCAAACGGCTGACCGTGGTCACCCGCATTCGCATCAACGATGTTGAGATCCTCGATTGTATCGAATTCATGCTTGGCTAACCACGCGGTGAAGATGTTGGTCACGCCGGGGTCGAAACCCGACCCGAGGACCGCCATCAATCCGGCCTCGCGGAAACGTTCCCCGTAGGCCCACTGCCAGGAGTATTCGAACTTCGCGGTGTCACGGGGCTCATAGTTTGCCGTATCCAGATAATGGGCACCTGCTACGAGGCAGCCGTCCATGATACTAAGATCCTGATAGGGGAGGGCGACGTTGATGACGAGCTTTGCCCCGGTTTTCCGGATGAGGGCGGCGACCGCCTCGGAATCATCCGCATCGAGTGCTGCGGTGCTAATCGGTCGACTTAGCTCGGCCGCGATCGCATCGCACTTCGCAACTGTTCGGCTGGCGAGGGTGACCTCGCGAAAAACCTCCGGCGCGGAGGCAACTTTGTGGGCGACGACCCGGCCGACGCCGCCGGCGCCGATGATGAGAACGTTATCGATCATGATTGGGATTCGCGGACGATGTGGCCCGATTGATAGTAGGGGGTGCCCCGGAGGGCTTCTTCAAAAAGTTCGACCACCCGGCGCCGTTGGGCGACGGAAATTCGGTTTTGCCGGACGGCCCGTTCGGCGGTATCGCGAAAGCGTTTCGCGACCACCTTCGGATCGTATTCGACGTAAGAGAGAACCTCGGACACGCTGTCGCCCTCGAGCTCGCGTTCGAAATGAAACCCGCCCTGATCGTCGTCGAGACGGATGCTGACGACGGAGGTGTCTCCGAAGAGGTTGTGAAGGTCGCCGAGGGTTTCCTGGTAGGCCCCGACGAGGAAGGCGCCGAGGATGTAGTCCTCGTCATCCCTGACCGGGTGGACCGGGAGAGTGGCTTGTTCGTGCGCATCCCCGATAAACCGATCCAGCTTGCCATCACAATCGCAGGTGATGTCGGAGATGACCGCCCGGCGGGTGGGTTCCTCATCAAGACGCTGGACCGGGATGATCGGAAAAAGCTGGTCGATCGCCCAGGCGTCGGGAAGGGACTGGAAGATGCTGAGGTTGCCGTAGTAGATGTCGGCGAGGGTGGTTTCGAGGGCTTCGAGCGGTTCGGGAAGGGTTTCCAGTTGGCGGGCTTTGCGCTGGATCGTGTTGAGGATGTCCCAGTAAAGGTCCTCCGCGATTGCGCGGTGGCGGAGGCTGACGGTGCCGGCTTTGAAAAGGGTGCGAACCTCGTCACGGTAATAGATCGCGTCGTTGTAGCACTCCTGAATATTTTCGAGATCAATGGATTCGCGGACCTCGACGAGGCTGCGGATCATGTCAGGGAGATCGGCGGGGAGGGCAGCGAGATCGACATGACCCTCGAACTTGACGACATCGAGGATATCAAAGAGGAGGATCGAATAGTAGCCGACGGTGGCGCGTCCCGCCTCGGTGACGATGTCAGGGTGGGCGATTTCGAGAGAATCCATGACCGAGGCGACCACCTCGACGACATCGTGGGCGTATTCGCTAATCGAGTAGTTACGGCTCGACCCGGCATGCGAATGGGTTCCGTCGTAGTCGATCGCGAGTCCGCCGCCGATGTCGAGCATTCCCATCGGGGCACCCTCCTTGACGAGCCCGGCGTAGACGCGGCAGGCTTCGGTCAGCGAGGTGCGGATATCGCGGATGTTGGGAACCTGGGAACCGAGATGGTAGTGGAGGAGCCGCAGGCAGTGGAGCATTCCGGCCGCGCGGAGGGTATCGACGACCTGCATCACCTGGGCCATGTTCAGACCGAAGACGGAGCGGTCGCCGGCGGAGTCCTTCCAATGTCCGCTCGCACACGATGACAGGCGGACGCGGACCCCGATCGAGGGTTCGATCCCGAGACGGCGGGCGGTGTCGAGAATGACAGGAAGCTCGACCATCGTTTCGATCACGAAGATGCAATCGATCCCCAGTTGGCGGGCGGTCAGACCGAGTTCGATGAAACTCCCGTCCTTGTAACCGTTGCAGATCAGGAGACCTTCCTCGCGTTGCTGGTATGCCATCGCCGCAACCAGTTCGGGCTTGCTCCCGGCCTCGAGCCCGTAATCCAGCTCGCGTCCGAAACCGGTAACTTCGTCGATAACCTGTTCCTGCTGGTTGACCTTGATTGGGTAGACCCCGCGGTATCGACCCTTGTAGCCATAGCTTTCAATCGCCTCGCGGAAGCAGCCGGTGAGGAAGCGGATCTGGGAGTTGAGGATATCCCCAAAGCGGAGGAGGACGGGAAAGCTGACGCCCCTTTCGCGGAGGCCTTCGATAATCGCATCGATTCTCAGTTCGGGACCGTCCTCACCATTAGGGCGAATGACGACGACACCGTCTTCGGACACGTCGAAATAGGTGGCACCCCAGTCGCGGACACGGTAGA
>CAZFLQ010000053.1:0-15791 GCA_964519935.1 uncultured Puniceicoccaceae bacterium | reverse complement strand
AAGGGATTTGCAATCCCTTTCCTTGGTCCCGCACACTCCAAACCTCGATGTCCAGGCCTCGCTTCATGATCAAGGAATCGGCCTGACCATTGAAAATGGCGGCCTGTTATGGTTCCTTTGGGGTCGAAATCGGGATCGAAATCGATTGCCGCCTTAAGATTCCGGGATGCCTGTTCGGTCTCTTCAATTCTCCCGATCCAAAACAATCCGGTAGCGGGCCTTCCCCGACTCAAGGTGCTCAAACGCTTCGTCGATTTTTGAAAATGGGAAATGCTCGGTCACTGGCTTGATCCCGTGCCGGGCGGAAAAATCCATCATCGTCCTCAGAGTTGCGGGCGCGCCAACCGGAGAACCCGAAACGGATCGTTGGCCCATCAGAAGCCCAAAAGCGGGAACCGCAATCGGCTCAAGAATCCATCCCCTCCGCCGCTCTCCCCGCTTCCATCTTCGCCAGGAGTTCCCGATAAGCTCCGCCCGACTTTGCAGCCAGAACATCCGGGGGTCCAACCTCGACTATCCGGCCCGCTGCCATCACGACGACGCGGTCAACGTTCCGGATCGTGCTCAGGCGGTGCGCGATCGTGATCGTCGTCCGCCCCCGCACAAGGCGGTCGAGGGCTTCCTGGACGCGGTGTTCGCTCTCGTAGTCCAGCGCGCTGGTTGCCTCATCGAGAATCAGGATCCGTGGATCCCGCAGCAGCGCCCGCGCAATCGCGATTCGCTGACGCTGCCCCCCCGACAGGGCTACCCCCCGCTCGCCCACCCGCGTTTCCATCCCCTCCGCGAGGCCTTCAATGAATTCGAGCGCATTTGCCTCGCGGGCCGCTTCCCAGGCCTCCTCAACTGTCGCCTCGGGCCGCCCGAAACGGATATTGTCCATGATCGTTCCCGACAACAAAAGATTGTCCTGCATCACGATCGCGCAGCGTCGGCGCAGAGCCCGCATCGCCAAATTCCGCTGCGGGACGCCGTCGATTCGGATCTCGCCCGCGGTCGGGGCGTAGAGGCCGAGGACAAGGTTCACGAGAGTGCTTTTCCCCGAACCACTCGCCCCGACGAGGCCAACCGATTCACCGGCCTCGATCCGTAGACTCAGGTTGTCGAGAACCCTCTCGCCCTCCGTTCCCCCATACCCGAAGCTGACCTCGTCAAACTCGATCTCCCCGCGCATCGGTTCCAGTTCCCGTTGCCCCTGCCACTGCTCGACATACCCCGAATCGACCAGCTCCTTGATGCTCCGATACGCCTCCGCCGCGAGGAAATACTGGAGGCTGAATGCACTCAACGTTTGCACCGGCCCAAGGATCACTGGCAGCGATCCAACCAGGGCGAGGAGGTTCCCCACCGTCATCTGGTCCCCGATCACGAGGGCCGCCCCGAGACCGACCGCGAGAAGATTGATCCCTGTAAAGGCAGTGAAACTAACGTATCCAAGTGTCTGGTTCAGCCTCATCTGCTCCGCGCGCTTCTCTGCGAGGTTGCCGCTGACCGCCTCAAGATGCTGGCCGACCTCACTTTCCTGCCCGAATCCGCGCACCAGTTTGATTGCCGAGATGAATTCGCTCGCCTGACCCGTCAGGCGCTCCCGCGCCAACCGCACGTCGTGGTTGACCGCCTCAATCGGTTCGAAATACCGGCGGCGTATCCACCAAAAGGTGACGATACTGAAAACGATGAAGAGCAGATTCCAACTGTTTAAAATCACCAGCGCAACAATCAGCAGAGCAGACCGAATCAACTCCGGAAGGATCTGGTTCAACATTGGGATGAGGGTTCCCTCAATGTTCTGAGTATCAAAGGCGTATTTTGAAAGGAGCCGTCCACTTTGATTCCGGTCGAGGAACCCGAAGTGGATAAACTGCAACTTTTGGAAAATCCTCGCCCGCATTTCCCGCAGAATGCGTTGCGTCCGATCCGACAAGGCCTCGACACTCTGCCGCATCGAGAACACATGGGCTGCCAGCAATACGCCCCCCACCGCCGTGTAGATCAACGTAATCCGATGCGAACCCGTCGCGATCGCATCATCCACGATCCGCTGGGTCAGGATCGGGAGGGGCACCGTAACAAGAACCGAAAGGGTCCGCCAGGTCACAAATCCCGTCAGTCGCGGCAAAAGCGAGCGGATGAAACGCCAAAACCCGGTCGGGGCGAAAATAGTGTGCCAGTTCGTATCCATCACCGAAGCCGTCGATTACATCCCGCCATTTTCCAAATGACAAGATTCCTTCCGCCTTGCCCCGCGCGTCCCGATCAAGTGAAGATAGACGCTTATGTCCGAGGACCGCAGTTACTACACCCCTTCCGGGATCGAGCCCCGCTGGCAGGCTTACTGGGATCGCGAAAAAACCTTTCGCGCCGTCACCAGTGATTCCCGTCCGAAATATTACGTCCTCGACATGTTTCCCTATCCGTCAGGTGCCGGACTCCATATCGGCCACCCCGAGGGATACACTGCCTCGGACATTCTCGCCCGCTACAAAAAGGCCCGCGGCTTCAACGTTCTCCATCCGATGGGTTGGGACGCCTTCGGACTCCCGGCCGAACAGTATGCGATCAAAACCGGAACCCACCCGGCCGAGACCACCCGGCAAAACATCGATAATTTCCGCGCCCAGATTAAACGGATTGGCTTTGCGATCGACTGGGACCGCGAGATCAACACGACCGATCCGGAATACTACCGCTGGACCCAGTGGATCTTTCTTCACCTCTTCCGGCGCGGACTCGTCTCGGTCGAGGAGAAACCCGTTTGGTGGTGCCCCGAACTCCGGTCCGTCCTCGCCAACGAGGAGGTTGTCGACGGTAAGTCAGAGGTTGGCAAGTTTCCCGTCGAACGTCGCAACCTCCGCCAGGTTGTCCTCAAAATTACCGCCTACGCCGATAGGCTTCTTGACGGACTCAAAGATCTCGACTGGCCCGATTCAACCAAGCGAATGCAAGAGGCCTGGATCGGAAAAAGTGAGGGCGCCGAAATCGATTTCGATATCGCCGACCATTCCGGCCAGACCCTCCGCGTCTTCACCACCCGTCCCGACACCCTTTTCGGGGCTACCTACATGGTGGTCGCCCCGGAACACCCGCTCCTCCCTTCGTTCGTCTCGGAGGAACAGCGCCCCGCCGTCGAAGCCTATGCCGAGACCGCCCGCCGCAAGAGCGATCTCGACCGCACTGATCTCGCCAAGGACAAATCAGGGGTATTCTCCGGTGCCTATGCCCTCAACCCCGTCAACAGTGCGCGTATTCCCATCTGGGTCGCCGATTACGTCCTGATCTCCTATGGCACCGGTGCGATCATGGCGGTGCCCGCCCACGACGAACGCGACTACGAATTTGCCCAACAGTTCGAGATCCCGATCGTTCCGGTTGTCCAGCCCGCAGGGAATGAACAAGCCGCCGACGGCGACCTGTTTACCGGCAAGGGCATCCTGATCAACTCCGGCCCCTACACCGGGATGCCCTCCGACGAGGCCAAAAAGAAGATCACCGCCGATCTCGCCGCCCGCAATTGCGCCGCCCCCGCCGTCAACTTCCGCCTCCGCGACTGGGTCTTTTCCCGCCAGCGTTACTGGGGCGAACCAATGCCCCTACTCTGGGTCGACGGCGATGGCTACACCCGTCTTCAATCGCTCCCTGATTCTCCCCTCGCTGCCTGGCTCCCCAAAGAACCGGTGACATCGGTCGTCGATCGCGAGACCCGTTACGCCGTTCCCGTTCCCCCGTCCCTCCTCCCCCTGCGTCTCCCTGAGATCGAAAACTTCCAACCAGCTGGTACCGGCGAAAGCCCCCTCGCCAACGATCACGGCTGGTTGAATGTTCATCTCGATCTCACCACCGGCGAAACCCGCCCCGCGTCCACGACCCTTCCGTCCGACCCTAACGCCGTCTGGGTTCCGGCCCGCCGCGAGACCAACACCATGCCGCAATGGGCGGGCTCGTGCTGGTATCACCTCCGCTACATGGACCCGGATTGTCCGACCGGCCCGGTCGGTCCGGTCGCCGAGCGCTATTGGGGCACTCCCGATTTCTACATCGGGGGAGCCGAACACGCCGTCCTCCACCTTCTCTACGCCCGCTTCTGGCATCAGGTGCTCTACGACGAGGGCGTTGTGACCACACCGGAACCCTACGCCCGCCTCTTCCACCAGGGAATCATTCTCGGGATGGACGGGGAGAAAATGTCGAAAAGCCGCGGCAATGTCGTTAACCCGGACGAGATCATCGATGTCCACGGGGCCGATGCCCTCCGCCTTTTTGAAATGTTCCTCGGCCCACTCGAGGCGATGAAACCGTGGAACCCGACCGGAATCGAGGGGATCAACCGCTTTCTCCGCAAGGTCTGGCGTCTTGTCGTCGGCGAAGACGGGAACGCCCCCGACGCCCTCGGCCAAACGGACAGTCCTGCCACCCTCAAACTGCTTCACCAGACCATCGCAAAAGTCACCGAGGACATCGAACACCTCCGCTTCAATACCGCGATTTCCCAGATGATGATCCTCACCAATCATCTCCAGAAGGAAAACGCCTACAGCCGCGAAACCCTCGCTACCCTCGCCCAGCTCCTCGCCCCCTTTGCCCCCCACCTCGGCGAGGAACTCTGGTCACGACTCGGACACCCTCCGACCGTGGCTGCCGCCCCCTGGCCAGAGGCCGACCTCTCTCAACTGACGGTTGACACCGTCACCTACGCCGTCCAGGTCAATGGCAAACTTCGCGGACAGCTCGAAACGGCCAGGGACACCCCCAAGGATACCGTTCTCGCCGCCGCCCGCAGTCTCGAAAAAGTTGCCGCCTTCCTCGAGGACAAAACCGTCCGCAAGGAAATCTTTGTCCCCGGCAAGATCGTCAATTTCGTCGCGAACTGATCGAACCCGATGGAAATGCTTTACAACTCGGGGATTCGTACCCTCATCGCTGCGGCGATCCTTGCCGCCGCTCCGATCCCGCCGCTCCGGGCGGCCGGCGAAGCCATCCTCGGACGCATCCAACCAGTCATGACGGAACCGATCGGGGGCCAGCCTCCGATCCGTCTCGTCCACCATCTCGACCCGGACGATGCCGCCATCCTCAAATCGATCACGACGACTCTCGTCGCTCTCGCCGCCGAGGGCTACCGCCCGAATGATCGCCCGTCCAGTCCGGCCAACCACCCGCTCCTCAAATCACGTATCCAAAATTTGGATACAAAAATACCACGCCCCGCCAGCCGGACGATCCAGCTCGGCAAGTCCGGACTGCGGATGTTCACGGCCTCCAATGCCCTCATCCTCCGCTACCGCACGCTGATCGGGGAAATCCGCCCCGAGACCTACTCCGACGATCTTTTTGCCCTCGCCGAAACCGTTTCCGCCGATCTCCACCTTCTCCGCCGGACGGTTGCAACAGGCTTTGTCGGTGATGCCGAGGCGATCAACCTGCTCGGGATCACCTCCACCGGAACCCGCGTCGATTCCGATGGAGCCGCCATTGTCGGTCAGGCCATCGTCAATCTCGCATGGCTGGTCGCCTTCGCCGATGCCCTCGGTGCGGCATTCCCGACCCTCCTCAGCCCGGATGACCTCGTTGATCCCGCCGTCAGCCACGAGGCCGCCTGGGATCTTTTTCGGATCGCCGTCCTCCCCGACCTCCGCAACCGGATCGATCTCGCAACCATCAATCAGACCGTCTCCCGACCGGACGGGCAGTTTGCTCTCCGGGGTGAAGGCGTTCTCCTCGTAACCGTTCCCGCATTCGGGCAACTGCTCCCAATCCCCGAAGGCACACCCGACCTCCCTTTTCAGATCGAACGCATCCAACCGTGAAACAGCTATCAAACATGACCACCCAATCCTTCCTCCAACGCATCACCGCCAGCACGCTCTTCGCCCTCCTCGCGACGACCGCCAACGCCCGCATTCACGAGAACAAGGTTCAGGTCGAGGCCCGTTTCCTCGGCAACCCGAACACCGTCGCGCTCCCTCGGGATCTCACCAACAGCCTCATCAGCAACCGCAGCATTCCCTACGCATCCGTTCTGAGCTTTTTCCCCGAATCCACCGAACACGTCATCTACCACCGCGATCTCGACGCCCAGCCCGACCCGACCAACGTCGAGGCCAGTGCCCGCCGGGGGCAGTTTCCGATCGGTTGGAACATTCATGTCGCCTACCTCCGCAACCAGCCGATTCTGATCAACTACCGTCGCGATGGCGGGACCCTCACGGATGAACATGTTGAACTCATCCTCGCCGCCAACGCCCGCGGTCAGGAATGGCTCCGCGATCCCGACGCCCTTTCGCAGCCCTCAAAGATCGGCTATAACTTCGCCCTCGCCGACGGCAGCGTTCGCGCCCGGCAGGCGGGTAACTCCTTGATCATCTTTCTCGGCCGTCTTGACGAAGCCCTCTTCGCGCAGATGAAAATCCGCGCGACCGAGGAAACCACCGGATTCTAACCCACCTCCTGACACATCCTCCATGCCCCCGGAAACCCTTAAAGTTATCGAATGGGTCGGGACCCTTTCCGGGGTCATCGCCGTCGCCCTCAGTATCCGTGAAAAGGTCCTCGCTTGGCCGCTCTTCATCGTTTGCTACTTGATCTATGCCGGTATCGGCTTTGTTCAAAGCACCTGGGCCTTCACCGCCCTCAACTTGATCTTCGTTCCGATCGCGGTCTACGGCTGGTGGAAATGGTCAACCGGAGGCAAAACCGTCGACATCCAACCCGTCCAGATCTCGCGGCTCCCACCACGCCTCGCCCTCATCTGCCTCGGCATCCTCGTCACCGGAACCGTCACCCTTGGCTCGATCCTCACTACCTACGTTCAGGGCCCTCTCCCGTGGCTGGAAGCCTTTGCGACCACCTTCGCTCTCCTCGCCCAGTGGATGCTCTCCCGAAAATACATCGAAACCTGGCCCGCCTGGATCGTCTCCGATCTCGCCTTCATCATCCTCTTCGGATACCAGAAGCTCTGGCCTACGGTTGGCATGTTCACCGTCTTCATCGCCCTCGCGATCTACGGGATCATCCAGTGGAAATCCCTTCTGCACTCGGGCCATGCCACCGTCGTTGCCTCCGAAACGTAATCCCTACCTCGGGTCGTCCACCACAACGTAGGGGCGTAATTGATCGAGGGTGGTATCACCGATGCCATGTACCTGTAAAAGATCATCCACCTCCGCGAACGGCCGCGCGTCCAAAATTCGATCCGCCAGCACCTCACCCACTCCCGGTAGAAGCATCAATTGCCCATGTGGTGCCGTGTTGATGTTCACCGGTTCACCCGGATCCGGGATTGCATATCCATTCGCCGACGCTTGAACTTGCGCCAGCAGTGAATCCTCTGCCCGCGAGGCCTCGCGAAGTTCTGCCAGCCGATCCAGATCCATGTTCGCCCACAAGCCTGCCCGCTTCACAGCTGCTATCAGTTCGAGATCGCGCAGCTGTTCCCGATGCACATCCCCGATAACGCCAATCGGTGTCATTCGCCCGACACCGAAAACCCGCGCCCACCCCTCCGCGACCAGAATCTCGTGCAACCAGCGCCCATCCGCCAACTGGACGTACCCGTAATACCGGCTGAACCCCGATCGTCCCATCGCATCAGCAAAAGTGGTGTAAACCGTAAAAGGTTCCGCCAACAATTCCTGCGTTCTCGCCCGCGCCTCCAATCCGGCCTGGTAAGTCGCAGCCGGATTTGGTACTCCGAAATGCCTTGACTGGGCGAGAATCCTCCGTCGATCCGATTCGCGGGCGACCGATGTTTCCGGGCAGTCGATAAAGTAGAGTCGGAGGGTCACCTCCCGCTCGCCCGACAGGGAAACCCGAAAACTATCCCCGTCTGCCCAGTCAGCCTCCACATTTCGAGAATCCGAAAAAACTTCAAAGCCACGTGCTATGATTGATGAAAAGAAGAGCCCAAGCGCCCAGAAAAGAGTCATTTTCATTTTCAAAAGAGAATAAGAGGACCCCGTCTTCGACAACACCATTTCAGTGACTCATACATCTCCACGTCAAACCAACATCCCGCTTCAAGGGACCTGTGCCGTCGGCGGGATCAAAGTGTGATATTCGTGTGACGACGAAACATCCTGCTTGAGGAAACAAAACCCTCCCTCCAACCTTCATCCATTATGTGGTGGAGTGGTCATAGGTTATTTTTTCGGGGATCGATCCTGGTTGGATTCGCTCTCTCTGGTTTCACTCACGGACAAAGCCTCGAAACGGTCTCGGCCCAGCATGCGTTTGTCGAAGACGTTCTCCCGGAAAAACTCGACGAACTCTACGAGGCCATGCGTTTTGAGATTCCGCTTGAGTTTGATTTCGAGTCCATCAACGCGTCAAAAGACCCGGTTGCCGTCTATCAAACACTTTCGGACGGAGGGCTCATCAATGTCCTGAAAGCTTTTATTGATGTCAGTGCCAACCATCTGACTCAACAGGCAATGTTCGACCGGGTATCGCAAATTCGTTTTGTCAACCGATCCGACTCTGGTGTCATTCGCGTTGGTCTCGACAAAGATGGCATCTTGACTATCGAGATGGACGGGACCCAAACGTCGTTGGATAGTTCCTACACCATACTCCGGAAATTTCTCGATGTTAACCTTCGGACCGAAGGATCAAGGTCCGGAAGTCTTCCCACTGGGACGCCTACTGCAATCGTCTATCCTATTTCCTTCGACTGACTCCCGATCAGTCAATTGGAATTGGATTAACCTCAAATCCCTGTTCCCGGAGCAATACCTCCACCCCCCTCGCGCCACCAAGATGTCCCGCCCCAAAGGCAAACATCCAACGCCCCCCTTCGTTGATCTGCTCACCGATCCGCTCAACAAACAAACGATTGCGCTCATAAAGCAGCCTTTCGAGAAATAGGTTATAAATCGGGGTATCGGCGCCTTCAACATCCTTGACGATCCGCTCGATTTCAGTCGGCCTCCCGCTCCGGTAGGCCGCAATCAGCTTGGTCAGTGGGCTGACTCCGTCTCTCCGGACCGAGACCTCATGGTCACGCAGACTCAGACGAAAGAGCTCCAGCTGCTCCTCGATTGTAAAGCTGTCGAAGACCGTCGTTTGCTCCTCTACCGTTTCGATTGATCCGACCTCCTTTCCCATTCGCACAGCCTCATCCCAGAGGCGTTTATCGAGCGGTTCTTCCAGCGGATACTGCCATTGCAGTGGCAGGATCGTCATTAGTGCAACCGCCCAGAGGGGCCGATATTGGTCAAACATCAGCGGCGTCAAACTCGGGTGCAACCCGCCCAACACCCTCGCAAACTGCTCATTCTCCTCCTCGGTTAGGAGATCCCGCAGACGGCCGCGATCCGGCAACAACATCGACTCGCTCAACTTGGCATCCACCGTCACATCCATTCGGACCTCGGTCCAGAGCCCATTGACCTTCGCCAACTTTTCACGCACCACGTCGGGGATTGCACTCACTTCAGGGTGCGGCAGATGGACCGTTCCAAAGAGGTATGAATCCCCGTCGGGTCCAGTGACCTTCCAGAGCAAAGAAGAAGCCGTCAGTTGGGAAACCACCCCCAACCCACATAAAATCCAGAAAAAAAACGTTCTCGCGATCATCCAAAGCTCACTCGAAAAGTTCGTCGAAAAAAAGCCGCATGTAAGCAAACGCACGCTCGGCCGACTGCTCGTTGTACTCAGCCGTTCCCGCCCACGCCGCCTCCGGATTGGTGAAGGAATGAACCGTGTTCCCAAACGAAACAAACTGCCAGTCAGCCCCCGAGGCGGTCATTTCAGCCAGAAAACTCAGCCGTTCCTCATCCGAAATCAGGGGATCATCCGCCCCGTGCAGAGCCAGAACCGAGGCTTTGATCTCACCCGCCCCCGCCGTGACTGGAGTATCGAGATTGCCATGAAAAGAGACCACACCGGCGATGTCGCGCCCCGCCCGGGCGATCTCAAGGACTGTCGTGCCCCCAAAACAGAAACCAATCGCCCCCAGCTTGCCCGGATCGAGAACCCCGCGCTCCCTCCCCTTTGCGACCAACTGGAGCATACCCGCATCTGCCCGCTCCCGCATCAAGTTCCGGTCACCTTTCACAAACCCCGCCGCCGCCCCCGCTTCGTCGGCATTGCCCGGACGAACATCGACCCCATACATGTCGGCCACAAAGACCACGTATCCCATCCCGGCAACCTTTTCCGCCTTTGTAAAAGACCCCTCCGTCGGGCCCATCCAGTTCGGAATAAAGAGCAGTCCCGGCAGAGTTCCGTCAACCGCCTTATCGTAAACCAGCATCCCCTCAAAGGCGGTATCACCAATCGTGTAGGCCACTGGTTCACGGACCATTTCGGCCCGCAACCCGAGAGTGGAAATCAGAGACGAGATCAGAAGAACCGTGGATAGTTTCATAACTCTGTTTCTAAAGGATTTTTAAACTCAAAGACAACCCCCGAGGATCAAAACCCGACCAATCCGACGACTCTGTCGCAAAGGCGCAACACTACCGAACGCCCTCGAATGACCACAAAAGGAACGGTTGACCCGATCTCATCCCAATGTCTCAATCCGATCTCAATGTTGGACTTGATCATGAAGATCCATCGATCCCCCAGCGATCGTGCCACCTTTGCCCGTTTTTCGGCGGTCGGCGGGATCGTCGCGATCATCGATGTTTTCGTCCTGTATTATTTGATACACAATCGCTGGGACCCTTACGCCGGACGGGTTCTTTCGCTCAGCCTCGCAACCCTCATCGGATATTTCCTGAACCGCCGCTTCACCTTCCACCATGTTGAAACGGGCCGGTCCCTCTGGCATTCGATTGCCCGCCACTTCAGCGTCCACTCCACCGGTGGGCTCATCAATCTTCTAATTTACGCCCTCGTGATTGTTCTCGGGCAAACCCTCGGGGGACGGGTCGAATCCTCTGCTACCCTCCCAATGGTCGCTGTTTGGATCGGCGGGGTCGTCGGATTGACCTTCAACTTTTTCTTCTCGAAACGCTTTGTTTTCGACAGCTGAAGCCCGTCGGACCTCCCCGCAGTGATGTGGCAGTTGTTTCTCCAATCCGCCCGTTTACACATCGTCTGGTGGTTTCGGTCGTGGTGGCCAGGATCCCATCCCGCCGCCCCCCTGTCGCTCCGCCGGGTTCTTTTTCTCCTTTTTGTCTTTCCTGCGTTTGCTGGTCTCCAGCTATGCCACTGGATCGCCCTCGGTCTCGATACCCTCCTCTTTCCTGAATTTCGGAAAACCCCGATTCATGACCCGGTCTTCATCATCGGCATACCCCGCAGCGGAACCACCTTCATCCACCGTACGCTCGCCCTTGACCGCGATCAATTTTCATCGGTTCCCACCTGGGAGGCCCTTTTCGCACCCGCAATCCTCGAGAAACGCGTTCTCCTCACCCTCGCACGGCTCGATCAGCGCATCGGCCACCCCTTCCGCCGTCTCCTTGATCGCCTTAGCGCCGGATCCCGTCGCTCAATGGATTCCATTCATCCCACCGGATTGGACGAACCCGAAGAGGACTATCTCTGGCTCCTTCCGGCGGGCGGTGCCCTTATCGGGTTGCTCGCCTTTCCCTTTTCCCGCCACCTCCGCGAGCTCGCCAGCTTTGACCGTCTTCCACCCCGCTCCCGGAATCGCTGGATCGAATTCCACCGAGACTGCATTCGGCGCCACCTCTTTGTCCGGGGGGCCGAAAAACGTTTCCTCTCCAAAAATGCCGCCTTCCCGTCCTGGATCAGTCCACTTGCCCAGGCCTACCCCGATGCCGCCTTTGTCCTGACCGTTCGCCAGCCCGCCAGTGCCATCCGATCGCAGCTCCGCTCCCTCGAACCCGCCCGCCGGCTATTCGCGACCGATCCCGATGGCACCTGGACCGAGAGAACTTTCAGTGAGGTCCTTAAAGAGGGTTACGACTCCATTGCCCGCCCACTGCCTTCGCTCGAGACATCCGAACCCTTTCGCACCGCCGTCGTTACCCAGGAAGATCTCGCAACCGACAGCGGTACCCTTCTCCCCGCCGTTCTTCAACGGATCGACGCCCGGCAATCCACCGTGTTTGAACAGGAATTCGCCTCCCGGCAACCCCACCGTACTCATCCCGAATCGACTCCCACCCCCCACGCAGTGCCGTCGCCTTCAATCACGAATGCCCGGACCGCCTACGAAAAGATCCTCGCCACCGCATCCCGGATCCGTCCGAATCAAGACCCCTCATGACGACATTGTTGCCATCGACGCTCTCCCCGGATTTCGAACCACCGCTGTCTCCCCTCGCCTATCCGTTCGATGCCGGGCATCTCCGGGTCGCCTTCTTTTCGGATTCACTGCCCGAACGCAACGGAACCGGGGCCTACTATCACGACCTCCTCCACCAGATCACCGGCCGACTTGGACAGATTCAGATCTTTCAACCCATCCCGCGGGCAAAGAACGATTTCCTTTCCCTTCCGATGCCGGGTGACCCCTCCCAGCGTTTGGTCTGTCCGAATCTGTTTCGGATCGCCCGCGAATTCCGCAACCTCCGCCCGCATGTCGTCGTTGGCATTACCCCGGGGCCCTTCGGAATGCTCGGGCTCTATCACGCCCGCCGCACCGGATCCCGGTTTATCACCGCTTTTCATACCGACTTTGAGCACCTCGCCCGGATTTACTGGCAACCGGGATTCCGCGAGGTCGCCAATACCTACCTGCGCAGCATCAACCGAATCCTCTGTGAACGCAGTGCTGCTGTTACCGTCAACAATTCGAACCTCTGCTCCGATGTCGAAAGCCTCGGTGCCCGCCGAATCGAGATCATGGGGACCCCTCTTCCCACCCGCTTCCTGACCGAACCCCTCAAGGCCCCCGACCCGACGCTCAAGCAAATCTGTTTCGCCGGACGCCTCGCGCCCGAGAAAAACGTCCACCGCGTGATCGAGGCCGCCCGCGTCCACCACGATCTCCGCTTCGTGATCGTTGGCGATGGGCCGTTGCGCGAAAAACTCCGCGAACAGGCTCGCGGTCTCGGGAACGTTCGCTTCACGGGCTGGCTCACTCGCGAAGGACTGATTCAGCTCCTCGACGAATCCAGCCTCCTGATTCTTCCCTCGATTCTCGAAACCTTCGGCTCCGTTGCCCTCGAAGCAATGGCACGGGGTCGGCCCGCCCTCGTCGCCGCGCGGGCCGGAATCCATGATTGGCCAACCCTCGAACCCGGTTTGTTTTCCCTCGATGCGGACGAACCCGTCGCGGCCGCCCTTACCCGCATCCAGAAATTATCTCCGGATATCTGGATCGAACGTTGTCACCAGGCCCGCGCCGCCGCCGAGGCTCTCAACAACGAAACCATCGATCAGTGGGTCGAGGTCCTTCACCGATACGCGTTCCCACCCCATCCCGTGTTGATATAATTCCCCCACCTGTCCTCCCGAGTCCCCGCCTTTGCAGGACGAAGAAGAATCCGCGATTCGTCCTCCGCCCGCCACTATGAAGGCACTTTTCTCCATTCATGATGTTATGCCCGGGACCCTCGAGCAGGTCCGTCGGATCCTTGAATTGAGTCAGAAAACCGAGGCTGGCCCACTTACCCTGTTGGTCGTTCCGGGTCGCGACTGGACACTTCGTGGCCTCGAAACGCTTCGCCAATGGGCCGACCTAGGTCACGAGCTTGCCGCCCACGGCTGGATACATCACACCCGCCCCCGCCGCCTGTATCACCGGCTCCATTCGATCCTGATTTCACGGGACGTTGCCGAGCATCTCGAATACCGCCCGGAGGAAGTGATTCAGCTCATGCTCCAGTCCAGTCACTGGTTCTCCGAACACGGATTGCCCTCCCCGCGCTTCTACGTTCCGCCCGCCTGGGCACTTGGTCCGGTCCAAAACCGACACATCCGGGAGCTCCCCTACGAAAGGATTGAAACCACCAGCGGCTTTCTCTTTCCGTCATCCGGCAAACGGGTTCGCCTTCCGCTTGTTGGCTTCGAGGCCGACACAGCCTTCCGCGCCGTTTTCCTCAAGCTCTGGAATCGGTCACAAATCCTCTCCGCCCGCCGATCCGGCAAACCCCTCCGCGTCTCGATCCATCCACAGGATCTTGACCTCCGTCTTGGGGATGACCTTCGGGATCTTCTCGAACGGAGATGGATTCCCCTTCTGCCCGCCGCGATTGCAGACCCTGCGCTGATTTGAGCCAAAAGGGCTTGCCCGTCTCAACTCCCGACGATGCCCCCGCTGCTCAGGAAAATCCCCTTCAGATTCATCTCCAACTGCTTCGAATTCGGCGAATTTGCCAGCCCGACCTCCTTCGAAATCGTTCCCTCCTTGATCAACCGGTAAAGATCCCGATTGAAGGTGATCGACCCATTTTCCTCACCTGATTCGATCACGGCGAGAACCTTGTCAAAATTGCCGTCTGAAATCATCCGCCGTCCAAGCGCGTCAACAATAAAGCGTTCGACAACCGGAATCCGACCCGACCGCGTCATGTTGGTTACCAACCGCTGCACAATCACCGCGCGAAGGGAATCCGCCACCTGTCGCTTCATCATGTCACGATGATTCTCAGGAAAAAATTCGAATAGACGCCGCACCCCCTGCTGGGCATGGGATGCGTGTAAAGTGCTGAGCACGAGGTGCCCCGTTTCCGCCGCCTGCAAGGCGATTTCAAAACTGACCCGGTCACGCATTTCCCCGATCAGAATAACATCGGGATCCTGCCGCATGGCCGCCCTCAGGCCGGAAGCAAAATCGGGCGTATCAATCCCGATTTCACGCTGGTTGATCATACACTTTTCATCACGGTAAACGAACTCAATCGGATCCTCCAGCGTCACAATGTGGCGGTTCTGCGTCGCATTCATGAAGTTCAACATCCCCGCAAGGGTCGAACTCTTACCCGCCCCCGTCGGACCACAGATCAAAATAATGCCATCTTTCAGCTCGCAGAGCTGTTTTAGAGGCTCAACGTGATGATTCAGCGTCTCGAGGGTTGGAGGCGTGTCCTTTACCAAACGAAAGACAACTCCTGGCAAACCCCGCTGAATAAAAGCGTTCACCCGGAATCGCGCCACCCCCTCGATCGAATAGGCAAAGTCGACCTGGGAATCGTTCTCCCACTGCATCCGGAACTTCTGCGGCACGATGGTTTCGACGAACGTCCGGATCTCGTCCTTCCCTAAAACTCCCCCCGGACCGTCGCGCAGGATTCCGGAGATCCGGTATTGGATCTTCTTTCCCGTCTTCGCGTGAACGTCGCTCGCATCGCGATCAATCGCTTCCCGCAGATACCCGTTGAACATCGAGACGATTGAATTCATGTCCTTGAGGATTGGCTCAAAAAACTGGAATGACGAGATCGAATTTTTCCATTGTCTGAACCCCTCCCAGACGCAACCGTCGACCCCACAGAACCGCCGATTGCCGGTTTAAATTCATTCATCCATGCGCTCATCTCTCTTTCGCGGAACCCATACCGCCATGGTTACCCCCATGCGGAACGGAATCGTTGATTTCCCCAACCTCGAAGCCTTCGTCGAGGACCAGATCGCCAACCGCGTCAACGGTCTTGTCGCTGTCGGCACGACAGGGGAAAGTCCCACTCTCGATATCGAAGAACACATCGGCGTGATCGAGGCAACCGTCCGGGCTGCCGCCGGAAGGGTTCCCGTTCTCGCCGGCACCGGATCGAATTCGACGGACGAGGCGATTGAACTTACCCAACGCGCCGAGCGGGCCGGGGCCGACGGATCCCTGATCGTTGCCCCCTATTACAACAAACCTACCCAGGAGGGCCTTTTTCGACACTTCAGCGCCATCGCCGCCACCACCGACCGGCCGATCCTCCTCTACT
>CAZFLQ010000052.1:0-16242 GCA_964519935.1 uncultured Puniceicoccaceae bacterium | reverse complement strand
TCGTCACCGATCACTCTAGTTTCCAATGCCTGTCGGCTTTGCGGTGTTTTACCACACCCCGACACCCTGCCGGGACCTCTGGAAATCACAAGGTTTCCAATGCCTGTCGGCTTTGCGGTGTTTTACCACTAGATGTGATCCGGGATGCCCGCGATGGATGTCGAGGTTTCCAATGCCTGTCGGCTTTGCGGTGTTTTACCACGAGGATGTCCGGGGTCGGCACGTGATCGGAGTCCTTCGTTTCCAATGCCTGTCGGCTTTGCGGTGTTTTACCACAAGAGCCGTATTACCAAACGCTTTGTCAGGCGTTGGGTTTCCAATGCCTGTCGGCTTTGCGGTGTTTTACCACCGAGTTGGCGGCTGACATTAAGAAACCTAAAGACAGTAACGTTTCCAATGCCTGTCGGCTTTGCGGTGTTTTACCACCGAGTGGACTGCCCCCACACTACCTTCCTATCTTTGGTGTTTCCAATGCCTGTCGGCTTTGCGGTGTTTTACCACGGTTCCCCGCCGTATCGGCCAACTCCCTAGGCAAGGCGGGTTTCCAATGCCTGTCGGCTTTGCGGTGTTTTACCACCTATCAAAACCGCGCAAGAGGCTGGGTACATTGTCGATGAGTTTCCAATGCCTGTCGGCTTTGCGGTGTTTTACCACATGGGTATGCCTAATCAAACTATAGAACCGCCCACTGAGTTTCCAATGCCTGTCGGCTTTGCGGTGTTTTACCACCCTATGAGTGACCAAATGGCAAAGGTCGTTGATCGTAAAGTTTCCAATGCCTGTCGGCTTTGCGGTGTTTTACCACGCAGCCGTGTGGGTGGTACTCACCAGAACACGTGAACCGTTTCCAATGCCTGTCGGCTTTGCGGTGTTTTACCACAACTCACTAAAAACATGAACCACCAGAGATATGAAAGTTTCCAATGCCTGTCGGCTTTGCGGTGTTTTACCACGCTCGCGATGGATGTCCAAAGTCTCAGGTTTGGGTCAGTTTCCAATGCCTGTCGGCTTTGCGGTGTTTTACCACGTTGGAGAAATCTCCCGAGTGAGCGGGATCAGCATCTGTTTCCAATGCCTGTCGGCTTTGCGGTGTTTTACCACGGATACAGTCGGTACCCGTCAAATTGACGGTTTTGAAGTGTTTCCAATGCCTGTCGGCTTTGCGGTGTTTTACCACTTGAACCAGAAAAGGGAGAGTCGATTGAAATCTTAGAGTTTCCAATGCCTGTCGGCTTTGCGGTGTTTTACCACCCGTAAGAATCGATTGAAAGGAGTTGAAGTCTTTTCGTTTCCAATGCCTGTCGGCTTTGCGGTGTTTTACCACAAAGCCTTTTGAGGCAATGGGAATCCGCAAGCATTCGTTTCCAATGCCTGTCGGCTTTGCGGTGTTTTACCACCTGTCGCATATGGGGAAAAGAAAGGTTTTCACTTTCCACTGTTTCCAATGCCTGTCGGCTTTGCGGTGTTTTACCACTTCAAACGCACGTTCAAAACACGCGGAAAGCGTGGGAAGGTTTCCAATGCCTGTCGGCTTTGCGGTGTTTTACCACCAAGCTTAACACGTTTCGTTTCGGCCATGAAGGAATGGCGTTTCCAATGCCTGTCGGCTTTGCGGTGTTTTACCACTTGTTTTCATGATTATAAGAGAAGCAAAAACCGTTTAGTTTCCAATGCCTGTCGGCTTTGCGGTGTTTTACCACACACGGAATGAGCTTCACCAGCTCGGTATTACCGACGAAGTTTCCAATGCCTGTCGGCTTTGCGGTGTTTTACCACGGCACGGAATTCGAGTTACATGCAAACAAGCTTGTGACGTTTCCAATGCCTGTCGGCTTTGCGGTGTTTTACCACATGGAAATCGGCCCAGTTGTAACTGTTGTTTCTTCTGTTTCCAATGCCTGTCGGCTTTGCGGTGTTTTACCACCTTTCCATCGGCGAAAACAAAACTCATCGTCACCCGCGTTTCCAATGCCTGTCGGCTTTGCGGTGTTTTACCACTTCTGCGGCCGGTTTCGGTGCGGCGTGGGGGGTATGTGTTTCCAATGCCTGTCGGCTTTGCGGTGTTTTACCACTGAGCATCATACTGAGAACCCCTTACCGCATTTACCAGAGTTTCCAATGCCTGTCGGCTTTGCGGTGTTTTACCACCGTTGGGGTTATAAGTCGCTGATTGCCACGATTTTATGGGTTGGATTTGACGGGAGAGATTATTATCCACTGTAAGAGCCTTGACCGAGAGCCGAGATTTCATCGGATTTCCTTCTTAGTTCCCTAATACCAAGAATTTACATATTTGACGGGAGGTGGGGGTTTTCAAGCAAAATCTTCTGGCGTCAGAAATTTCTATTTTCAGAAGACATAGGCAATTGCTGCGTCATTATGGACCATGGTTCCATAGGTGCGAATGTCGCGGCTAGCGTTGGCATAAATTGGGTAGGCGACTACCCGATCATCTTCCGGGTCGGCAATCGAACATATTCTTTCCCAAAGGCGATTGAACTGTTGGGCGTCTAGACGACACTCAAAGATTGAATATTGGACCCTGACTCCAAAGTCCATGCAGGTATCGGCGACGCGTTTGAGGCGTTTGGGGTCAGCAATATCGTAGGCAATGATGATGAGCATATCGGGTTTTCCTTTTGCGTGACCGAGGATTTCACTGCGATTTCTGGCGAGGGGGAAAGCGTCCTCCCACCATCCGAGAGTCCACCCCTGGTCCGGGGGTTCTAATTCAGGATACTGGCGCATGAGGAGAAGCTGTAGGGTATGCGAATGGTTGGCCGCGATGGAAGCCAAATTCCACCTGATGGCTGGATTGCGCGGACGTTCATGAGGCCGTATTGGTTTTAATTCATTCGAAAAGGATCGAGTGGAACGTCCTCCCGAAAAGATCGCTTGATTTGTAGGGCATGATCGCGGAGTTGATTGCGGATTGAGGTGCGTGTTTCGGTTTTAGTGTATTGAAATTCTCTCTCGAGGCGGTCTTCCCATGCAACGAAGACCTTTCGGCGGCTGTCGCGTTTGAGAAGAACACCCCCGGCCTCAGTGGTTTCGAAGTCTTCTCCGGTGAGTCGCCGGTGGTTGATCATATCGAGGACAATGGAATCCACAACCGGTG
Source organism: uncultured Puniceicoccaceae bacterium (assembly GCA_964519935.1). Taxonomy (GTDB): domain Bacteria; phylum Verrucomicrobiota; class Verrucomicrobiia; order Opitutales; family Puniceicoccaceae; genus DAISIK01. The sequence continues at coordinate 13,124 of CAZFLQ010000052.1, read as the reverse complement.
CGCGGAAGGGCTCAATCAGGTCGAGGGCGAGGGAGGGCCTACCGTCTTCGTGTTCATGGAGGATGCCCCAGGCCGGTTCGAGTCCGATCGCCCGGAGTTGGAGCACGATTTCGTTACAAAGGAGGGTATACAAAAAGGAGAGGATTGCATTGGGTCCATTCCTCGGAGGACGCCGTGACCGTTTTTCAAAGGGTAAATCCGAGGGGAAATAGCTCCCATAAACTTCGAAATACCGGGCAGCCGCTACTCCTTCCAATCCCCGAAGGGTGTCGAGGCTTTGGGCCGCGAGAATTTGGAGGCGAAGGGCTTTGAGATAATCGACGGTCGGCGAAACATAGCCTCTTCCTGCTCCGAGGCGTTGAAGGACACGGCGCATGTTCATGACTTTGGCCTCAATCAATTCCTTTGACCTGCGGAGGCGAAAGGCTTCATCGCGGCAGGCGTCGAGTTGGTTCATCAGAATCCCGGTCTGTCGGCTAAAGGGGAGAGCGAGCCCTGCCGGCATGTCTCCATGGGAGAGAAAAAATACCTGGATCCCATGCTGAAGCAAGGTGTTGATGGATCGTGAAGAGAGGTAACAACTGGCATCGATAACGACCTGATCGATGTCGAGAAGCGGGACCCATTTGCGTTGGTTTACTGGCAGATCGGAGGTGCCTTCAGGCATTTCAATTTCGAGACGTTCGCCCCGAACGTGGGCCTTGAGGCCGGGAAAGGTGAGGTAGACGACGGGCATGGTTCTATGCGGATAGGTTGTTGTTAAGTGGGTGGAAGAAGAAGCGGGCGAGGGGCAAAGTTCACAGGGGAGGAAGGATGCTGATTATTTTTTGAGCATGTTTGTAAATATTATCAACCGACCGGGCGTTGGATCGACAACCGCAATGGTCGAGATCGTTGCGAAGGTCGCTGAGGGAAGACCAAATGTGGGCGAGTGGGTACTCAAGGGAGTCGAGATGGGTGAAGCCGAGGTTGTTGAAGTGCGCCAGTTTTGGGATGTCGCCCTGGGTGAATTTAGCATAACTTTTAATGAAGACCTCGAACGTCTCTCGATCCGGGTAGGGAGGATCGGCGACCTCGGAGGATCCAAGATCGGTTGCAACTTTGGAGATTAGCCATTCCCGGGCGAGCGTAACTGCCTGGAGGGTATTTCCGGAGGCGGCATAGTCTTCGACGAGGCGCCGTTGGAGTGCGAGGAGGGGTAGAGCCTGATAGGGAGTAAAAGCGGCACGAATACGCTCGATCACCTCAAAGAAAGGTGCGGCCCATTTAAGTGCTTCGTTTTGGAGATCGGTGTTGAGGGATTCTTCAAGATTGTGGAGGTGCTGGGAAAATTCGACCGACCGCATATTGATCCAGGCATCTCCGATCCGCCGGAGGTGATTGGATGTTTTTTGAAGCATCGTAGGCCCTGTGGGGCCGTAACGTTTGCGAGCCTCGCGGTGGTGGGATCCGAGGAGCGTGGCAAGATCGTTAAGGTTGCGGGTTTGCTCGAAGGATTCTGCGGCGAGAGTCCAGCGCATGAGGACGAGAAAGCTGGAGAGGTCAAAGATGGGAGTGATGCCAGTGGGGAGCTCGCGAGCTTCGTAGGCACCATAGTAGATTCCGCTGACTGTTGCCTGGCGGGCTGACTGGAGAAAATGGCCGATTGAGGTGGCGAAAGCAGAAATAGAGCGAAAGCCATGGGTAATGTCGATTGTCACGTCGTCTCCATTTTGAACAACCGAGCAGACCTGCCGGAAAATTTCCCAGAGCTCCTCCTCGGTGGCCCCCTCAGGAATAGGGTGTTCCTTCAGAGGAACGATTTTCGCCGCCTCTTCCCTAAAGTCGCACCAGTTTTGATGGTCAGAAACCGTCCGAGTTAAAAAGACGTCGAGATGGTCGAAGGTTTCCATCTGAACAAGGGCAAGACTCGCAAAACGGGACTGCGCGGTTTGATCCCCGTGGGCGTAGATTGATGATTGGTATTTTCCGGTACCGAGAAAAGTAAGGATTCGTTTCATAAGATCTGGGCGTCGTAGAAGTGGTGGCGGTTGTGTTCGGTCGGTTCAAGCGCCCCGAAGCAAGTGAAGGGCGAGCTGACTCCACGGTTCGAGACGATAGGGAATCCACTGGCGGAGGGATTCGTCGTGCTCCGCGAGTGATCGGGGATGCCAGAGGGTAGGAATCTGCTCCCAGTAATCCGACGGGATCGTTGCGGCGGGAACAATCCCTTCGCGGGGTAGCCAGTCCTGTGGAAGGTCGGCGGCGGGGGAGCAAAGAATCGGGATCATGATTGGAGAATTTGGCGGAGAATAGTGCGCTCAGCGTTGAGAAGGAGATCCCGACGTGTTTCCGGTGGGGCGAAGGCAGCCTGAAAGCTGTTGCGAATGAGGTGCAGGACCTCCCAACGGCTGAGACCTTCGGGCGACAGGTGGGCGGCTTTGATAAATTCTTTTGATAAGTCAGTGCGGGACATGCCGGGGTCGTCGGTATTCAGGCACACCCGCAAGCCCTTTTGTAGGTAGTGGTGAAGTGGGTAGATTCGTCCTTCCGGGGTTGATGGGTTGCCGGGGCGGAAGTCGCGGAAGCCAACGATTTGATCGTTTGAGGACGGGCATAGCTCGATCGTGACACGGCGGCGACGGAGAAAATCGATCAGATCGGGACGGTCCCCGAGGGTAAGCCCGTGACCGATCCGTTCGGCATTAAGTTCGTGGGTGGCTTCCCAGATGTTCCGGGGGGTTTCCCCTTCGCCCGCGTGGATGGTGATCTGGAGGCAATTTTCGCGGATTGGTTTAAAGCATTCCCGAAGGCTGGCGGGGCTAGCGACCGATTCATCGCCCGCCAGATCGAAGCCGGCGAACCAATTTTGAAAGTTCAGAGGGTCATCTTTTTGCCAGGCGAGGACTAAATCGACGTGGCCCTGAATGGCCTCTGCGCGTCCGTGGCGACTGGCGATGAAGATCAATCGAAATGTTGTAGCCGGGGATCGCAGGTGCTCGGTGAGGTTTTGAATGACCGCGAGGGGAGACATGCCACCCAAGGTGCAGTTGAGGGGCGAGCAGCGGACCTCGCAGTAACGGATGTTGTGGCGGGAACAAATACGGCTCAGGCAGGTGGCGGCAGCGGCGAGAGCGGCTGGCGATTGAAGCAGGGACGAGCCCTGAAGGTCTCCGATGGTTTCATAAGCGCGGATGCCGATTCCGCGAAAGGTTTCGGGTTGGTTTAGCCATTCTCCGAAGAGAAATTGGTCGAGGCGGTGAGGATCCCCAAGCGCATTGAGGATGAAAGACGCGGTCAGTTGATCGCGTAGGTGGGTGCCGCAGAGATCACGCGAGGATTTCCAGCCGATCTCGCCTAATTCGGCGTGAATCGATTCGACAGGGACATTTTGCCAAGAGTGGAACTGACTCTGAAGTTCGCGAAAGGTGCGGTTGACGCGGGTGGTTTCGCTGATGGCTGGCGCGATGGACTCGGCGACCTCGAGGGTGTCTGCTGCATCGAGAATGCCGCCGAGGTGGCAGTGGAGCTCGGCCTTGGGGAGGGATTGAATCCAGGCGAGGTCTTTTGCTGCCCGGTCAGGGTGGATTCCAATCCGGTCGTTGCGGAGGAAGGCAATCGTGTCGGGTGGGAGGGTGTAAAGGGCGCGAAAGTTCGACGCGCCTTCCGTGCGAAGCAGTTCTTCCGTAAAATTAAGCAAGAGGTTGTTGGCCTCAGCGAGGGTAGCCTCGACCTTTTCGACGAGATCGGTGGAGTTTGGGACCTCGGTGATGAAGTCGTCGCGTGCAAGCTCGGGCAGGGCGAATCGATCCGTACGGATAGCGGCCTCCGGCAGGCGGAGGGTGGGGTTGCCGGGTTGGACGCCACGGACGATGATCGGGGAGAAGTGGCAGGCGAGATTCGGGCTAAGGGGTTGGTAGAACGCGGATGGGTCTGGACTGCGCAAGGCATCGGGAAGACGACCGAGATCAACGACATGGAGGAGAGCATCGCCGCCGAAAAGCTCGTAGCCGAGCTGGGCGTCGGCAGACATGGTTTTGCGACCACCTGCGAGGGAGATGAGGAAATTGCCCCCGGAATCCTGAGACCTCTGGCGACCGTGGAGGGCGAGACGGAAAATTAGATCCCGCATCCACCGGCATTCCTCGATCGATCCGAGATCAACAATCCCAGGCGAACGGAAAACGCGTAAAACGGGAAGGCCGGGATGCTTGGCATACCAGACTTGGAGGGAATTGAGAGCGGATTGGACAGGGGTTCCCCCAGTGGTGGCGACCCAGACCTCATTGACGGGCGTAATGGAATGCTGGTTACGCCACTTTTGAAAAATAACGGCCTCGGGATGCTCTGCAAAGAGAGGCACCTCGGCTGGATTGGTGAAGGCGAGGAGCTCTGGGACGATGCCCCATGAGCTACCGAGGGTAGTGAGGAGGAGGTTCATTTAGAGTGGTGGAGCCACTGGCTGGCGGTGGGAACCACACGCTGGCGGATTCGACAAGCTCACCGTTTGAAGCGCGTGGGCACAGTAGTTTGGTGGGAACCACACGCTGGAAGCGCGTGGGCACTGTAGTTTTGTGGGAACCACACGCTGGAAGCGCGTGGGCACTGTAGCGACGCGCATCTTGCGTGTCGGTGTTTGGGGTGGTTGGAACCACACGCTGGAAGCGTGTGGGCACTGTAGCGACGCGCATCTTGCGTGTCGGTGTTTGGGGTGGTTGGAGCCACACGTTGGAAGCGTGTGGGCACTGTATTGTGCTGGCAACCACACGCTGGAAGCGTGTGGGCACTGTAGCGACACGCATCTTGCGTGTCGGTGTTTGGGCACTCTACGCTTCGGGGCCATGGGGAACGGGGTGGGGGAGGTGGGCTTTCTTTGGGTTGTCCCGGATGTATTCTGAGATGTGCCAGAGTTGTTCGGGAGAACGGACGAGGTGATCGTAGGATTCGCCGCGCCAGACACTACCGGATGATCCTTTGAGCGTGTTAATTTTATTCGCCGTGAAGCTTTTCCAGGAATGGAGAATGGTCCCGATTTGATGACCCGGCATCGGGTGGACAACGGCATGAACGTGGTTCGGCATGACCACCCATTCGCCGAGGCGATAGCGGGTGCCTTGAAAGAATTGAAGCGCGTTTGCGACCGTTTTACCGATTTTAGGGTCTGCGAGAACGCAGGAACCCATTCCGGAATCGAGCAATTCATTCAGACGCTCTGGAAACAACTGATGGTATTCAGCCCAAGTTTCCGGAGAGCGGGGTTCGGGATGGCTGTTCAGCCAGAGTTGCCGATCATGGGACCATTGGCGAAGAAGGGACTGCGGAAGGGAATCGGCCAGTCGGAAGGTAACAAAAGTGGTCGCACCATCCTGATACCAATGCGGAAGGTCGCGTTGGAGCATGCTTAACTCGCCCTGCGGGTTGAAATACATGGGAGCGAAATCGAGAGGAGTGTCGGGATTTGGCACGATGGGCGAGAACTTGAATCAACGGCGGAGGGTTAGGTTGGCGGGAGGGTTAAATCATATGCTGGCGGATTTGGAGAACCACACGCTGGAAGCGTGTGGGCACTGTAGTGACGCGCATCTTGCGTGTCTGCGGTGGGTTTGCGATAGCCGAAATCAAAAGGGATCCTCCGTTCCCTCAACCACGGTTCAATGGACCGTCGAGGGGCGGCGAAGATGTTCATTTGATCGGAATGGCGTTGGCGAGTTCATCGCCGATGGGTTTTGGTTCGTGTTGGCGATTTCCTTTTTGGAGTGTGTTGATCGCATTCTCGAGGGCCTCCAGTTTGGGCCCTGTCCAAACGAAGGCGATTCGATAGGGTTTTTGGGGGTCTGCATCTGCGAAGCGAATAATCCGCATTCGGAGAGGAGAGGTTTTTCGTGGGTGGATGCCACCCAGAGGCTGGATTTCCGGTCTATAGGCTTCCTCTTTGAGGGTGTTGCAAATCATCTCTCTGCCATCAGATTCGCGCGCAAATTCGGTTTTCCCGAGCCACACCCGCATCGAAGAATCCTGTAAAAGGTCCGGAATTCGTTTCCTCCATCCCTCGCAGGTGAGGACTTGATCGATGTCTTGTAGGGAACCGCCTGCCCGGGTTCCTCGTCCACCTAGTGTACCGAGCAAGAGCCAAGCCTCTATGGTATCAGACAGGATTTTTCGGTCGGTATCGGCGAGGCCGCCGAGACGTTCAATGAAATGAGCTGAGAATTTGGTTCCGGGTAGGTAGCAACTTTTTTCAGACCAGTGGTGCTGCTGGGTGCTTCTTCGTATTCCTATCTGGCCCTCGATATCGGATACGCGAACGACAACTTTAGAAGCAGTTCCGGTGTCATCGCCCGCAATCGAACCGAAAATGGCTCCAATGCGATTCGAAAAACCCAGAAATTCCATCCACCAGCGGAGCTGCCCCCGTATTGAGGCCGGGCGTATCTCCGGAGTGCCTTCATGTATGGTTTTTGATGCACCTTTTCCCGTTGTAAAAAACGGATCGGCACCGTAGCTAAAAATCGGGGCGAGAGCCTTGACACGGTAAACGTCTTTCATGGCAAGTTGATTTGGAGTTCTTTGGCGGCTGCTTTGATCACCGGTCCTATTCTTTTATCTTTCAGATACTTCTTTTGATTTTTCGCATTTTTCCCGATGAAGATATCAAACAGAACCAGTTGCTCTTCCCTGGTTTTTTGTCCGATACGAAGAAGCTCATTTCCGAATGCATCTTTGGACAACATGGACCAATCAATCCTTAGCTTTTCGAGAGGGGATGCGTTGTCGTAGGCTTCTTTTGCCTGTTGTTCTTCAAAACGTTTTCGTTCGGCAGCCTCGGCCCGTTTTCGCTCCTGCTCCTCGATTTCCTGTTGGCGCGCGATTTCGTCTGCCTTTCGCTGTGCTTCTTCGGCAATTCGCTTTTCCTCACTTTCCCGTGCGATCCGATTCGATTCGAAAATCTCCTTCTCGTATTCAAGGTCGCGCTGAAACCAGCCGAGTCCGGCGGCGGTTTTTGCGCCGAAACCAGCTTCGAAAGCCCGTTCAAATATCCGAGTAACTTTGTCGTGGATATCGGTTACCTCTGATTCGGATAGTCGAGAACTGAGGAAGTAATTAAATACAAAGCGGGCTCCGCTCTCGATCACCGGATACTTGTTCGGGACCGGATTTCCTTCTTGTCCGTTGTGTCTTGGATGAGGAGTGAGAATCTCCACGATGAGGGATGCAGGATCTGTAGTGAAGGCGGGAAGGAAAGATACGATTCCCTGTTTTTCGGTGGTTCCAAAGATTCGATCGTATGAGCCTGTTTTGAGGAGTCCTTCCTTTTCCATCCAGTAGGCAGCATGGCAGCAGCATCCCTTGATGCCACTCGCGGGTAGGTAGGGTGATCCAGTATTCCGATCGAGACAGATACCAGCATTTTCGAGCAAACCCTCAGCCAAATTCACGGCCAGACGGGATTTGAGTACGGCATAGAGAACGCCTGCTCTTTTGTCGTAAGTTCCTGAGGTCAGGATGGATAAAGTGTTAGCTTTACGCTTGGCTTCGAGGAACGAGGCGTTGGTATCGCAAACTCGGTGGAGTGAATAGTCCTTCTCTTCCGGGGTATTTTGAAAACCGGCAGGCAGGAGAAATTTATCCAGCAGCAAGGAAGGGTTTTCGACTTTGTTGTTTCCGAGAAGCGTAGTGGTATCCTGGGCGGTTGCGTAGGCCATGGGAAATCCTTTTTACAAACGTTCAAATGAATCGACGTGCGTAGTTGAACCAGGCAAGTGATTCGGCGGTCGCTCGCCTGAGAAGCATACTGTTCCCGTCGGAAAGGATCCTGATGAGGTCTGAGGTTGTGCTGGCTGCGAGGACGACCCCAACCTCGGTTAAATGCTTCGCCAAATGGTCGAGCAAATTTGCGTAGCCGCCACGCTTTTCCTGTGCAAAGGCCAAAGTCTGAAGAAGGCCGTGGTTAATGATGAGGACGGGAATCTTCTTAGAGACGCTTGCCCCGCCTTCTTGACCAGCGAAATTCGCCCCTGATTCTTTAGCGCGTAGCACGCTGGCTGCACGGATTTGTTCCAGGTTTTTCATCTCAGTTTGTTCCTTTCCGGAGTTTGATCGTTGTAAACCCCAGTCCAACGGTTTCCTTTCCTCCAAACTGGACGAGTTTCTCAGAAGAGAGTGAATGGATTACATCGTCTGTGGATTCATCACTATTTTCTGGATGTTGAATGGACGTGTAGAAGAGAGTCTCGGCAGGAACGACCTCTTCGTTAAAGAGAAGTCCATCTTTAACTGTTCCCGTTTCTGGATCGATGCAGTTGTGTTGCATAACCTGGCAAGCATTTTGTGCGAAATAGGCAAAATCTTCGTCGGAGAGGTAAACGATGCGGTTAGCTGACCCTTTGAGTGTTTCGTCCTCGATCACAGATGTGAGAATTTCAGACCAATCTTCGGGGAATTCTCCGACTGACTTGAATGCAAATTCCTCGAGAACGCAGCCTTGGGTGGTTCCTTGTTTCAGATGAATGAGTTTGCCGTCTAGACATTCGCCAGCTGGCGGATTCTGAGGCAACGCGATCTCAATCGATGCATCACGTTTGAAGCGTCCGAGAGCGAGAGGACATGTTGCGAGAGCAAAAGCCCCCTTGGCTGAGCGGACTGGAAACAAAAGAATTTTTGCTTCAGAAAACGAGATGGCACCAGCCTGACCGGGATCATCCTTCCCCGTCGCAACCCTCCCGAATGCAGCGTTGCCTGAATCGTCGACTTGGAAAAAATCCCGCAATACCCCCTTGATCGAGGATCCGGGGATGATGGGGAAACCGGTGTGGCGTTCCCTCTGGACCGGTTGGTCGACGGCACCGACGCTGGACCCGGCGCCCACGTGGAGGGGGGTTCGGGTGAAGAGGTAGAGAATGGATGTTTTCATGGTGTTCTGAGCGGTTGAAGTTAAAAAGTTGCAGCTTTGGTCTGATTGAGGGGTTGCCATGGCCCGCAGACGCCGATGCCAAAGCCTTTCTCGCCAAAGAGGGTAGAGCGACGGTTGAGGATTGAATCGGTGGTGGTGGAACCGTGCCAGTTGAGGGCGGCGGCAAGTTTGGAGGCCTGCTCGGGGTTGGCAGCCTCGAAGTAGTAGATAGAACCTGCCGGGACGGCAAGAAGGGTAGAGCGGGCCCCGAGGGAGGCTTCGTCGGTCTCGTCGGCGCGGTTTTCGCCATGGGACGACCACCCGGTAATGATCAGAGGGCGGGGGACTTGGGCGGCAACAAGACGAGCGCGGATTGGCTTTCCGGGAGCGCTGCCGATGCGTTCCGCTTTGGCTTTTCCAGGTCCATCGAGCAGTTGGACGGAGTGATCAGAGGGGTTAATCCAACTGGGGAGCCATCCTCCTGGATGGGGCTGAGTTCGCTGCGGGTTTGCTGGTAGCCAGGGAAAGATTGCGGGGGTGAGAAGCAGCCACTTGACGTAATTGCCCTCGATGCCGGGCCCCTGCGGGAGGATCGAGGAAATCCCCTTTTCGCGATTGAGGGTAACCTCGCAGACCCGCCGCTCGCCTCCGATCAGGATCTGTCCATGTTGGGGAAAGAGCTTTTCGATCAAACCATCTTCGACGTTTTGATGACGATGGCTGGTCATCGAAGCGAATCCGACGAGGGCAGCTTTCGGGCGAAGGCGGATCTGGGATTTACTGTAAAACTGCGATTCGAGGGTGGTCCCAGTGCTGGAATCGATCGCGATGCCGATGGTCGATTCGGTGGCAAAAAAGTCGCTGTTCTGAAATACCGTATCGGCAGGAATTGGTTGATCGTCCGCGAGCCAGGCCTCGATGCCGGTTTTACTGATCCAAGAGGCGGGGTTGCGCTTGGCGGGCGGGAGGATGGGAGCCGGTGCCATCTTGAGCGGGTGGGGAAGGCTGGATAATCCGGGAATCGAGCAGGGGCGGGTGGCGATCAGGGGGATTGATTTTTCCGAGCCGTTACTTTTTGGCGGGATCAGGACATTAGCGGGGGCGGGAAAGGCGACGGAAAGCTTTTCATCCCGCTCGACGGCCGGAAAGGGGCCAAGGGATTGGAGGGCACCAAAGCGGACGACTCTTTCGGCATCAAGCACCCGCTCGGCTCGGGGTTGATAGCTTTGGGGACGGTTGCGTTTCACCCGTCGATGGGTGTGTGCGTCGGTGGAGGGGTCGGGAAAGGCGCGGTGGAGGGCGGCGTGGAGTGCAGCGTGGAGGATATGCGGGTGGGGGAAGTGGCTGCCGTCGCCGTGGGTGGCCCCCGACATGGGGCGCCCATCGCGGAAGAAGAGAACGTCGTGGGGCCGAAACTCGAGGGAACACTTCATATCAGGCTTTGTGGCGGTTCATCCAAGCGGAAACGTTAAAGAGGCTGAGAAGTTCCTTGACCACGACATCCGGGTCTTCTGGTTTGCCGTGTCCATCAGAATCTTTTCGGAACGATTGGAGGCACGAAGAGAAGTCATGGAGCAGTTTTTCACGAACCTCCCTAGCGCCAGTTTTGGAAAGGTTTTCGTCCTGTCCGAGGCAATGATCGAATTCCATCGTCAGGATATTGGTGAGCTGGGTGGCAAATTCAGGGTCGGGAGGCCGCTTGGTGGCGATCCCGTTGGATGGTCCGGACTGGGAGAGGTAGGGAGTGAGGATGGCGTTGACCTTGTAGCTGAAGCCTTTCGCGGGCTGGGTCGAAGCATTCAAGAGTGATTGGAGAAACTGGAACGGTCCAACGGAGCCCATCGGTGTTTGCCACTTGGAGCCCCAATGCACTTCTTCGCCGGAGCGTTTCTGGAGGGTAACGGCGACCGCTGATCGACCGTATTGTTGTTTGGCGCGTTTCTCGGCGGCTTGGGCAGCCCGGACGAGGTCCTGAACGGGGGCTTTGATGTGCCCGACAGCGATCCCGGCTGAGATATCAGCGCGAGCCCCGGGCACAACGAAATAATGCTTCGGGACGCCGGGAGGGGGTGACTCCTCGGGAGCGAGGCGAAGAAAGCCGCTGTGGGTATTGAGCGGGTCGAAGACGAGTCGACGTTCTGCGTGGGCAATATTGTTCCAGCTCTTTTCATCATCGGAAGTGCGGAAGCGCGTGCGGATATCGGTTAGTTCGCGTGGTTGTCCTCGAAAAGCGGCGCGGAGGGCAGCGGCGCAGTCAAGGGCCTCGGCCGCGGGAAGCAGGGCTAGGACATCGTCGCCACCAGCGTAGATCAAGCGGCCGGAGAAGTGTTCGACGATGGGACGGACGGCAAACTGACAGAAGTTTCCGAGGGCCTCGGAAAACTGGAGATGAAAGGACGGATTGAGCGGACGGAGAAGGGGGCTTGATCCGTCAGTGCCGTTCAGGAGGTCTGCGATGGTGGACTTCTCGAAAAACGAGCGGATGTTCGGGGCGAGTTGGTCGCGGAGTGGTGGCATGTTTGCGCCGGAGAGCCATTTTCCCATTTCGTCGCCGTCGATGACGAGGACGGCGTAGTAGGCCTCCTTGTCCTCCTTTCCCTCGGCGCTATCAGCGTCGTTCTGGTAGGGAGCGGACTGCGCGAGAGAATGGGTGTTCGGCATCGTGAAGTCGACCGGTTTGAATCCGTGGTCCTTTTGAAGCCAGGAGATATGCCATAGTCGTTTGACGAGGGTGAGGGCACCGAGGATTTCGCCACTTTTGAAAAGTCTTTGGTTTTGACCAACGGCGGAACCGAAGGCTTCGGCAGTTTTTTCGTCCGAGAAGGTTTCGATCACAGCCTCTTCCTTTCCGGTCAGGCTGTCCTTGGCAGCATCTTTCCCATAGTGCCATTGGGAAGCCTCGTTCCAGGCATCAAAACTACGAAGTGCTTTGACGGCGTCGAGGCAGGCGGTCGAGTAGCTGTAGATCGTTTGCCACTGGCGGAAGGATTGATCTCTGTAGGTGGGTCTATTTTTCCCTAGTGCAGCGTCGAGTTTTTCGAGGGTAGCGCGAAGGCTCTCGGTGGGGCTTTCATCGACGGCTTTGGGAAGGAAGGCAGAGGCCTCTTTGTCGAAGGCTTCCGGGTAGGGGTTGATGGGCAGAGCGTGCCACTGAAGTTCGAGGCATTGAGCAAGCTGGGATTGGAAACGCTCCTGATCCACCTCGGCGCGGTCGCCAATTAATGAGACGACGCTTTGCCCTATTTCGGCGAGGAGGGTTTGGACGGATTGGGCCATCTGTGTGGCGAGCTCTGCGGCCTGATCGGAGGGGACGAGTGCCATGATCCGATTCGGCAGGGAGGGGATGAGGAAGCGTTGACGGCTGGAAGCGTCATCGGCTTTGATGATTTCGCTCCAGAGTGAGACCGGTTCGGTACCGAGTTGGGCGGTGCCGGAGTCGTAGATGCCGCGAAGGTGTAGGTCGATGAGAGGCTGCCCCCAAGCGGAGGGCGAAATCAAGTGATCGGGCCCCAATTCCTCGGCAATGACGGCGCAGGCCCGGGCGACAAGGTAGCTGAGAAGATAGGACCCACTCCAGAGGTCGCGAATATTTCGGGCGGCCGCGATAAGGGGTTGAACGGGACCGATGGTGAACCAGAGGATACTTACGAGGGACTGCTCGTGAACCTCCTCGGGGGTGGCTTCGCCGAAGCAGCCCTGAATTGCCGACGTGATCGAGAGGTGGTGCCAGATGGAATGATCGGGAATGCGGGTGTCGGCGGGGAGAAAGGCCATTCTTTCATCATTGCCGGATGCCCATTGACGCCAAAAGCGCCAGCGACAGATGAAATCTGCCCGGGCGTCACCATCTGCGAGGACAGGTTTGGCCTGCTGGGCAATTTCGTGTGCGTAATCGGGAGGAAGGGGTTGGTTGAAGTGGAAGGTCGACCGCCCGTCAAGAGGGTGGCGGAAAGGATTGTTTTGACCATCGAACGCGGTGTAATACTCCCGCCCGGTTGGGAAGAAAAGGCGATCAGCAGCGGCGGCAGCGAAGTCGGCCTCTTTCAAAAAATGTTCGTTGTCCTGAATCTGATCAGTGAGCGTGTGGGCGGCGGCTTTGTCCTGGTGACCGGGGATGTCGGTCGATTTGTCCGGATTGTCGTGCATGAAGGCACTCAGCTTACGTCTCCAGTATTTTTCGTTCATCGGATGCAAAAGATGCAGGATCGCACGTCGTTGAAGTTAGATAGACCGATGAAGACAAGTCGATGGTAAA
>CAZFLQ010000051.1:0-16476 GCA_964519935.1 uncultured Puniceicoccaceae bacterium | reverse complement strand
TTTGTCGGGTCTCGAGCAGGCTGGAGATTCCGACGATCGAGTAGCCGAGGGCAAAGATGAGGAGGAAGGTGGTGTATTCGACGGTCGGGGATAGCGCCGCAAGGACGATCCCGGCGAAACAGTAGACACCGAGACCTATTTCGAGAAAGGGAATCGCGTTGCGGGGAACTTGATAGCTCTTCTGAGGGCGGTCGCCTTTCTTGGGAGTGCGGACAAATCCGGACTTTTTCCGGCGGAGGGCTTGCCAGACAGCGTTCGAGTTAGAGAGGGAGATGCCGAATCCAATCAGGACGAGGGCGGGAAGGATGAAGAGTCGGCGCCAGCGTTTGGGCTCGGGGAGCGTCAGTTGGCTAACCGCAAAGAGGAGGCTGGGGCCGAGGGCGGCGATCAAAACCGGGGCGAGGGCAACGTGCCAGAACCAAGGTGCGGGTGCCTTGTCGGGGGAGAGGAGGAGCGGTATCGAGAGAAGGGCGAGGAGAACCATCGCGAAGTGGATCAGGTAATGGGTGAGGTGGAGAAAGGCCTGAATCTTCTTGAAGACCCCCATGGGTGCCCGGAAGACGGCCGGGAGGAGTTTCAGAGCGGTTTCGATTGATCCTTTGGCCCAACGGAATTGCTGGCTCTTGAAGGCGGTGAAGGTGTTGGGGATCTCGGCCGGGGTAGTAATCTCAGGGTTGTAGTGAATTTTCCAGCCGCGAAGCTGGGCGCGGTAGGAGAGGTCCATGTCCTCGGTAAGGGTATCGGAAGTCCAGCCTCCGGCATCCTCGATCGCCTCACGGCGCCAGACCCCGGCGGTCCCGTTGAAGTTGAGAAAGAGGTTGTTCCAGGAGCGGGCGCATTGTTCGACGACGAAATGGCCGTCAATCCCGAGGGAAACCGCGCGGGTGAGGACCGATTCGGAGGGGTTGAGATGATCCCAGCGGGTTTGAATCAGGCCGGTGCGGTCATCGCCGAGGAGGTGGGGAAGACAGCGCTTGAGGAAATCGGAACGGGGAACGAAGTCGCTGTCGAAAATCGCAATGAATGGAGCGTTCGACAAGTGCATCCCGTGGTTGAGGGCCCCGGCCTTGTAGCCGAGACGGTCGATCCGGCGGACGACCTCGATCTGATGTCCGGCCTTGCGGAGTTCGGCGACGACCGCATCGACCCGCGCGCAGGTTTCGTCGGTGGAGTCGTCGAGAATCTGGATCTGGTGAGATTCGAGGGGATAGTCGATCGCGGCAACTGCCCGGATAACCCTTTCGGCGACGTTGTATTCGTTGTAGAGCGGGACCTGGGTGAGGACGGTCGGCCAGACGGCCTGCCCGGTCTCAATCGCTTCCCGGAAGCTGATTTCGCGGTCCCGGTCGAGACGGAGAAATTGTTTCCGGCGGGCGAGATAGAGACCAATCATGAGGTAGCTGTTGAGTCCGTAGAGGAGGAGCACGGCGCAGATCGCGCAATAGCTGACCCAGATGATCTGTTCGAGAAAGTCAGGCATGGTTTTGTATCATAAAAGTGGATACACCTTCAAACGAGGCGGGGGCTGACCTGGAATCCGAAAAGGTCGCGACGGCGATCCCGGGTCGGGTTGACACTGCCGGTCAGGCGGTTCCGGTAGAGGTCATCGATATCGAGGTCGGAAATGAGGAGCATCTCGACATTGGAGTCAGCCTCGGCCTGAATACCGTCGCGGGCGAATTCGAAGTCGCTGGGGCTGAAGACGGCGGCGCGCCCGTAGTGAATGTCCATCGCGGCAACACTCGGGAGATTTCCGATGACCCCGGCGGTGACGACGTAGATCTGGTTCTCGATCGCGCGGGCCTGGGCACAGGTGCGGACCCGGATGTAGCCCTGACGGTCATCGGTGCAATAGGGCACCATGATGATCTCGGCACCCTGATCGGCGAGATGGCGGGCGGGTTCCGGGAATTCGACATCATAGCAGATGAGGACGCCGATCTTCGCCCGCGGGGTTGAAATGACGCGGAGGGAGTCGCCACCCTCGATCCCCCAGTAGCGGCGTTCGGCGGGGGTGATGTGAAGCTTGGGCTGGAGCGTGACGTTCCCGTCGGTGGTGATGATCGGGGTCGCGTTGAGGAGTTTGCCCTCGCGGCGGATGGGGTGACTGCCGGCGATCAGGTTTATCCCGTATTCAGTCGCGAGCGAGCGCATGAGTTCGAGAAAATCTGCCTCCATATCGGCAAGCCGGGAAATTCCCTCAAGGGAGGGAAGTTTCCGAAGCGCGCTTTGGGAAAGCAGTTGAACAGAGAAAAACTCGGGGAAGACGACGAAATCGGCCCGATAATCAAAGGCCGTTTCGACGAAATATTCGACCTGGTCGGCAAAGTCTTCGAAAGACTCGACTTTGCGAACCTGGTATTGGACGCAGGCTACGCGGACCTTGCGGGCATGTGAGCCGGTGTCCTCGTAGTCAGGGTTGAGCCACTCGATGAATGCGGCGTAGTTCCGGCTTTGGGGGTCGGTGATGTAGTCCTCGAGAACCTTTCGGACGACGAATCCGCGGGCGAGCTGAAAGGACAGGACAGGATCGCGAAGGGTGCCTTCCTCGACCTTGGCGATGTATTCGGCGGGGGTCATCGCATCGGCGTAATCGCGGTATCCGGGGATGCGGCCTCCGGCGATAACGCGGCGAAGGTTGAGGCGTTTGCAGAGGGTACGGCGGGCCTCGTAGAGGGCGGAGGCGACACCTTGCCGGCGGACGCTGGGGTGAACGTAGACATCGGCACCGTAGAGGGTGTCACCACCGGGCGCGTGGCCGTGGAAAAAGCCGCTGTCAGTGATCCCGGCATAGGTATGGGGGCGGTAAGGGTCATCGCCGAGATCGACGATCAGGGTGGCGACCGCCCCGACGATCCGTCCATCGATTTCCGCGAGGAGCTGGCCCTGGGGAAAGACCCGGACATGGTTGCGGAGGTGGCGCTCTTCCCAGACGACGTTCTCAGCCGCCATTTCGGGGAAGCAGGCGCGGTTGAGTTCAATCAGAGCAGGAAAGTCCTCGGGGCGGACCTGCCGTATGGTTGGGCGGTGGGTCGAGGTCATATACGTCCGGCGGCGCGTTCGGCGGCGAGAATGTCGCGGATCTCACCGCGAAAATCCTGGGCGGGTTTGAACCCGAGTTCGGCGCGGGCTTTGGAGCTGTCGAAGGCGCGGTTCTTGATAAAAAAGTCAACCCGGCGGCGAAAGATGGGAGGTTCGATCCGGAGGGGGCGGCAGACGGCCTCGACGGCTGAACCGAGCCATTGCATCGGTTTGACGGGGATATGAAGCCAAGGGGGTTTGACCTCGATTTCCTCGGCGATGATCCTGGTCATTTCCTTGAGCCGCACGGGGGTAGCGCCGGAGATGATGTAGATCTCGCCGTTGCGTTCCTCGTGTTGCATCGCGAGGATAAAAGCGCGGGCGAGGTCGCGGACATCGACCCAGTGCGTAAACGCGTTACCCGGTCCGACGAAGAAGAAGCGCCGTTTGGCGATCATCCGGAAGAGCTTTCCGGTGCGTTCGTCGTCGGGTCCGTAGATCATCGCGGGCCGGATGACAACACCGTGAACGGGACCGGATTGAAAGTTGGCAAGAGCGATTTTTTCACCCTGCATTTTGGTCTCCTGATAGATGTCAGCGGGGCAGTAGGGGTGGGTCTCGTCGGCGGGAGGTTCGTCGATCGTGCTGTGGACCCCGACGGTGGAGCAGTGAATCAGGCGGGGGATGGCGGCAGCCTTGGCGGCCTCAAAGAGGGCGGCGGTGCCGTCGGCGTTGATTTTGACGAATTCCTCGTCCGGAAAGCCGGCCTGACGAAAGAGGGCAGCAATGTGAAAAATGCCGGCGACGCCGCTGACGGCGGCAGCGAGGGAATCGGGTTCTTTCATATCCCCGGCGACAACCTCGACGCCTTCGGTGGGCAGGTGTTTAGCCTTTTCGGGATTGCGGACCATCGCCCGGACTTTAAATCCCTGTTCAACGAGGGCGTGAACGAGGGCGGTTCCGGCGAAGCCATTAGCGCCGGTTACGAGAAAAGGTTTGGTAGTGGTCACTGGTTGAAAATTCACTTTCCGGGTTTGCGGTATCCAATCGGCAAACGATGAGCATCCCCCGACGTTCCGGTTGGAGTCAAGATAAGGCGGTCGTGCGACGGGCTATTCGTGATGGCTCATTTCCGGGTATAGTTCGGACCGAGGGGCGGGTGGCGAAAGCGGGCGGGGAGAAAGAGAACGAAACTCTGGGCACAGAGGGCGGCAGTGAGGTAGAAAAAAAGCCATTCTTCAATCGGAACGCCGAGGGGTTTGAATCCGGTAATGAGTCCGGGGTCGAAATGCCAAACACCGAAGGCGACGGCGACCACATCGGTTGCGATGAGATAGCTGCCGAGGAGAAAGGGAGCGAGCAGGACCGCGCGGGCGTTGCCGAGAAACAAACGCCAAAACACAGCCCACTGGAGGACGACGATCCCGCCGATCCAGAAAAGGAGGTGAAAGAGATAGGTTGCCTCGGGGGGAAGCCATCCTTCGTAGATGTTCATGGACGGATAGAAGCATAACGGAAAGGTGATGTCGAACGGTTCGAGGGTTTGACGGATTGGGCGGCGTTTGATTCCCTAGGCTGATGCAGAAATCCTACATCATCACGGGAGCTTCTTCGGGAATTGGGGCGGCAACGGCGAGGGTGCTGGTGGCGGACGGGCACCGGGTTTACGGCCTCGCCCGCCGGGTTGCGCGAATGCCGGATGGGGTCGAAGCGGTGGCCTGTGATCTGACGGATGAGGGCGCGGTCCGGGCGGTATTTGGGCGGTTTTTTGAGGATGGGCATCGTTTCGACGGGATCGTGAACTCGGCCGGGGTAGCCTATTCGTCGAAGATAACAACGGGAGATTCGGAGGAGTGGCGGGAAATGTGGGCCTTGAACGTGCATGGGCTGGCCCTGTGTTGCCAGTTGGCTTTGCCGATTCTTACGCCGGACGGTGTAATCGTGAATGTCTCGAGTCTGAGCGGGCAGCGGGTAACGCCCTCGGGTGGGTTTTACGCGCCGACGAAGTTTGCGGTCCGCGCGTTGACGGAGTCGTTGCGGCACGAGTTGCGGGCGGCGGGGAGCGGTGTGCGGGTTGGGACGGTGTCGCCGGGGTTTGTGGATACACCGATCCTCGCAAAGTATTTTCGGGACGATCCGGGGAGGCAGGTGACGGTTCGGGAAGCCGGGATGATGCTGGATCCGGCGGTCGTGGGAGAGGCGATCGTGGGAATCCTCGGGTATCCGGCGGGGGTTGAGGTCGGCGATATTGTGTTGCGGAGTACGTCGCAGAACAGCTGAGGGCGGATAGATGAACCTTCTTTTTATAGGTGACATTGTTGGGCGGCCGGGGCGCCAGGTTGTACGGGAGCGACTGCCCGGGGTGGTCCGTGAATTGGAGATTGATCTGGTGGTGGCGAACGGGGAAAACGCGGCCGGGGGGAGTGGGTTGACGGGCGCGATTGCGGCGGAGTTGATGGGCTACGGGATCGACGGTCTGACGCTTGGCGATCACGTCTGGGACCAGAAGGGTTTCGCAAACGAGATTGATGGGCTGGAGCACGTTTGTCGGCCATTGAACCTCCCGGGGATGGCACCGGGACGCCGCTTTTTGATCCTCGAGGCGGGGAATGGGTTTCGCCTCGGGGTGGCGACCCTGTTGGGCAAAGAGTTCATGCGACCGATGATTCTGCCGCCGGCGCAAGCGATTCAGGATTTGCTGACGGACGCACGGGGGAAGGCGGACGGTTGGTTGATTGAGGTTCACGCGGAGGCGACCTCGGAAAAGGTTGCGATCGGTTGGATGCTGGACGGGCGGGTGGGAGCGGTGATTGGAACCCACACCCACATCCCAACGGCGGATGGGCGGGTCCTGCCGAAGGGAACGGCCTACCTGACGGATGCGGGGATGACGGGTCCGTATGCCTCGGTGCTGGGGCGGGAGGTTGGTCCGATCATTGCGAAACTGAAGGATGGCCTACCGCGGCCCTTTCCAGTTGCGACGGATGACGTTCGCCTTTGCGGGGCGCGGGTGACGCTGGATCCGGCGACGGGTTTGGCGACAGCCTTTGAGCGGGTCGAGGTGTCTTTGTGATTTGGAATTGTCCCTTCGCGGGAAGCGTGTGATGGATACGTGATGGGTAGCTTTTTTGGAACATTGTTTCGGATTTCGACCTGGGGTGAAAGCCACGGGCCGGCGGTGGGGGTTGTTATTGAGGGCTGTCCACCGCGAATCCCTTTGGGTGTTGAGGTGATTCAACGGGAGCTGGATCGGCGTCGTCCGGGGCAGAGTGCGATCACAACCCAGCGGCGTGAAGGGGATGTGGTGGAAATGCTGTCGGGAGTTTTTGAAGGGCGTACGACGGGGACGCCGATCAGTTTGCTGGTCCGCAATGCGGACCAGCGTTCGAAGGACTATTCGGAGATGCGCGATAGTTTTCGGCCCTCGCATGCTGATTTTACCTACGCAGGGAAATACGGAATCCGCGACTATGCGGGGGGCGGTCGCTCCTCGGCGCGGGAGACGATCGGACGGGTGGCGGCGGGAGCGGTTGCGCGGGAGGTTTTGCGGATGGGGAGCGGACTGCGGATTGGTGCCTATATCACGAGGATTCACGATATTGAAATGCCGCCGATCGAGGAGCTGCCCTCTGTCGAGGCGGTCGAGGCGACCCCGGTGCGTTGCCCTCATCCCGGGGCGGCGGCGGCGATGATCGAGCGGATCAAGGAGGCGAGGGATGCGGGGGATTCGGTCGGCGGAGTGATCGAATGCCGGGTGGCTGGTATGCCGGTCGGATGGGGTGATCCGGTCTTTGATCGGCTGGAGGCAGACCTCGCGAAGGCAATGTTATCGCTGCCGGCGACGAAGGGATTTGAGGTCGGAAGTGGGTTCGCGGGAACCTATCTGAAAGGTTCCGAGCATAACGATGTTTTCGAAAACCGTGGGGGATCTGTGCGGACCCGGACGAATCGGGCGGGTGGGGTTCTCGGGGGGATTTCGAGCGGGGAGGAACTGGTTTTCCGGGTGGCCTTCAAGCCGACC
This sequence comes from uncultured Puniceicoccaceae bacterium, assembly GCA_964519935.1. Taxonomy (GTDB): domain Bacteria; phylum Verrucomicrobiota; class Verrucomicrobiia; order Opitutales; family Puniceicoccaceae; genus DAISIK01. The sequence goes on along the minus strand of CAZFLQ010000051.1, from coordinate 9,434 downwards.
GCGACCCTGATCCAAAAGCAGGAAACGGTTGCAGTCGACGGCAGTCCGACGGTCCTGCAGGGGCGGGGGCGGCATGATCCCTGCGTGGTTCCGCGGGCGGTCCCGATTGTTGAGGCGATGACCGCGCTGGTCCTGATTGATCACTGGATGCGGCACAGCGCGCAGTGCGAACTGCTGGACCCGAACGTGGGAGGGGAGGACTGAGATGAGGGCGCGGCGTGTTTTCATCCTCCTCGGGTTGCTCGGGACGGGGCGGCGGGAATTGCTCTGGCGGGTTGCCTTGTCGGAATTGGGGCACGATGAGCGTCTCGGTGTGCTCTGGCCGGAATCCGAGTGGGATCGCGTTGAGGGGAACGAGGTGCCGCCGAAGATGGATCTGGCGCGATGGGTGATTGAGGGTGGGAAACTGCGAACACAGTGGCCCTCATCGGATAGTGAGAATGTTTTCTGGGTTGCGCCGGGAACGGGGAATCCGGCGGATTTTATTGAGACGGTTCCGGCTGTTTTGAAAGCCCTTGGAGCGGAATTGGGGCAGATCGTGACTCTGATTGACTGCGGCAAGCTGGTCGCGGAGGCGAGACTCGCTTCGTGGTATGACTGTTGTATCCATTTTTCTGATACAGTTTTGTTGGGGGGTCGGGATGGAGTTGCCGAGCGTTGGATGCGGGAATACGAGGAGTCGTTCCGGAAGAAATGCCTCCCCTGTGAGGTGGATCTGGTCCAAAAAGGAGGACGTCGGCGGCATCCGGAGATTCTTTTTTCGGAGACGCCGCGGCGCCTGAGTCTGTTTTTTGACGAGATCGAGCCCGATCCGGATGATGAGGAGATGCCGGAGGCACCGGTTGATCCCTACCTGGAGCGCGATCCCTCGGGACAGCGGCGAATTCGTCTGCCGGTGGTTGAGCGCATTCTGCGGGAGCAGGCCGATTTGACGGGTGGGGCAGTCGATGACAGGGAGGTTCCGGGATGAGTGGTGAACCAAAAGACAGTCTGGCGGTCCGGCTGGAGGCGGCGGTGGCAGGGCTACGTCCATCGTGGGATGAATATTTTATGGGGACGGCGGTTTTGATGGGGAGCCGGTCACCGTGCGAGCGGTTGCATGTGGGGTGTGTTCTGGTCTCGGCGGGAGATCATCCGAACCGGATCGTTGCGGCGGGTTACAATGGATTTTTGCCGGGAGTTCCGCACGTTTCGCGGATCCGTGACGAGCATGAGCAGGGGACGGTCCACGCCGAACAGAATGCGATCGCGGATGCGGCCCGCCGGGGGGTCAGCGTCGGTGGAGCGACGGCCTATGTGACGCACTACCCTTGCATCAACTGCGCAAAGATTCTCGCCGCAAGCGGGATCAGCGAGATTGTCTATCTGCACGATTACCGGAACGATCCAATTGCGGGAGAGCTCTTGGGAGAGTCGGGAATCGTGGTGCGGAAGCTGGAAGGGTAGTGTTCTTTCCGGGGGAGGAACGAAGTGGTGTCTGATGGATTGAAATCGATTGGGCATCGGTGTTAGGTCTGATGGCTAATGGGATCATTCGAAGAAGAATTTGACGGGGATTTTGACCCGATGGAGGAGGATGGGGGCGTTCAGCTGTCGGGATCGCTGCTGTTGGCGCATCCGAATCTATCGGACCCAAACTTTGCCCAAAGCGTGATTCTCTTGTCGGCTCATTCGGAGGACAACGGGGCACTCGGGGTAATTTTAAACCGGCCATCGGGGAAAACGCTGGGGGAGCTTTTTCCGGGGCACGGGCTGGATCGATTGTCTGCGGTCGAGGTTTTCGAAGGGGGACCGGTTCAGCAGGATCAACTGATCCTGGCGGCCTGGAAGTGGGATGAGACGGGAAAGCTTTTCAACATGTTTTTCGGAATATCCCGGGAGAAGGCCGAGGATCTGATGGATTCGGATGCCTCAATCACGATCAGGGGTTTTATGGGATACGCGGGTTGGAGTGCTGGACAGCTCGAGGACGAGCTGACGGTCGAATCGTGGATCCGTCGCCCGATCACGTTATCGATTTTTGAGAAGCCGCATGACAGCGATCTTTGGGCGGATCTGATTGTTGATACGACCCTCGGGGAGGCGGAGGACGTGCTTGTCCGGGAGGATCCGATGGCACAGTTGCCGGATCCGCCAGACCGGGTGGATTGGAATTGAGGAATCGGCGGTTGGGACCTTTTGGGGTGACGTTGGTTAGGGATTGGGGTTTGGGTCCACACGCTGGAAGCGTGTGGGCACTGTAGCGCCACGCGTTTTGCGTGTCGGCGGGGGCATGGGGGCGGAGGGGTAAAAAAAACCTCCGTCATGGGGGCGGAGGTTTTTGGGGGAAAAGGTCGGTTTATGAATCAGCCTTTGGGGGAGTAGCCGGCGATGGCCATGGAGAGGACGATCTCCTCGGCAACTTTGTCGGTGTTTTGGCCGGGCTTGATGCCGTATTCACTGCGGTTGATAGTGAAGGTTGAGCGGAGGACGAGAAGGTCACCCTCCATTTGGCCGTTGGTGCGGGCTCCGAGTTTTCCGGGAAGATAGGTCAGGGTGACGGGGGCGGAAATTTCCCTGGAGACACCTTTGAGGGTGAATGTGCCCGTGACGGTCCCGGTAATCTTTTTGTCGGAGGCCTCGTCAACGGTGAAGTCGGCAGCTTCGAAGGAGATTTCGCCGTGGGTGGCGGTGTCGAGCCAACCTTCGCCGTGCATGTGGTCCTGCATGGAGTTGTTCGGAACGATTAGGGTGGTGGCATCGACGGTGATCGTACCGGTGGTTGCGTCCGGATTTTCGGGATCGAAGGATATTGTCCCGGAGACGCCGTTGGCGGTTCCGCTAATCGCCTCGAGCGGTGCGTCGAGGTTAAAGGAAATTTGGTTCACCCCCTTGGGGTCTTTGAAATCGAAGGATGTGGGGGCGGCGATGAGGCCGGCGTTGAGGGTGATCGAAGCGATCAGGGTGGACTTGAGGATAGATGTGTTCATGAGTTTTGTTTTTTGGATCTGCGGTTCAAAAAGATTCCCCCGAGGAGGAGGACATCGCCGAAAATAATGCCGCCAATGAGGACCTCGATTCCGGCAACGTAGCGATCTTCATATTCGGTGTACTCGATCTCGGTTATGGGGTCAACCTTCTGGACAGGTACCTTATCCTGGCTCCATCCGGTGTGAAAGCCGCCGGAGGCCCAGAGACCGATGGCGGCAACTGTGATCAGAATTCCGCTGACAATGAGAGCTTTCGGTATCATTCAGGTGAGATGCATCAGACTCAGGTTGGGACTGGATGTCAACTGGTTGGATTAAACGGGGGAAATTTTTGGTCTCACTCCCGGTCGGACCAAAGGTGACTCTGCCAGGAGGCAAGCGTGGTTTGTGCCGGATCAGGCCCGAGAAGTTCGATTTTCCATGCGATCGGAAGCTGGTTGGGTTCGGGCCAATCGGTCCCGGTTAGGCCGATATAAAATGGTCGGGACGGTTGGGCGGATTCGGGAAAAGGAAATTGATACTCAAGAGGGCGGAGGGTTTCACCGGGGTAGATACGGATGCGGAAAGACGTTTCGGCGGCGTCCAGAAGGGGTTTAACGGCAGCAGGTATACTGATGACGAAGTAGTAGCCTGAGCGAGCGTCCGGGCGGGACCGAAGGTATTGCCTTCGGCCGGGGTTTTCCCGTCCGGTGAACCATTCGGAGATCCGAATTTGTTCGGATTCAGGAATGTATTCGTGGCGGATGAGCTTAAGTTCGGAAACCTCGGCTGGAACTGAACCGGCAATTCCGATCAGGGTGAATGCCCAGAGGAGTCGCGGGGCCCTGCGGAAAAGCCGCATCACTGCATCAGGACGAGGTCAGCGCGACGATCCTGAGCGCGTTGTTCAGGGCCGGCATCGGGGATTGCCTGCTGGTCACCGAGGCTCTTGGTCTCAATTCGGGAAGGATCGACGCCAAGTGAGACGAGGTAATCGCGGACCGCGCCGGCACGGCTTTCGCCGAGGGCGAGATTGTATTCGGTGGTGCCCTTCCAGTCGCAGTGCCCCTCGATGAGGAGGGCAAAATTCGGGTTTTGCATCAGTTCAGTGGCGACCCCGTCGAGAAGGGAGCGATCCTGGGAGCGGACGATGGACTGGTCGAAATCAAAGAAAACGGGGGAGAAGTAGTTGCGGTCTCCCTCGCCTGAGAAGATGGAGTCGCGTCCCGCAAGCCCGTCACCGGCACCAAAACCGCTCAGTTCCTGACCGTCGACGAGGCCAAAGGGTTCTTCACCTGCCATGAAGTCGGCCCGCGAGGGGGAGTCGGGGCGCCCGATGACGGTTGCATCAGGATTGAGGGGCGGCTTTTTTTTGCACCCGAAGGCAAGGAGGCAGACCAGAATGAGAGGCAGGAACTTGAGAAAACGCTGCATTGGTAAGGGTGCGGATTGTAATAGAGGTAGAATGGTTTTGCTGGTTTTCTCAGTGAGGTGATGGAAAGTCAAGGGCTTCGGTCAAATATAGTATTCAATGAATGCCTTTTCGCGGAGGCGTTCCAGCCAGCGGACTTGGGCTTCGCGGGCGAGTTCATCCTGAATTGAACGCTCGATATCCTCAAGGACATCGGTCAGGGGTTTGGGTCCGGCGGAGCGTTTATCCTCGACTTTGAGGATGAAGGCAGCGTTGTCGAGAAGGATTGGATCGGAGTGCGTCCCAGGTGTAAGGGCGAAGGCAATCTCGGAGAGATCGGGACGAATATCCTCAGACTGGATCCATCCGTAGTCACCGCCCCGCCGGGCCATCCCGTCCTCACTTTTTTCACGGGCAAGTTCGGCAAAGTCGGTGCCGGCGATGAGCTCGCGGTTAATGGACTCGGCGCGGGCGGATAGTTCGTCATCGGTCTCGCCGGGTTTGCGGACGAGGACAATTTGGCGAAGACGGATCGCGGCCTCCTGTTCAAAGGAGGTGATGTTTTTACGATAATACTCTTCGATTTTCTCGGGACTGATCTCGGCCTGGGATCGGCGCATCTGTTGGCGCATCGCGTCGACAATGATTTTCTCTTCGAGTTGTTCGCGAAAGTCGCGAACGGTTTGGTCCTGACTCTTTAGATAGGTGAGAAATCGGGAGCGGTCGCCGTTGAAATCGTCTTGAATGACGCGGTTGAATTCGCCCTCGATGTACGATTTCGGGATCGAGAACTGACGGTCGCGAAAGTCCTTTACGATGAGAACGCGATCCACGAGGTTCTGGAGGACATCGCGGGTGAGGGCACGGATGTTGGCATGGAACTCGGCGGTGGTTGCGGAGCCGCTGTAGACCTGACGCATGAGGGGTGCCATTTCGCGGCGAATTTCCTCGACCGTGATGATTTTCCCCTCGACCTTGGCGGCAATTCGGTTGCCAGCGCGGAGAACCGTCGGGAGATCCTCAGCGGCCGGTTCGAGGGCTTGCCCGAAGGTTGCAAACGGAGCAAGCAGGCCGATGAGGAAAAGTGCTTTGAGTCGATTCATGAATCTCTTTGGACGAGGGAAAAAAGTTCGCGAAGCCTAGGTAGGGGGTTTTTTCGCGTCAAGCGGGAAGCCGGACGGAAGGGGACCTCCCGACCGTCGCGGATGCGTCGGCCGGAGATGTTATTCCCGGAGACTTCGACTGTGGTAATTCCCTTTTGTTCGGCGGTTGTGCGAATCATGGTTATCCCGATGAGGGCTTCGACACCTTCGGGGGGCGGTCCGAAGCGGTCGCGGATGTCCTCGGCGATGGATCGAACGGCTTCGGGGGTGGCGGCAATGGAAAGCTTCCGGTAGAGGTCGAGGCGCAGTCGGGTTTCGCTGATGTAGTCTTCGGGGATGGTTGCGCGGAGGCAGGGGCCAGTCGGACCGCGCCGTTCGCCGGTGATACGGGAGGCCCCGGCATCGGGTTGGGTGATCGGGCCGCTGCCGGTGGTGATGAAATCGAGACGAATCTGGGCACGAATGGCGCTGGCACCGGGTTCGCCCCGCAGTCGGGCGACCGATTGGCGGAGGAGCTGGCAGTAGAGGTCGAAGCCGACCCCGGCGATGGTGCCGCTCTGTTCGCTGCCGATGAGGTTGCCGGCACCACGGAGTTCGAGATCGCGCATGGCGATGCGGTAGCCGGCGCCGAGGCGGGTGTTTTGGCGAATCGCCTCGAGGCGTTTGCGGGCGGGGTCGAGGAGGGGCGCTTTTTGGGGGAGGAGGAGGTAGGCGTAGGCCTGGCGGTTGAAGCGGCCGATGCGACCGCGGAGCTGGTAGAGCTGGGCCAGTCCGAAACGGTCAGCCCCTTCGATGATCATGGTGTTGCTGTTTGGGATATCGAGTCCGGATTCGATGATGGTGGTGCTAAGGAGGACATCGTATTCCCCGCGGGTGAAGGCGAGCATAACCTGTTCAAGGAGTTTTTCGTCCATCTGCCCGTGGCCGACGCCGATCCGGGCCTCGGGAACGAGTTGGCGGAGTTCCTCGGCTTTGGCGTCGATCGACTGGACGCGGTTGTGGAGAAAAAAGACCTGGCCGCCGCGATCGAGCTCGAAGCGGATGGCCTGCCGGATGAGCTTTTCGGACCACGGTTTGACAAAGGTTTGAACGGGACGGCGGTTACGGGGTGGGGTCTCGATGACGGAAAGATCGCGCGCCCCGGCGAGCGCAAGATAGAGGGTCCGTGGAATGGGGGTGGCACTCATGCTGAGGACGTCGACATTTTCGCGGATCAGTTTGAGGGTCTCCTTCTGTTTGACGCCAAAGCGGTGTTCTTCATCGATGACGAGGAGGCCGAGATCCTTGAAGAGGAGTTGTCTGCCGAGGAGAGCGTGGGTCCCGATGAGGATATCGATCCGGCCCTCGGCGGTCAGCCGGAGGATTTCCCGTTGGCGAGCCGGTTTTCGAAAGCGGCTGAGCATTTCGACCGTGACGGGGAAATCAGCCATCCGTTCGCGGAAGGTTTGGTAGTGTTGTTGGGCGAGGACGGTGGTGGGCACGAGAATGGCGACCTGTTTGCCGTCCATGACGGCCTTGAAGGCGGTGCGGATGGCGACCTCGGTCTTGCCAAAGCCGACATCACCGCAGAGCAGCCGGTCCATCGGGCGGGCCTGTTCCATATCTTCCTTGGCCTCGCGGATGGCGGTGAGCTGGTCGGGGGTTTCGCGGAACGGAAAGGCGGTCTCGAACTCCCGCTGCCAGGGTGTGTCGGGAGTAAAAGCGTATCCGGGGAGAAGGTCGCGTTTGGCCTGGAGGCGAAGGAGCTGGGATGCGAAATCGAGGGTCGAGCGTTCGGCATTTTCGCGGGCCTTGCGCCAGTTCGCCGATCCGGGTTTGCCAAGCCTGGGGGCACGGTTGGCAAAGCCGACATAGCGTGAAAGGAGATGGGATTCGCGGAAGGGCGTCTGGATGCGGAGGCCGTCGGCGAATTCGAGGGCGATCATTTCCTCGGTCGTGGGAGGATCCCGGCGGTCGATCGGGACGGCCTCAATTCCCCGGAAAATGCAGATTCCGTGGGCGAGATGGACGAGGTAGTCGCCGTCGGCGAGGTCGGCGAAATCGAGGAGCCGGTCGACCTCGCTGTGGTGTGCGCGCCGACGGTTTTCGATGCCGCTGAGGCGGGTGCGGTAGCGTCCAAAGATCTCACTGTCGGTCGCAAGTATCCATTTTGTGGATACGTTATCAGAGAGGGCAACCGGTTTCCGGAACTCGATCAGGGAGCCCTCGTGGAGGGAACCGCGGCGAAAGACGGCGCGGTTGGCGATGGGGGCAAGGGAGGGGTCGTCGGCGACGATTTCGCGGAAGCGGTTCTCCTCCCCATCGTTGTTGAAAAAGATCTCGAGATGCCACCCGGCGTTGATCCGTTGGGCGATTTCGCGGAGAAATTCGATCCGCGATTCGAACTCGATATTGATCCGGTCGCTACCGACGGATTCGAGATCGGGGAGTGTGCGGAGGTTGGCGAGGGGTTCGGTTTGGTAAGTTGTCCGGGGAATCGACTCGGGAAAGTTAGCGGGGTTGTCATCGTGTGCGGTCAGGCCGAACCAGCGGTCGCGGGAGAAGGCGGGGCGTTCGCGGAAGGGGATGAAGGACTGGTGGCGGGCGGACCCGACGGGTGGAGCGAGGAGGGCGGAGGGGTTTTCGGCGGCGAGTCGTCCGGGTTCGCGGAGGAACCAAAGGGCGGGTCGGTCGGCGATGTAGGCAGCGAGGTGAGTGTTTCGTCGGGATGCCCCGTCGCTCTCCGCGACGGTGCGGCGGGGTGTCAGGACGATCCGGTCGAGGCGGGCATCGGAGCGTTGGGTTGTGGGGTCGAACGTGCGGATGGATTCGATCTCGTCGTCGAAGTAGTCGATCCGGACGGGGGCGTTCGCCCCGGTCGGGTAGATGTCGAGGAGACTGCCCCGGACGGCGAATTGGCCGGGGGCTTCGCAGACGGCCTCGCGGTCATAGTCGAGGGTGGTTTCGATTTGCTGGACGAGAGCGGCGATCGGTTGAATGGTTCCGGGGTGCAGTTCGATCCGGCTACGGATGAAATTTTCGGGATCGCGAACCGCCTGAGTGAGGGCCCGCGGAGTGGTCGGGACGAGGATCAGGCTGTTGCCGGAGGCGTTGTCGTGGCGGAGTCTGGCGTCGTCGGTGAGGGCGGTAAGGAGGGCGTTACGGTCCCAATCGCCGTCCTCGGTCGAGGTGTCAAAGGTTTCAGGATCTTCCTCGGGCAACTGGGGAAAGGGTAGGATGCGAATAGCTTCGCGCCCTCCGAGCCGGAGCATCAGGGCGAGATCTTCGGCCCACTGTTCGGCGGCGCGTTGGTGGCGGTCGACGAGAAAGACGGTCCTTTCCAAACAAGTACGGGCGAGAGCGGCGGAAATCGCGGCGATGGCAGGTTCGGATATCCCGTCGCAGAGCCGTGCCTCGGCCGCGCCAGTTACATCAAATGCGTGCAAGGATCAGAAGGGCTTCCAATAGACGAGGTATATTGCGATCGACCCGGAGGCGAGAGCAAGAGCCAGACCGACCGGGGCAAAAACGGGTTTTTTCTTCATCAAAACGGGGACGGCGGCGAGGACCAACCAGAGGCCGAGCTTGGCGAATCCCCAGAGGGGCCAACCGACGGAATGCATGCGGGCGAATCCGAAGAGGATCGTCAGGAGCAAGCCGGTGCCGTTGAGGATGTTCCCGGTTTTCCAGGCGAGCCCGGAGGTTTCACGACGCAGGGCGCAAACGTAAAGGACACCGAGGCCGAGAAATACAAAGAGTACACCGACGAGGTGCGCGGTCCAGAAGAAGCGTGGGTCCATGGAGGGAGATTCGGTTGAAGAGGGGGGCGAAACAACAAAAATCACGTGCGCGGGGCGGGGTGAAGGGGAAAGGGATTGCAAATCCCTTCTCCATAGAGGGCGGAAACCACACGCTGGAAGCGTGTGGGCACTGTAGTGACACGCATCTTGCGGGTCGGCGGGGGGGGCGTGGGGGAAAGGGATTGCAAATCCC
>CAZFLQ010000050.1:0-17321 GCA_964519935.1 uncultured Puniceicoccaceae bacterium | reverse complement strand
GACACAGAGGTGCGGTGGGCTGAGAGGCTCGGTGGGCGGAGTCCGCCTTGTGATGCGTGGAGAGCATCTTTGGTGCGAGTGGTTCCCCACGGTTGAGGGGCTTCGGATAGTTTTTGGGATTTACAATCGCGAGGGGGGCTTTCACTCTTTTATCTTTCCGAGCCTGGGTGGCGGAATTGGTAGACGCGGTGGACTCAAAATCCACTATCTTCGGATGTGCGGGTTCGAGTCCCGCCCCAGGTACTTTCAGTTAACCGTGAATTGGTTGCGGACGCGGTTGTCGGGGTCACGGATTTCCAATTCAACGGACGGGGATTTGCCGGACCAATCGATCCGGATGACTCCGAAACCGAGACCGTTATAGACCTCACCGTGGCGGAGGCGGTTGGGTTCCCCCGGGAACGAGTCCCAGGAGTGGGTGAGACCGCTGGAAGTGATGTCCGCGAGGGGGTAATCGAGCCGCGGGTCCTCGAGGACGGAAATTTCATGAATGTGGCGATCGCCGGAGATGAGAACGGTGACAACGCCGCTGGCGGCGATCTGATCGATCAACCAGGCGCGGTCGCGGGGGTAGTCGGCCCATTTTTCCCAGCGGTGATCGGCGGAAAGAATCTGAGTCCCGCTGACAATAAGGTGAAGGTCGGCTGCGGATTCGCGGAGGGTCTTTTCCAGCCATTTGCGTTGGGCATCACCGAGGAGGTCAGGGTCGCTGGCTTTGCGGCTGGAGGCAAAGTAGCGATTGTCAAGCAGGATGACCTTGGTGCGTTGACCTTGAGGCCCGAAGTCGTAGGCGCCGTAGAGGCCCTCTCGCGACCAGCGGGGGTCGGATTTTGGGACCTCGAAAAATTCGAGGGCGAGATCGCGGGTGACGTCTTTGAGTTTGTAGCTGGAGGTCGCGTTATTCCGTCCGTAGTCGTGATCGTCCCACGTGCCGACAATCGGAAATCGTTCCCGGAACTCGGTATAGTCGGGTCGATCAAACTGAGCCTGATAGCGGGTGGAGACCCAGTCCCGGTTGACAACAAAGCTCTGTCGCGCCTGTCCGGGAGGCTGATACCAGTCCGCGTAGATGTTGTCTCCGCCCCAGATCCAGAGATCGGGTTCGTTCTCCGCGATGACTGGCCAAAGAGGTTGAGGGAGTTCGTCTTTATTACACGAACCGAAAGCGACGGTCTGAAGAGGAGCGTCGAAATTCGAAGGAAAATGGGCACCGGCGACGTTGACGAATCCGATGCAGAGAAGCGCGGTGAGCCAGTCTTTGAAAGAGAGCATAGCAATCACTTGAATCAATCCGGAGTCCATCGCAAGGGGAAGATCGCAGGGAAACGCTCTTGGTGAGTGATTGTTACAAATTGCACCTTTCGGTTGTCCTATGGGTTTGCAGGCGGGAGAAATGTTTGCTGTGCTCATCCTCGTTGGTATCAACTCCTTACATTCATGGCCAGTCTCGACCGCATTAAAGCCCTTAAGCCCAAGCCGATTTCGACCTCGTCTCCGTCCGCTTTGGTAGAACGCAGTTTAAGGCCCCAGTCGTTCGATGATTTTACGGGTCAAAAGCGTTCTCTCGAGCGGCTCAAAGTTATGGTGGGGGCGGCGAAAAGCCGCGGAGAGGCGATGAGCCATATACTTCTGTCGGGTCCCCCCGGTTTGGGGAAGACGACCTTGGCGCACGTCATGGGGAACGAGCTTGAGGTAAACGTGCGGGTCACATCGGGTCCCGTAATTGAAAAACCGGCTGATTTGGCGGGGCTTTTAACGAGCCTGGAGTCGAAGGACATTCTCTTTATCGATGAAATTCACCGAGTACCGAAGGCTGTCGAAGAGTATCTTTACTCGGCAATGGAGGATTTCGTGATCGATATCATGATTGATCAAGGTCCGAATGCCCGGTCGGTTCGCCTGAGTTTGCAGCCCTTTACGCTGGTTGGGGCAACCACCCGGGAAGGAATGCTGACCGCGCCGCTGCGAAGTCGCTTCACCCTGCGGTCACGGTTAAACTATTACACGCGTGAGGAGCTGACGGAAATTTTGATGCGCAGTGCGGCGGTTCTGGGAATTGAGATGGACGGTTCGGGGGCGATCGAGCTGGCGGCACGTTCGCGGGGAACGGCGCGAATCGGTAACAATCTCCTGCTCTTCAGCCGGGATTTTGCGCAGCAACGAGCGGGCGGTAAGATCGACCGGAAAGTAGCGCGGGACGCTCTCGAACTGCTGGAGATTGATGCCCATGGGCTCGATGAGATCGACAAGCAGATTCTCTGGACGATTGCGGTTAACTACAAGGGAGGACCGGTGGGGTTACGGGCACTGGCGGTCGCGGTCGGGGAGGAACCGACCACACTTGAAGAGGTTCATGAACCCTATTTGATCCAGGAGGGATTTCTGGCGCGAACGCCGCAGGGTCGCGTCTTGACCGAACGTGGTTTTCAGGTGACCGGAATCGAGAGCGCCGGATTGAACGCGGAGCAACAACGACTGGATAATTTTGAGTCGATCGGCGGGCTGGGTGATTTTTCAAGTATCGGTTCGCTGGAGGATTTCGAGATCTCGTCACTGACACCGGAGGATCTCGAAGGGCTGGACCTCGATATTGACGAAGCGGCGGATCGAGAGTCCCGATGAATTCGATCCCGATCGACTTGAAGGAGTGGGCGGTCATTGTGCCGTGTCGTTTGGCGAGCGAGCGTTTTCCGCGAAAATTGCTCCATCCGGTTCTGGGACGCCCTTTGTTGGCGTGGACCGCAGAGCGGGTGGCGCAGGCGTTGCCGGAGGTGCCCTTATGGTTCGCGGTCGACGGTCCGGAACTGGCCGGAATTTTGGGGGATCTCGGCTACCGGACGATCGAGACCGACCCTGAATTGGCAAGTGGGACGGACCGGATAGCGGCGGCAAATCGCATTATTGGTGCAGGGATTGTCCTGAACGTGCAGGCGGATGAGCCGCTGGTGGCAGCTGAGCCCCTGCGGGGTCTAATCGGAGCGATCCGGGATGGAGCCGATATGGCGACCCTCGCGGGGCGGTTTGAGACGGCCGATGATTTTCTGGACCCGAACCAGGTCAAGGTTCTGGTTGATCGGGAAGGGTGGGCGCGTTATTTTTCAAGGGCACCGATTCCTTATCGGAGGGGGGTAACCTCCCGACCGGACGATGCCTGGGTGCAGAAGGTTCAGGCACGTCGGCACATCGGGGTCTATGCCTACCGGGGCGATTTCCTCGAGGCATTTGGCGTTTTGCCGGAAAGCGGGTGGGAAGCATCCGAACGGCTCGAACAATTAAGGGCTATCGAGGCTGGAAAACGTATTCGTGTTTTGGATACAAAGGGAAAAACGGTGGGAATTGATTCGCCGGCGGATGTTCCCGTATTGGAGGCTGTCCTGAAAGCGGAGGGTTCGGGTTGAAGGCTTCGGGGAGCGCCTTTCTGAACGTATCCGGTTACCTTGATCGGCGATTGTTGGAGAGTCCGGAGCAACTGGCGGTGGTCGTCCCCGATCTGGGGAATCCGACCGTGGGGGCGGAAAGCCTGACCTATGGCGACCTCGGGTTGATCGTGGACAAGTGGCGAACGGTGTTGGCGGCGAAGGGGGTTCGAAAGGGGACGCGGGTTCTCGTGATGGTTCGGATGGGTGTCCCTTTGATTGCTCTGAATTTTGCCTTGTTGGGAATGGGGGCAGTGCCTGTGGTGATTGATCCGGGAATGGGGCTGCGCAGTTTTTTGAACTGTGTTCGGCGCACGCGACCGGATGCACTGGTGGGAATTCCGATGGCGCATTGGATTGCACGTGTATTTTGGGCTGCTTTTCGTTCCGCGCAGATTCGTGTGGTGGTGGAGGCGGGCGGGGTTCGCGTCCCGGCGGGAAACAGAATTTTAACCGAACGTGAATCGATCGGACCGGACGACACGGCGGCAGTTCTGTTCACAAGCGGTTCGACGGGGCCGGCGAAAGGCGTGGTCTACACCCATGGAATGTTCGCGGCGCAGGTCGATCTGGTCCGCGAGACCTACGGGATTGAGCCGGGGGAAATCGATTTTCCGATGTTGCCGATTTTTTCGCTCTTTGATCCGGCACTCGGCATGGTGACGGTCGTCCCGCCGATGAACCCGTCCCGACCGGCGAAGGCGGATCCGGCAAAAGTGGTCGCGGCGATGCGGGACTGGAAAGTGACGAATGCATTTGGAAGCCCGGTCCTGTGGGGGAATTTGGTGCGAGAGTGTGAGACCTCGGGAGGGCGGTTACCCGATATGCGCCGGATCCTGATTGCGGGAGCACCGGTCGGGGTGCGGGTCCTCGAAGGGTTGACGCAAGTGGCCCCCAATGCCCGGATTGAGACCCCCTACGGGGCAACAGAATGCCTGCCGGTGGCGACAATCGAGGCAGGACGCATTCTCGGCGAGACAGGTCCCCTGACCGCAGTGGGGGCGGGAACCTGTGTGGGACGGGCGGTCACGGGCGTATCCATTCGGGTGATGCGGCCGACGGATGAACCGATTGTGAAAATGGGCGATTTCGTACCCTGCGATACGGGGGAAGCCGGGGAGATCGTCGTGACGGGACCGACCGTGACAAGGGAATACGACGGTCTTCCCGAGGCTACGGCGGCGGCTAAAGTTCGTGATGAGGAGGGGATGATCTGGCATCGGATGGGCGATATCGGCTACCTCGATGCGGCCGGAGATCTCTGGTTCTGCGGTCGGAAGGCCGAGCGGGTGTCGGACCGGGGTGGAAAGATTCTGGATACGGATCGCTGTGAGGCGATATTCAATCGCCTGGACGGAGTTTTTCGGACGGCGCTGGTGGTGGACGGCGATGGGGTTGCGTCGCTGGTGGTGGAGGCGGATGGTGGCGCAATTCCCCGGGGGTTGGAGCGGGAGAAGATCATTGGGGCGATCAACGATTGTCGAACGGCTTTCCCGGATCTTCTCGGAGGGATCGAGCGGTTGTATTTTGCAAAGGCCTTTCCGGTCGATGTTCGACACAATGCAAAGATTCACCGCCGGAGCTTGGGACGTGCGGTGAAAGACCCGATAGTTCTGAGGCCAGGGGTTGCGGGTACGACCGGCTGAAGCTGCCGGATCGATGCAGTTCGGGGTTGTTTTTCGGATCGGCAGGTATGAGGTAGGGAGGATGAAAATTGTAGTACTTGACGCAGGAACGATTGATCTGCCGGATGCCGCCTGGGATGGGGTTCGGGAGTTGGGCGAGGTTGTTTTGCATCGCGTGACCGGGCATCAGGACGACGCGCTGATTGCCGGGCGGATAGGCAATGCCTCGGTCGTCCTGACAAACAAGGTCCCGTTGCGGGCGGCGGTTCTGGAGGGCGCGGGTGAGCTTCGGCTGATCAGCACGCTGGCAACCGGCTACAATGTAATTGACGTGGCGACGGCGAGGTCGTGCGGAATCACGGTCTGTAACGTTGCCGGATACAGTTCGAGTATGACGGCGCAGCACGCGATGGCGCTGTTGCTGGAGGTAACCAATCGTGTCGGGCATCACGCGGCGCGGGTCGCCGAGGGTGCCTGGACCCGATCAGAGCACTTTTGGTTTCGGGATCAGCCGTTGGTCGAACTGGCGGGAAAGACGGTTGGAGTCATTGGTTTCGGGACAATCGGGCGCCGATTCGGAGAGATGGCCCATGCAATGGGAATGGCGGTACTGGCAAATCAGAGGGTTCCCCGCGACGCTCCCTCCTATCGACCCTTCCGCTTTGCTTCGGTCGAAACTATTTTTGAGGAGGCTGATGTGATCTCGCTCCACTGCCCGCAGACCGATCAGACGACCGGGATGATCAACGCCGAGTCCCTCTCGCGGATAAAACGCGGGGCGATTCTGATCAACACCGGACGCGGTGGATTGGTGGACGAGGCGGCGGTGGCAAACGCCCTCCGAAGCGGACAACTCGGTGCCTATGGGGCAGACGTTGTCGCCAAAGAGCCAATGGATCCGGAGAATCCGCTCCTCGGTGTTCCGGGGGCGGTGATAACGCCGCATATCGCCTGGGCGGCAGACGAAACGTTGCAGAGGCTCCTCGATATGACAGTTGAGAACCTTCGCGCCTTCCTTGCGGGAAATCCGATCAACGTTGTTTCCTGAGAACCCTCAGACCGTTGGGTTATTTTGGCGGGCGGCCTCGGCGGCTTCGCTTTGGTGTTTCGAGTCGCCACCGCTGCGGACATCGAGAATCAGGTTGTAGAGGGCGATGGCGGAAGGGGCGAGGTTTTGGAGGACCCCGACGCTATCGTTTTTACCCCAGATGAAGTAGCTGAGCAGGCAGATACTACCTGTCAGGCTCATATACCAGAACATCCGCGGCATCGTGACCCGCTGGTTGCGACGTGAGGCGATCAATTGGGGGACCCAGCGGCCCGCGAAGAGAAAGACACCAAGGTAGCCGATTAGCTTCCAGGGAGTGACTGACCAGGGAGTTCCAAAGAATTCGGTAACAAAGATAGGATCGTGCATGATTAAAAATTCGGAGGGGTTTCGGGACCTGAAGAGGTCTTTTGGGTCAGTGCGGGGTGGTTTTCGAGAGGTGGGAAAAAGACCTGTCGGCGAAGGAGCCAGCCCACCCCGATGAGATCGTAAACGCCGCGGAGGGCACGGTCGAAATTGGTGTACTTTGAAATTCCCTCGCGACGTGGTCGGTGGTTGACAGCGACCTCGGTCAGGCTGAGCCCGGCCCTGGTAAAGACCGCAGGGAGGTAGCGGTGCATTCCGTTGAAAGGAGTGAGGAGGGCGACCGCCTCACGGGGAAAAACCTTGAGGGAACATCCGGTATCGCGGACCCCGTCACGGATGAAAAGGCGGCGGATCCGGTTGGCGATCTTCGAGGCAATCCGACGGCTGGCGGTATCCTTGCGGGTCGCGCGGAATCCGCAGGCAACGGCGGTTCCGGCCGCTTCGCGGGCTGCGATGAGATTAGGGATGTCGGCGGGATCGTTTTGTCCATCGCCGTCGATGAGAGCACAAAGGGGTCGGGTCGCGTGCTGGAGTCCAGCATAGACTGCCCCGGATTGCCCACGATTCGCGGTCAAACGCAGTCCATGGACCCCATCAAAGCGGCAGATGCGTTGCCAGGTATCGTCCGAGCTGCCGTCGTCGACCGCAATGACCTCGGCACCGGCACAGGTTCGGAGAATTTCATCCAGAACCGGATCGACGTTGGGGCCCTCGTTGAAGAACGGGACGATGATCGAGCAATCGTGAATCGTCATGAAACAGTGCAGTCAAGTGGGGGAGAGTCCGCTTGTCCAGCGTGTGCTGTGAGGGCTTTGGCCGTTCGGGCAACAGCCCCGCGATTGGCATTCAGCCACCGCTGTGTGTTTTGCGATTTTCGGGAACGCGCGGCGGGGTCGGAAAGGAGTTCCTGAAGGACCGAGGGAAGGTGTTCGGGATCGGTACGGATGGCAGCACCTGATTCGACCATAGATGCGGCGATCGAACGAAAATTGCTCATGGCTGGTCCGAAGACGGTTGGTACGGCGTGTTGGGCTGGGTCCAGCGGGCTTTGCCCTCCCTGATTGGGCGGGAAACTTTTCCCTACCACCGCGATGGTTGCGATCGCGAGACATCTGGACAGGTCTCCAGTCGTATCGAGAATGCCGATGGTGGCCGAGCTGGCGGAGGCCTCCTGTTCTTTGTTGGGACCGAACCCTGTTTTAAAGTGAAACGAAAAGGGCGCGTGGCGAAGAATTTGAAGAATCTCGTTCCGGCGTTCGGCATGGCGAGGGCAGAGTACAAGGCGCAGATCGGGGATCGTGGGGAGAAGATGGCTGAATACATCGATGAGAAGGGATTCCTCGCCGGGCCAGGTTGAAACACCAAAAAGCACAGGGGGGAGATGGGATGTATCCGGATCGAGGATTCCGAGTTCGGTGCCGATCGACCGGAGGACCTCGGGCGGATCTGGCGGCCGAGGGGGGAGATCACATTTGATGTTACCGGTGACCGTGGGGGCGGGACGGTGGCGAGGGAGGATGACGCGGAACCGGTCGGCATCCTCGGGCGAAGTCGCGAGAATCTGGTCGATTTTACCAAAGACACCTGTGGCGAGAAACCGGAATCTTCTCCAGCGGCGGAAAGATCGGTCCGACAATCGGGCGTTGATCAGAAACGTAGCGACTCTACGGCGTTTCGCCTCGTGGAGAAACTCAGGCCAAACCTCACCCTCGAACAAGACGACCTTGTCCGGGTTGATTGCACTGAATGCCCGACGGGTGAATGGCCACCAATCGATCGGAAAGTAACCGATTGCGACAACGTTCGGAGGTTGGATCGCCCGAAGACGCGCAAAGCCGGTTGAGGTTGTCGTCGTGATGACCAACTCGGCGCTGGGGGCCACCGCGGCCATTTGGTTGACAAGCAAAAGGGTGGCGTTGACCTCGCCTACACTGACAGCCTGAATCCAGATTCGTTGCCCTTCTTTCGTTTTTGAGGGGAGCCTCCATCCGGATCCAAAGCGCATTCCAAAATGGTCGCGGTATCCACCGCGCCGCCACATTTTCCGGATCTGGAACGGCAGGGCAAGGACCAGGATGAATGGGATGAGGATGCGGTATAGCGTCAGCATGACGAGGCTCTCTAGCCCTGTCTCCATCCGAATGATTTCTCGACCGCCCGTTTCCAGAGGGCGCGCTGGTCGGCTATATGTTGGCGGGGTGCGTTCGGTTCAAAGATGCGGTCGATTTTCCATTGATCTGCGAGGATATCGAGATTGGCAATCTGTCCAGTGGCGAGACCGGCGAGGCATGCTGCCCCGAGGGCGGTGGATTCGGTGATCTTCGGGCGGACGACCGGTCGACCGAGCAAATCCGCCTGAATCTGCATCAGAAGATTGTTTCGAGAGGCTCCTCCATCCACCCGGAGTTCGGGAGCTTTGAAGGGCAGATCACGTTCCATCGCCTCGATAACATCGCAAACCTGGTGGGCGATTGCGTCGAGGGCGGCGCGGGCGACATGGGCATCGGTCGTGCCGCGGGTCATTCCGATCATCAGCCCGCCAGCGTGGGGATCCCAATGTGGAGCGCCGAGCCCGGCGAAGGCGGGAACGAGAAAAACCCCACCGCTATCAGGAACAGATTCGGCGAGCGCCTCGACCATCGGGGCGGCCCGAAAGAAGCCGAGTCCGTCGCGCAACCACTGGATGATCGCCCCGCTCATGAAAATACTGCCCTCAAGGGCGTAATTTCGCCGATCACCGACCTGCCAGCCGACCGTGCTGAGGAGGCGGCTTTGCGATTTGACCGGATCGGTGGCGGTATTCATGAGGAGGAAGCTTCCGGTCCCATAGGTATTTTTCGCCATTCCCGGTTCGAAGCAAGCCTGTCCAAAAAGGGCCGCGTGTTGGTCACCGGCAATTCCGGCAATAGGGATCCCGGAGACGGCTGGAATCGTGCATTCGCCAAAAACCCAGCTGGACGGTTGAATTTGCGGCAGACTGTCGATGGGGATTCCGAAACGTTCGAGCATGACCGGGTCCCAGTTACCAGAATCGAGCTTCATTAGAAGGGTGCGTGATGCGTTGGTGACATCGGTTTGGAAGCAAGCACCATCAGTGAGTTTCCAAAGAAGCCATGAATCGACAGTGCCGAACGCAATTCGCCCGGATTCGGCAGCGTCGCGAAGGCCATCGACATGATCGAGGAACCAGCGGAACTTGCTGGCACTGAAATAGGGATCGAGGAGGAGGCCGGTGCGATCGCGGGCCTCGGGCTCGAAGCCCTCGGCGCGAAGCTGGTCGGTAAAGCCGGCGGTGCGTCTATCCTGCCAAACGATGGCAGGGGCGAGGGGGTGTCCAGAGTGGCGGTCCCAGACAATCGCAGTTTCTCTTTGGTTGGTTATCCCGATCGCGGCAACATCCCGGGCGCGGATACCGGCGCGGGCGAGAACTTCGGTCATGACAGAGCTTTGCGAAGACCAGATCTCCATCGGGTCCTGCTCGACCCAACCCGGTTGGGGATAGAACTGGGTGAGTTCCCGTTGCGCGACCGAATGCACCTTTCCCGATGATTCAAAGAGAATCGCACGGGACGAGGTGGTTCCCTGGTCGAGGGCGAGAAGAAAGTCGCGGGGCATGGGTCGATGATTGGGGTAGTTTGCCTGAGATTGAATGGTGCTCGGAACAGGACTTGAACCTGCACGGCCTTGCGGCCACTGGATCCTAAGTCCAGTGCGTCTACCAATTCCGCCATCCGAGCAATTGGAATCCAAAACCCAATTGCAGGTGTGGCCGGAGGGCAACCTTATTGCATCGTGGCTCGACAAAAGCTGCAAAGGTTGTCATTCGTATTCAATGTTTGGCTTTGAACGAAAGGACTCGAGTGCAAGGTATTGACGACCCGGAAGAGCGTTGGGACGTTGTTGTCATCGGGAGCGGAATCGCCGGCCTTTTTTTTGCTCTGAGGGTTGCTGAGCGCGGGGCACGCGTCTGTATCCTGACAAAGAAGGAGCGGGCTGAATCGAACACAAACTACGCGCAGGGGGGGATCGCCTGTGTGACCTCGGACAGCGATGATTTTGAGCTGCATGTTGAGGATACACTGGAGGCGGGGGATGGACTGTGTGACCCGGCAGTGGTTCGGACAATCGTCGAAGAGGGACCCGCGCAGATCGAGGAGGTCGTCCGGCTGGGGGTCGATTTCAGTCGATTGGAGGACGGAAGGGTTTCGCTGGGGAAGGAGGGGGGACATTCCAAGCGGAGGATCCTCCATGTTCAGGACCTGACAGGAAAGGCGGTTGAAGAGGCCCTTCTGGCCGGAATTGAGGCACATCCCCGGATTGAGGTGCGTGAACACTGGATCGCGATTGATTTTATCACCACCCGCAAGCTCAAGAAATACGGCTTGCAGGGGAATGGGGCAGAGAATCGGGTGATTGGTTTGTATGCTCTCGATGTCCGTACTGAAAAAGTGGATACAGTTCGGGCGGGATCAATCCTCGTGGCGACGGGCGGAATCGGTCAGGTGTACCAATATACGACAAATCCCCCGATCGCGACGGGAGACGGGATTGCGATGGCATGGCGGGCAGGGGCGGAGATCCGCAACCTCGAGTTTATCCAGTTTCATCCGACCGCTTTTTATTCGATGGATAATGAGCGCTTTCTAATCAGCGAGGCGGTTCGGGGCGAAGGTGCGATTTTGCGCGATTTTAAGGGGCGGGCTTTTATGCGGGAATATCATCCGAGCGCGGATCTCGCACCGAGGGATGTTGTGGCGCGAGCGATCGATGCGGAAATGAAGAAATCGGGGGCCCCGCATGTCTGGCTTGATCTGACCGCGCGAACGGCGGACGAAATTGCCGAGCGTTTTCCAAACATCAGGGCGCATTGTTTGAGGAAGGGAATTGATCCGGCAAAAGCGTTTATTCCAGTGGTGCCAGCGGCGCATTATCTCTGTGGCGGCATCCGAACAGATCTGGACGGTCGGACGAGTGTGCGCGGGTTGTTTGCCTGTGGCGAGGCGGCCTGCACGGGTCTGCACGGGGCAAACCGGTTGGCGAGCAATTCACTCCTCGAAGCACTCGTTCTGGCGGCCCGTGGTGCTGAGTCAGTAGCAGCCCATCTACGGGAGGATGCGCCCTTCGAAGGCGATCTTCCACCGTGGCAGGACGGCAACGTGCAGGATTCTGACGAGCGAGTCATCCTTGCCCACAACTGGGAGGAGTTGCGTCGAACGATGTGGGATTTCGTGGGGATTGTTCGGACCACGAAACGCCTTGAGCGGGCACGGACGCGGGTGCGGATGTTGGCACGGGAGATCAACGATTACTATTGGAATTTCAAGGTGGAATCCTCTTTGATTGAACTTCGGAACATGCTCCAGGTGGCCGAGCTGGTGATCGAATGCGCCCTTCAGCGGAAGGAAAGTCGTGGATTGCATTACACCCTGGACTACCCGGGCAAGCATCCCGAGGGGGAGGATTCGGTTATCTAAGCCGAATGTTCCGGTGTTTTCCAACTACTGATTCTCGATGTCCTCGATCAGCTTGCGCAGTTCAGCGATTTTCCGTTCGGCACCGTTGCGCGTGGTTTCATCGGGAGCGAGTTCACGGTAGCGTTCGAGATCGACGGCGGCTTCTTCATATTCACGGAGAGCTTCACGGATCCGGGCGCGCTGCAGCCAACCAGCGGCGAATCCGGGAGCCTCGATGACGACGTCGTTGGCTTCTTCGATGGCGTCGGGGTAGTTTCCCTGCTCGAAGTAGATATAGCTAAAAATAAGATGGGTCTCCGGATTGCCGGGATTGACATCGAGGAAACGCTGGAGTGTATCCATAGCCTCTCGATCGTTACCCCGATTGAATAGCTGAACTCCCTGTTCAAAAAGTTCCGGAGAGGTTAACTCGCGATCTCCGTCCCACATATCGAGGGTCAAATCGGACACCATCCAGAAATCGTCTTGTGGTTCTTCCATGGTAGAAGTCTCGGTGGTTTCTACGGTCGGGTCTTCTGCTGCCGTGATGACGGGAGACGGTACCGTTTCTTCGACTGCAGATGGTCCCAACGAATCCGTGGTTGGGACAGAATTGAAAGAATTTGCTTCTGTATTTCGGATCGGCTCGACCTGTTCGGAAGCGGAGCCATCCCGAGGACCCTGCGAGTTCCAAATGACCGCGACGACCGCGATCAGAACGAGAAGTCCGATCACCCCGAAAAACACAACCTTGGTCTTCATACCGGTTCTGATGGAAATCCAGATGGGATCGAAAGAAAAGAACTCTCAGGTATCGACTGAAGAATGTTTCCGAATTGGAACGGAGTTCGGCTACGTCCTGACCGAGATGATTGCAGTTATTTGAAGCAAATCTGCAAAAAAAAGGCCCGGCCTTTGGTAGGCCGGACCTTGTCTGAAGGGCACCTTGGATGCCGATACCCTACTACTGATACCAGACACCACTGGCCGCAGAAGACCAGGAGATGCTGTCGAGGACGGTCCCTGAGCTGGTTTGCAAACGAAGGGTGTCGCTGCTGTTCGTGAGGATGAAGTCGGACGAACTGGTCCGGACGAACTGGCGGGTTTGCCCAGGGGAAACGGTTCCCGTCAGGCTCGCCCAATTGGTGCTACCCGAATTGTCACGAACCCGATAGTCGCTGAGATTGGCGGTAGCGGTGCCGTCGTTGCGGATTTCGAAGGCCTCGGCGTAGGAATCGCTGCCATCGGGATTTGGGAGAGCACGCACGAGAACGAGTTGGGCCGTTCCACCGGAGCCGCCGCCATCGGCGGAACCGAGGATACGGATGCTGTCGACGGCCATATCGCTTTTCCATCCACTGCTACTGGCGGTGGAAACCCCGCGGAACCGGAGCTTGATGGTACCGCTGTAGGCACCCAGGTTGACGGTCGCCTTAGTCCATGGTGCCGACATACTGGTGTGTTGTTGACCGCTCTTCGACCAGACCGATGTCCAAGTGGAACCGCCGTTGGTCGAGACATCGAGGTGAAGCGTTCCCATCGTCGAGCCATACATGTGGTAGTAGAATTCGACCGAACGGTCACTTCCGGAGATGTCGGGACTGACGAGGTAACTCGGCGGATTGCTGGAGACGTAGGGGCCTTGATTGCTGCTGCTCTCCATGTAGTAGTGGTAACCACTGGTCGTTCCGAGAGTTTGATCAACGCTTGGACCCGTGCTGCCCGATGGGGTGGTGCCACTGTCGCGCCGCCATCCGTAGGTTCCATCGGGATTGGTCCATCCCTGACTTCCGCTCTCGAAGGTGTAGGCGGCAATCTCGTTTCCACCGGATGGCGGGGGCGTGCCTCCACCGCCGGTTGTACCCGTTGTGACGGTCGCGGTGAGAGAATACGATGACGAGGTCGCATAGCCATTTACACCGATGTGGTAGGTGCCTCCAGCCACGACTGTCGGATAGGTAACCGTCTCGTTGGATCCGCCGATGTAGGGGCGGTAGTCATACTGACTGGATGTCGGTTGGGCATTGTAACGTGTGTACAGGTCAGCGTCACCGGTCCCGGTCATCGCAACGGTCAGACCGGTTGCATTTGAGGGTAGTTGGATCGTGTAATAGACCCACGCACCCTGAGCGACGGATCCACTGACGGACTGTCCAGATGTCAGAGAATTCCCCGAAGGAGGTGTACCACCACCGGTCGAGCCTGTCGAAACAGTCGCAGTCAACGAATATGTCGATGATGTGGCATAACCGTAAACACTGATGTGGTAGGTGCCTCCAGCCACGACTGTCGGATAGGTAACCGTCTCGTTGGATCCGCCAATGTAGGGGCGGTAGTCATACTGACTGGATGTCGGTTGGGCATTGTAGCGCGTGTACAGGTCAGCGTCACCGGTCCCGGTCATCGCAACGGTCAGACCGGTTGCGTTTGAGGGTAGTTGGATTGTGTAATGAACCCACTGCCCCTGGGAGATCGAACCCGAAACTGCCTGCCCGGATGTCAGCGTGTTACCGCCGGTCGGAGGATTGCTGCCTCCACCCCAGATCGCTTGAACGTAGGTTGGGTTATCGACGAAAGGATTCCGGTTGTACTGATAGGTGGTGTAGATTTTGTGGTTGCGCTCGCGCTCGCGGGTGTCTGGCGGATCTTGCAGGTGCCACTGAATCAGCGTGCTGAGCTTGGCCATTTTGTTCGAGCCGGTGGTCGCCTCTGAGATGAGATCACTGATCTTAAGATCGGTCTCGTTTGATTTGTCCCCGCTGTAACGGACGGCCATATAGAAGATGGCACGAGCGACATCGCCTTTGCGGTTGTCCCAGGTTTCCCATGAGTCTGAGTCGGCTCGGTTCCAAAGAGACGTACCCACTGCCTGGTAGTTTTGGGAACCACCATTGTCGAAGGGCTTGTTCCCGCGGGCGTTGTTGACGTTGTCCTGCGAAGCGGCCAATGAATGCAGATCGTTGTAGGCTGGCCACGAGCGATTGTCGAATCCCTTTGATTTCGGGAAAATATGCTCCCGGTTCCACTCGTAGGCGGCACCTGTTCCATACCCGTCCTTGGCGGACTTGGGTATCGAGCGATTGGTGTAGATGCTGAGAATGTTGTTCGAGTTGGATGGATCCTGGTCGAGCGCTTCGAGGGCTGTCCAGACGTTCGGCGATCCGTCGTTCCAGTTTAGTTTATTGTGATCGTCGATAATGTTGTGCAACGCGTTTTCGAGGGCACTGCCCGTGAGGCCATTCGCAGAACTGTAATAGTTGGTCGGTGGGTCGAACTGGGCGAAGACTGACGTCCCCCAGGCAAGGAGTAGGATTGAGTATAGTATCGTTTTCATAATCGGTTGAAGAAACCGTCTAAAAACTATGCGTCCGGACGTTTCTGGACAAGATCGAGCAAGCCGATCACCTCGGAAGATTTGAGAGAACGTTTGGAGGTTCAATTAATTCGTCAAAATCGTCACCATAAATAAGTTGTTGTAATTTTAGGGGTAAAATATGGATCGAATTGTGGATTTGAGGCCAATTGGATTTGAAGAGGGATTGGAGCGGATTGGCTCGGTTGACTCCGGTTTATCTCAAGAAATCGCACGTGCCTCTGATCGAGGGCTCCGGAATCGCCCCGTTTTTTTTGAAGCGAGCTACGCCTATGGCGAATCCATTCTCCGTCAGGGGAAATGGGTATTTGATGGTCTTCCATCCGAACTTGACTACGGGACAATGCCCCTTGGGCTGATCCTGAGGAATGAGGTTGAGATCAACTACCACTACCGCCGGGACCCACGATTCCCACCGAGCACGCGCGGTCGTGAGAAAGCAGGATCCCTGATTGGGGTTTTCGAAATACTCGATTTCACGGCCCAGAAGTTCGGCTGGGTCCAGCCTGAGGAGAGACCACTCTATGAAGCGTGGAACCTGACCGCCGGATGCGTGGGATTTCGATTTTTCAGTTGTCGGAAACCCTATCGCCAGAAGCTAACCGCTTTGCTGCCCACGACCGAGCCGAGCGAACTGGCTGATGAAGCCTGGCCGTTAAACAGTATTCGTCAACGGGGCCGTCACGAGCCGAAGGGCCCCTTTATCCTACGGGGCAGCGAACCACCGGAATCCCGCTATTTGCAACTGCTATCGCATTGTCTTTGTAACTCCAATTCGTGGAAGGCTGAGGTTTTGTATTTCGGAAAAAGTGTGTTCGAACGTATTCTCGAGGATACAAGTTTTGTCCGCCGACTGAGTGCCGCCGGATGGGTGCAATCGCGTGAAAAACGTGCTTTTGCGGATGTCGCTCTGCAGCTCGGGCCCATTCTGTCCGATTGCGTATCTCAAGCGGGATCCGTTTTGGCCTCACATCTATATCAGGTCTTGTTTGATTTTCTGCTTCTGAGCCGTGGTGTCGGGATGGGTTACCGTCCGGTCCTGACCGAGGAATCGCTGAATACTTTTGAGGAAATCGCACCCTTTCGCGTTTATGAACACTTCGAGCTGGCAAACCTACGCCGCCCGGTTCTGCTGATCCCCTCGAGGCTGGATACGGGCCAGACGCTACTTCTGCCGCTGGATCAGGCCACCGCGCACGGGATGGTAACTCCGAAAATCAGCTGGAAACGGGAGATATTTGAACCTACCGTCCAGATTATCGGATCCTTGATTGAAGCTGGGGTGATCGACCCGCGAAAGACTGAAATTGCCTGCGCCCATCTGCCGAAAAAGGGCGATCTAACGATCGAACAGTTTGGTGGATCGAACGATCAGTTGGGGTGGTTGAAAGATGTTGAGCTTGACCGGCACGGGCGAACGTTTCTCGCGATTCGATTGCTGAATGGGAGGGGCGACCGGCAGGTCAATGATCCGAAGCCGAAGGTAAAAAAGGAGAACCGGAAGAAACGGAATCCGAAATCGAGCAGTTGACCGGGAAAGGACGCGGAATCCAAGGGACGGGCACCGCGCCCGGGGTGATCTGCGGTCGGCGTCGAAAGGATGCTTCCCGAAAGCACCTATTTCAGAGACGGGGGCTACAAGGTCTTTCTTTACCTCGATGATCGGGGCTGACAGAAGGGTTTGTGGATGTCTTGCTCGACCCCTCCTCTGAACGAACCCGGCAATGGGTTAAAGTGCGAATCCTTCTCTGGGTGGTGCCGGTGGTTCTGGCAGCGACGATGGCAGCGCAGTCCCGTTTTGACCGGCATCCAGACGAGTATGCTCATCTGGATGGTTATCGGTATTTTTCCGAACATACCTGGCCGCCCAATCTGAACGCCGACGGGATTGTTTACAGTCACTACGGGTGGAGCCGGGTCTACACGGGGCAAATCGCTTATTGGGTCGGGGGGAGGCTTTACGCGTGGATAGGAGAGCCGTTGGGGGCAAAAGATGACATGGGAGGAGTTGTCAGGCGCGAGAAATCGCTAAACTGGTGC
>CAZFLQ010000049.1:5109-17415 GCA_964519935.1 uncultured Puniceicoccaceae bacterium | reverse complement strand
CCAGACTCCCCTCCAGAAAAGACTGATCGGCCAACCAATCGCCCCCTGTAGGGGCGCCGCTCGCGGCGACCGCAGCGACCGTCCGGTGCTAAATTTCGCCGCCAGAGGACACCGTCTGCACAGCCTCATAGGCACCTCTGTGAACTCTGTGGATTCGTGTTTCCTGTTTTCAAGCCAGTGTCCTGTCTCGCAAATAGGCTTAGGAAATGCGCAAGGAATTTTTCCCATTTTCAAGGCGCGAGGAGTGAGCTGAGCGACCTCAGTGACCGACGAGCAACGCAGAAAATGGGGAAAAGGCCTGCGTTCATTGGAAAACCCGACAAAACCCCTGGATGGACCGGCTATTATTGAACTAAACATTTACAAGCGGATTTGTGAGACAGGATACTAGAGCCGTGGCAGCGTCAACCCCCCGTCAACCATCATCACCTGACCAGTCGAGTAGGGAAACTGGCCAGATGCCAGAGCCGCGACCGCCTTGCCGACATCCTCCGGCAACCCCCAGCGCCGTGTCACACAAAGGCCGTCGGCGATCAACTGGTCATACTTCCCGACAACTCCGCTTGTCATGTCGGTCCTCGTCACACCGGGACGCACTTCATAAACCGGGATATTGTACTCCCCGAGACGGGTCGCAAATAGGGTGGTCATCATCGCCACACCGGCCTTTCCGACGCAGTACTCGCCCCGATTAACCGACGCGACCGTTGCCGAGATCGAACCGACATTGATAATCGCAAAGAACCCCTCCGGATCCCCGGCTCTCTGCTCGATCATCCAGTTCGCGGTTGCCTGAGTCAGGAAATAAGGTCCCTTCAGATTTGTTCCGACCACATAATCGAAACTCTCTTCGCTCGCCTCCAGAATGTCTTTCCGTTCCTTCGGAGCAACCCCGGCATTGTTTACAAGCACGTTAAGCCTTTGAAAGCGCTCACGCACCTTATCGAGAATCCCGGCACGGGCCTCGGCTGAACCGATATCACCGCGACAGTAGAGGACCTCAGCTTTCAACGAACGCAGCTCCTCCAGCGACTCCGCGACATCGGATTCCTCGCGCATCCCGTTGATCGCCAGATCAAAGCCTGCCCCCGCAAGCTGCCGGGCACAGCCGAAGCCAATTCCCCGGCTCCCGCCGGTTACCAGCGCCACTGGACGCAATGGCGAATTCCCTTCCTCGGTGACGTTCTTCATGCTTCAGTCCTCCAACGTCGGCAGTTCGAGCCACTTCCGCTCTTCCGAGCTCTTCAGTCCGTACTCCGCGAGCTGAACTCCTTTAGCCCCCTCAAGCAGATTCCAGGGGAAAGGCTCATCGAGAACGACGTGCCGAAGGAAAAGCTCCCATTGCGCCTTGAAAGCGTTGTCGTAGGTTTCCTGGTCCGGGACTTTCTGCCAACCTCCAAAGAAATCGATCGGCTGCGGGATATCCGGATTCCACACGGGTCGGGGGGTATTACCATAGTGCTGGGTCCAAACATCGCGCAGGCCCACCACCGCAGAGCCCCTGCTCCCGTCCACCTGCATCGTGAGAAGGTCGTCGCGGCGCACCCGAACGTTCCACGAGGAGTTGAAATGGCAGATCACGCCGTTCTCACACTCGAAGGTCGAGTAGGCGGAATCATCGGCAGTACAGCGGTAGGGTTTTCCCTCTTCATCGACCCGCTCCGGGATGTGAGTCGCCGCGAGACAGGACACGCTCTTCACTTTTCCGAAAAGGTTGTCGATTACATAGCGCCAGTGACAGAGCATATCGACGATCACCCCTCCGCCGTCCTCTTTGCGGTAGTTCCAGGACGGCCGCTGCGCGGGAACCGTATGGCCTTCGAAGACCCAATAGCCGAATTCCCCTCGCACTGAAAGGATTTCTCCGAAGAATCCAGACTCCACGAGGCGCTTGAACTTGAGCATGCCCGGAAGCCAGAGCTTGTCCTGCACCACCCCGTTCTTAACCCCGGCGTCGCGACAAACCCGATACAACTCGTAGGCGTCCTCGGCACGTATCGCAGTCGGCTTCTCACAGTAGACGTGCTTGCCGGCGGCGGCGGCCTCTTTTACGGCCCCAAACCGCCGCAGGGTGCTCTGGGCGTCGAAATAGACCGGGTAGGCAGGGTCGGACATCACGCTGCCGAGATCGGTGGTCCACTTGTCAACGCTGCTCTGTGCAACCAGCGCCTTGAGTTTGACCTCATTGCGACCGACGAGGATCGGATCCGGCATAATGAACTCGGTCGGACTGATCCGGACGCCGCCCTGCTTGATGATCGCATCGATCGACCTCAGGAGGTGCTGGTTCGTACCCATGCGCCCGGTGACGCCGTTCATGATGATTCCTACTTTGTGTGTTTTCATATTTGTTCTTTCAGGGAAATACTCTCATTGGGCCGCAAGAGGGCGCAAAATTCGCAAATCTCACGCCACTGGGTTTTAACCAAAAATCTGATGACGCTAGATCCCGGATCCGGTCTCCTCAAAACGAACAGAAACTTCTTTGGCCCATCATTCATATTCATTTCTCAACTTTGCGTCGCTTGCGCCTTTTTGCGGCTAAACGTGATTCCGATAGGCATCCAAAATATCGCCGAGATACTGATCCTGATCCCCCGCCCAATGCCGGTTCGAAAACACCTCGACCTCGATCGGGCCTTCGAAACCGGCAGCTTCGACCATTTTGCGAATTCCCCGGTTGTCGATGCATCCCTCACCCATCAGCCCCCGGTCGTTGAGAAAGTCGGTCGTCGGGGTGATCCAGTCACAGACATGGAATCCAAGGATCCGCTTCCCGGCGCGCTCAATCTCCTGCTCAAGGCGCGGGTCCCACCAGACGTGGTAGACATCTACCGCGATCCCGACCGAATCGTCGCCGATCCGGTCGATCATGTCGTTACACTGCCCAACTGTATTGATGGCACTCCGACAATCGGCATACATCGGATGCAGAGGTTCGATCGAGAGCTTGACCCCTACGGCGCGGGAATGCTCCACCAGAGAGGCAATCCCTTCCTCGATCTGGCGTCGGTTTTCCCTCAAACTGAGCTCGGGCCTCGCACCGCACACCAGAACCAGTTGTGACGCACCGACCGCTGCGGCTTCGTCGAGCGCACGGAGATTGTCATCGTGGGCGGCCTGTTTCTGCGCCGTGTCGAGATGCGGAAAGAAACCGCCCCGCACCAATGAAACAGCCCGCAGCCCGTGATCATCAAGCAGACGGCGGCTCTCCCCAAGAGTCCGACCCTCAAGCCACTGCCGCCACAGCCCGAGACCGGGAACCCCCGCAGCTGAATATTTGGCGCAAGCGGTAGGCAAGTCCCACGGTTTGGTGGTCATGGTGTGAATCGCAAGACGGTTAAGGTCGTTCATCGCGCGTATCAGGCAAAAAAGGTTAAGTAGGGTCTTTCCTCGATCAGGCGCTGGAGGTATATCGACAGCTCCATCAGATGATAGTCTCCCCACATTGAGGATTCCCCGTAGGCCGCCTTTCCCGGATCAGGTTTGTGGTCCCAACCGTTCGGCTGGTGGTAGATCGAGTGCAAGAGCAGGCCTTGGTGCCCAGGGTCAGTTGAAAGGTAAGGCTCGGATAGGAGGGTCTCCGCCATCTTCAAGCCAGCCCGGGTGTACCGGGAACCTTCGGCCTCCAGCCCTTTCGCACTGAGGTACCTGCCGAGGCGAAGCATCCCCTGGGCACTGATCGCAGCTGCCGAACTATCGACCGGTTCATGGGCATTGAAAGGATCCGCCGGGCGGTTCTGGTAGTCACCAAGCTGGTGCAGCCCCGGTGCCCCGGTATCCCAGTAGGGAATCCCACAGGTCGGCGAATTCTCAATGCAATGGTCGCATACAGCCCTCGCCGCCTTCAACATCATCGCCTCGACCGCCGCGCGTCCGCCAAAGGCCTCCAACTCGCCGTCGTCAATTGTTGCGAAGCACTCCAACTCCTCAGCAAAACCGGTGATAGCCCACGCCTGACCCCTCGTCCAGGTGCTGAAACCAGTGTATCCTTGCTGCGAATTCGGGCAGCGATAGGCACCATCCGTGGTATTGAAAATCGCTTCATGGGTGGTGCGGCCCCACTCGTCATAGCTGTCACGCCCTTCTCCATAGAAAACCGAATACCGTGCCGTCGATTCGATGTGGCGCAAGGCACGCTCCAACAGGCTGATCGGACGATCCCCCTCACCCATTAGGACGTGACCGAGACGATGCGCTACCATCAGGATCCGGCAGGAGCGAATTGTATCCACAAAAAGGGAATGCGGACCGTTGAAGGAATGAATGAAACCGCCGCCCTCCCGCTCGGTCCAGCGGGATGCCTGCACCGCTCCTGAGACCTTAATCGCCAGTTCGTAGAAGTGACGCTCCCATTCGTCCGCCGGCAGGCGCCCTTCGAGAAGGAGGCGTCGTAGGTTCCCGTAGGTGGAAAGATTGTTGAAACCGTGATCGTGAACCCCGATGTGGCTGACGTGGGTCGCCATCTTCGCAAGTGTACGATTCCGCCCCGATTCAAGACTGCCCGGATTGCCGGTTCCGTCATAGTGCAGAATCGAGATGCCGTAGCGAAATCCCTCGGTCCATTCAGTCCAACCACGGGTCGTATACTTGCCCTTTACCGTGAAAACCGGTGAGCCTTTGGCATCGTCGTATTCGGAGTCGATCCGGGCGATCTTCGTTTCGGCGAGGTTCAAGAGGCGCTCAATGCCCGGTTTCAGGTCCTCGATTCGGGGGGCGGATGCGAGTTCGATCATAAAATTGTTGGTTGAGGTGGTTTCAAGGCGTCGGGAAGGCGAGGTGTGCGCGGTTTCCGGATCAAAAACGATGGGCTTTCGAGACGTGGGCAATCACGAGTTCGGAGTCGCGCAGGACTTCGTAGTTATGTCCGAGCACGGCGTCGAATTTCAGAGCATCGCCCGTCTCAAGCGTGTGCTGTTCTTTCGGGAGAGTGATTCTAACCGAACCTTCGAGCACCCAGCAGATCTCAAATTCGTCGCCGTGGGCCTCAGGCTTGGACAGGCTTTCTCCGGTTCGGCCCCGGGCGCGGAACAGATCCAGCCCTTTGTATCCAACCTTCTCAAAAAGGAACGGGCCCGAACGATACTTGGTGGCGCGCTTCCGGTGCGCGGAACAGGATTCCGCCAGAGCCAGTAGGTCGGTCGCGGATAGGCCAAACACCCGCGCGAGACGATAAAGCGTATCCAATTCAATGATAGTCTGGTTGCGCTCCAGCTTCGAGAGTCCGGCGATTGAGATTCCCGTGTTTGCAGATACCTCCCCCAAGGTCATGCCGGCTTGCTTCCGCAACTCCCGCACAACCGAAAAGTCGAGTGTGGTATCGTCATTCATATTTTGCTCTTTAAGAAAGAAAAGGAGCTTTCTTTATCTTGCAAGCTAAATTTATGAGGTGACCCTCTCCTCTCGAAGACCACTCCGCGCCCCTTCTTCAAACGCCTCGCGTTGGACACATGACCATCGCGGAGGCCTCTCCGGGAACCATCAGCTGAGACCCAAACCGTTATCGGGGTCGGAGAGAGTTCCGAGCAGATCCTTCAAGGTCACAGCGTCGGCAATCAATTGATCCTCCCGGTCATCCTTGACAAATTCAAAGAGGGCGAAGCGCTCCCCGCCAATCGATTGCACCGCCTCAAGATACTGGCGCCAGACGGCTTGGCCTTCATCGAGAGACCGGCGATCCCTCCATCCGCCGGGACCCCAGTGGAACAAGTGCAGATGGGAAAGGTAGGGCAACGCCGCCCACAATTCCTTGAGGTTTTCCTCCTTCGTACCGTGTGAACGTGGCTGCCAGTAAAGGCGCAGCTCGGGTCGGGCAACCGCCCCGAGAAGCTGATGCGTCGATTCCATCGTGTCCGTCAACGTCCCCCCGTGATATTCCAGACTCACGATCAATCCGAGGGACTCGGCAATCCCCACCGCCTCACGCAAACAATCGGCCACCTCGGCCCGATAGGCATCGTCAGCCTCTTCCGAACCACGGGTCCCGGCCCAAACCCGAACTACCTTGGTTCCGAGCGCTGCCGCAGTATTCGCAACCGGATAAAAATCGCCCGCCTCCCGATCGCAACGGTAGTAAGACCCGTAGGAACTGACAAGCAAACCGGCCCCTCGGGTCTTCTCCCCGACCACCGACGCCAATTCAGGATCCCCCGGCGGGACATGTACGTCCCCACCCCACTCAATCCCCTCCAGACCGGCTGATCGAGCCAAAGCGATAACCCGGTCAACGGAGAGATTGCGGAACGTAATCGAACAGAGACCAGTATGTATCATAGCGCGAGATTTAGTGAGTCGACGAATCGTATTCAAGGGCTTTCAGCCCATGGATACGGAACTCGCGACCCGAAGCGTTTAATACGCAAATTTTTTTAACTAAAACCTCGAACAAAATTACCCTCCTTTTCAAGAGGACATCCCTGCCGCTCAACATCCATATCAGGGACCAAACCGCAAAATAACCGGCAGCGTCGAGCTTCCGCCCTTCCTTCAACGACGGGAAGCGTGAGAACACCGACGACCGCGAAAGGGCCTTTATCCCATTCAAAACGTCCCGAGGATCAACTCACGGTGTTCCTCGATCTCCACCAGCGCGAGCGCCTGGTGAAACCGGACAGCCCGCAGCTCCGCTCGCAGCGCAACCTCAGCCCTCTCCACCCGCGAACGGGCAGCTGAATCGTAACCCTCCGGCTCAAACCACCCCAAGTGGCAGGCTACCCGCGAAACCAAACGCAAGCCTTCGGCACCCTCCCGGTACGCCTTCCTCGATTCCAACCTACCGATTCGCTCCCGCACATCCGCCGCTGTCCCCTCAATCATCGCGAGGACCGTCTTTGCCCCTCCATAGGCGAGAGCATCGCCGTAGAGGGACTCGCCCATCGTCCCCGCGACATAGTCCGGATCATACTCGGCCCGCAGGCGGGTCGCCCGAATCAAGGAACGATATCCGAATCGGTCAAAGGTCCGCATCGCCTCCTCTGTCGTCGGGCCGAATACCCTCTTGAAAACTGCCGCCCCCTCTTCCTCCAAACGCTCCGCCAACCCCGCGAAACGGGTGTGGTATCCATTCCGCGCATCCCCCGGTCGCAGGAGGCTTTGCGCTGTGATTAACACCCCCGGATAATCGACCTCGATCCGCCGGATTGCATTTGCCGTCGCCAGCATGACCTCCCGGCAAACCGCTTTTCGCCAGGCCGCACAAACCAGATCGCGGTTCTTCTGCTGGACCCAGTAATAAAGCCCCGATGCCCGTGCCAGTCGGCCCGCCCGCAGTCCCGTCGGAAGGCGATACCCCGCCACCGATCGCCGCCGCGCACTCACCAACAAGGGGTGCGCCAGAAAATGCTCCCGCAACTTGTCGTCACCGATCCGGAGGGGCGCCCCGTCCAGAAAATCTTCCAATAAACTCAGATCATACCCCGTCGCGGCGAGTCCGCCGGTCTCCGATACCGGCTCCAGAACCGCATGGGTCGCATCAATCCGGAATCCCTCGAAGGTCGCCTCGAGCCCTTCCCCGAGCGCCCGCAGGGATGCCACCCGCCGGGCCGCTTCCGCCCCCGACAAATTCCCCATCCAGGCACGCAAATCCTCCGGCATCGCCTCCCAACACCGCTCGAAATCCCCCAACCTCGTGGCGATCAGGGTCTCCTCCGCCTGGACTGCCGCCTCATCGTGCTCGATCGCCGCCTCGTAACGGAAAACCCGCTCCCAGAGGACCCGCAGGATCGCGTCGATCCGCGCCTTCCGCCAGTTTTCGAGGTTATTGAAGCCCCGCGCCTCAACCGAAAGGATCCGCTGATTCGTAAACAGTGCCGGCAGAATCCTCAGAGAAAAACCCACCCCAATCAGAACCGTCGAAATCGCCAACGGGGTAAACGGCAGCCCCCGCGGTGCCCCGCCTCCGAGGGCCTTGTTCCCCAGGAGCAGAGTGAAAGTCAGGGCCGCCGCTGGTGCCAGCGTCCGGGTCCCATACCGCATCAGATACTTGCCAATCAAGGTGCTGATGTCGCGGATCCGCAACACCCGCCGGACCGCCCTCGCCCCCCCGAAAAACCCGGCCTCATCCTTCAGCTGCATCTGCTTCCTCCATCTGTCGCAGGCACCGCCACAGATAAACCAATGCAGGGGCAAAAACCTCCGGTTCACGCGACATCCATTCGTCGATCTCCGACCGCTCCAGCCACCGCCCCTCGCTGATTTCGTAAGGATTCGGCTCCGGCTCCCGCTCCGTCCGGCAACGGTAAACTCGCACGAACTCCATCCCGGTTTCCTCCCGTGCCTCAATCCGCAAAACCTCCCCCAGATCGGCCTCTTTCAGATCGAGGCCCAGCTCCTCCCCGATCTCACGCACCGCTGCCTCCAGATACCCCTCTCCCGTATCGAGATGTCCACTACAGGATGAATCCCAGCAACCGGGATGGCTGTCCTTGGTCTCCGAGCGCCGCTGTAGATAGGTCCGGCCCCCCCGATCTTCCATCAGAATGTGGACCGCCCGATGACGCCAGCCCTCAGCGTGCACCTGCGCCCTCGACGCCCGACCGATCACATTGTCATTTGCATCAACAACGTCGAAAATCTCGTTCGGATCCTGCCCCATCGTCGGCCCTCACCCATTTTTCCGGACCAACGAGCGGACTTCCCCATCCGTCATCCGGAAATCCGCTTCGATCAGCCGGAAGACAAATTCGAGGTGCTGACGCAGACGATAGACGTCATCCGCATAGCCGAGGGGGACCTTCAGCTCGCCGACCTCCCTGATCATTGTCTCGATGGACGTAAGAGAACTTTCCTTACGTTCGGAGTCCCCGAGGTGCATTCTCGCCTCATACTCGAGCTGACGGATCTTCTTATAAAATTTCAGGATTTTCCGGCGGATACTGAACCGCAACAACCCCGGCAAAATCTTTGACAACGGCAGCAGGAGGGTCAGCAGCGGAATGATGATTACGATAATCCGGGCGATCAGATTCGCCGCCCAAAAGGGAAAGAATTTTCGCAGAAAACTGGGCCCATTCTCGTAATACCGTTCCGCTGTCGGCATCAGCGGCAAATCAGCAAAGTTCGCCGTCGGAAAGACCCCAGCATCATGGTATACCGTCGCCCGTCCATGCACCTCCGACGCCGCATCGACCAACAGCTCGGCGAGGGCCGGATGAAAATCTTCCCGCACAATCAGATTCGCCACCGGGGCAATCAGGGTGATGTCCTCCGAGGGCAGATTTCGCGCGATATCGATCACCCCTTCCGGAAGGCCCACCTCGATCATGAACGGAAATCGCTTTTGAAAGGCCTCCGCTCGCCGAAAGGAGAGGACCTCGACATCCCCCTCCGCCAATAGCCCGGCCATCTCCGAGATATATCCCGCCGAAACCGTGATGAAAAAATCAATCTTTCCATCTCTCAGCGCCTCGACCGCTCCAGACCCGTTCAATCCCACCCTTTCGATCCGGTCCCAAACCCCATAAGCCGTTAGGACGTCCCGCGCGAGGGCCTCCGTACCACTGCCCTCCGGCCCGACCGAGGCGCGAACCCCATCGAAAGCCTCGAGGCTATCGACATCGAACCCTTTCCGATGAACCATCCAGACTGGCTCGGGGAAAATCCCACCGAGGGAAAGCAACTGCGGATAAGCCTCCGGATTCGCTAGTCCGCCCTGGACGAAGCCCACGTCCACCGTCGCCTCCTCCCCCGAAAGCAGTTCAAGGTTGTCAACCGAACCATTCGTCCGGACCAACTCAACCGTGATTCCTTCCCGCTCGAGGATTCGTTTGTATTGCTGCCCAAACCCGTCGTAGCCACCCCCCTCGACTCCCGTCGCCAGACGGATCACCCCCGGCGGTGCCGGGCGGATCAGGTAAATCGCCGCTCCGATCAGGAGCATCGCCGCCACAATAAAGAGCCCGTAAACCTTCAGAAAGTCCTTCATAAACCGTCCAGAGTTACAGTCGTCCCTCGTCGACCTCAATCATATCCGCAAAGGTCAGGATTTCGTCACGATGGGCGATCCCCATCGTCTCCTTGACCTCCTCGATCTTCGCTCGACCCATCTCACTTAGACCCATCTGAACCAGTTTCCGGTTCCAGACTGCCACCCTCCGATCGGCCGGAAACAGTGCGTCCAGCCGCCGGTCCAGATCCGCCTCGTCGGCACTATCCCGCACCGCCGCCACAACGTCCTCCGGTTCAATCCCGAGGTGGAGGCAGAGAAACCCGTCGAACCCTTTCCGGAAATTGCGCTGGTACGATTTCGGCAGCTCCCCCGCGAGGTGCTTGCGGATCTTCGCAATGAAGCGCGGCAGATGGAGCAAGCCGCTCGAATGGGGAATGTAGGGCGACGGGAGATCGTCGCAGATCTCCCCAGTTGGTCCTAATGGCTTTTCTTCTGACATTTTCTGAGTATCAGTTGTATCGTGAGATCAGCAAGTGCAAGCGGCAAACCCACCCGGGGTCAAACCCACATCGACGGACGAAACGGAGCATCCCCCGCCCCCGATAGCCCGGTAGCGGAAAAACGAAATTCGATCCTCCGGGTCGGCGGCTACCTTTTGCGCTATCCATGGCTCTTTGCCATCACCCTCGTCTTCGCCGTCCTCATGGTCGCATCGACGATCATGATTCCGCTCGAGATCCGCAAGGTCGTCAACGGGCTCGAGGCCATGGAGGGATCCGCCGCCCTTTGGCGCGGGGTCGCCCTGATCGCGTTTTTCTATTTCGCGGCCGAGGTCTTCAACGCCCTCCGCATCATGGTCAACAACACCCTTGAACAAAAGGTCCTCTACGACATGCGGCGGGATCTCCACGAAAAGCTTCTCCGCCTCCCGATCAGTTTCTTCGACGCCCGCCGTTCCGGCGAAATCAGCTCGCGGGTGATAGAGGATGTCGCCAACGTCGAACGCGCCCTCCTCGACGGGACCGAAATCGGGGTCCGCTCCACCCTCATGATCGCCGGAATCTCGATCATCCTCTTCACCCAGCAGGCGCTCCTCGCAACCTTTGTCTTTCTCCCCGTCCCGATCCTTCTCATCACCGGGGTCATCTACGCCAAAAAATCCCGGAAAGTCTGGCGGGGCGTCCGCGATGCTGCCGGAGATCTCAACGCTCTCCTCGTCGAGGATATTCAGGGCAACCGTCTGATCACCTCGTTCGGGATCGGGCGGCGCGAGGTGCGGCGCTTTCACGACCGCGCCACCAACCTCCGCACCCGCACCCTTCGCGCCATGTTTCGCTGGGCTCTTTACCGCCCGGGGACGACATTTGTCACCAACCTCGGGGTTACTTCCGTTCTGGGAGTCGGCGGCTACCTCATCCTCTCCGGAACCCCCGGATTCTCCTACGGCGACCTCCTCCAGTTCTTCCTCTTTGCCACCCTCCTTTACGGCCCCCTTGAACAGCTCCACGGGCTCAACCACATGCTCTCCGCCGGCCGGTCCTCCGGCGACCGGGTCTTTGAGATCCTCGACGAACCGGATGCGATCAGCTCTCCCCCCGACGCCGTGCCCTACCCCACCGGGATTATCGGGGTCGAGTTTTCCGGGGTCAGCTTCAACTACCCCGAGCGGGGAACCGTCATCGAAAACCTTAACCTTTCCCTCGATGCCGGAAAGGTCACCGCCCTCGTCGGCCACACCGGGGCGGGCAAATCGACCATCGCCAATCTCGCGATGCGTTCCTACGACGTCGTTGAGGGTGCTGTCCTCCACAACGGGATCGATATTCGCCGCTTCGATCTCGAATCCCTCCATCAAGGGATCGGCCACGTGGCCCAGGACCCCTTTTTGTTTGAAGGAACCGTCCGCGACAACCTCCTCCTCGCCCGCGAGGACGCCTCCGAACCCGATCTTATCACCGCCCTCGAAAACGCCTGCGCCTGGGACTTCGTTCGCGACCTTCCTGACTGCCTCGACACCAACATCGGGGAAAAAGGCATCCGTCTCAGCCAGGGTGAGAAACAACGCCTCACGATTGCCCGCGTCCTCCTCCGCAACCCTGCCCTCGTGATCCTCGACGAGGCCACCGCCAGCGTTGACACCATTACCGAACGGAAAATCCAGACCGCCCTCGACAACCTCACCCGCGACCGCACCGTCCTCGTCATCGCCCACCGCCTCTCGACCGTGCGCCGGGCCGACAAAATCGTCGTCCTCGAATCCGGGAAAATCCTCGAAACCGGCACCCACCGCGAACTGCTCTCCCGCGAAGGCCTCTACTCCCGCCTCTGCGCCGAACAATTCGAAACCACCGTCTGAAAAGCCCCACCCACCTTCAACCTTCCCACCTTCAACCTTCAAACCTTCCCACCTTCAACCTTCC
>CAZFLQ010000049.1:0-5009 GCA_964519935.1 uncultured Puniceicoccaceae bacterium | reverse complement strand
ACCTTCCCACCTTCAACCTTCAAACCTTCCCACCTTCAACCTTCCCACCTTCCCACCTTCAACCTTCCCACCTTCCCACCTTCAAACCTTCCCACCTTCAACCTTCCCACCTTCAACCTTCAAACCTTCCCACCTTCAACCTTCCCACCTTCCCAAACAAGTGTCCCTCCCACCGCCCAAAAAAACGACCGCCCCGGGGTTGCCGGGGCGGTCTGGGAGTCATGAATCTACCTTTACAGGTCTCTTTGGGAGTCTTGTTACTCGGTAACATCAACACCTTCGCTAAAAGTGACGAATCCGTCAAATACTATTTTTATCTTTTTCCCTCAATTTATCCAAATACCTCCGGATTTCTGCTGCGAGTTTCGGTCCGATACCGGGAACTGCCCGGATTGCCTCCTCAGAGGCAGCCTCCAGTGCCCGGAAATTCCCGAAAACCTCCATCAACGCATCCCTCCGAACCTTCCCCAGTCCCGGCATCGAATCGAGGACCGATTCCCGCAGTTTCCGGCTGCGGCGCTCCGCATTGTAGGAATTCGCGAACCGGTGGGCTTCGTCCCGTAGATGCTGCAGCAGACGTAAAGCCGGATCGTGGAAGGATAGGTTCAACCCCGGTCGGTTGTCCGGAAAAATGATCGTCTCCCGTTTTTTCGCCAACCCGATCAATGGAGGCGGCTCGAGGTCGAGGATCAGGAATGCCCGGATCGCCGAACTGACCTGACCCTGCCCTCCGTCGATCACCACGAGGTCGGGAAAGGCCTCGCCCTCCTCCGCCAGACGTCGATACCGCCGCCCGACAACCTCCTCCATCGCCCGGAAATCGTCATTCCCCTCGAACGACCGAATCTGAAACCGGCGGTACTTTCTCCGGTCCGGCTTCCCGTCCTCAAAATGCACCATCGATGCGACCGTAAAGCTCCCCGAAATATGCGAGATATCGAAACACTCCATCGTTCGGACCGGCCCTTCCAACCCGAGAACCTCCCCCAGCCGTTCCAAAGTCTGTCCGGTTGTCGGCTTCACCACCGGATCGCGACGAAACTTCCGAGTCTGCGCGAGGGTCCGCTTTAAGGCCTCGACCGAATCGCGCAGGACCGCCGCCTCCTCGTATTCCCGCGCCTCCGCCCGCTCCCGCATCTTTTTTTCCAGCTCCTCGAGCACCTCGCGGGTTTTCCCGGTCAGAAAATCACAGGCCCGCGCCAACCGCTCTCGATAAACTTCCAGCGTTACCTCGTTCGGATGCGGAAACAACTCCTGCCGCATGTCGTCGTACAACCGAAACCGCCCCTCCCCCAACGGTACCGGACGCGCATCCGCGAGAACCACTCCAAACAGGCGGCGCATTTCCGAAAGCGTCTTCCGCAACATCCCCGACTGCGCAAACGGGCCAAAATAAACCGCTCCGTCTGGCAACTGGTTCCGCACCAGACGAAAGGCCGGGATCTCCTCCTGCGGATCCATCCGCACCAGCAAAAACCGCTTGTCGTCTGTAAAGTCAGTGTTGTAGCGAGGCCGGTATTTTTTGATCAGGCTGCCCTCCAACAAAAGGGCCTCCGCCTCGGAGCGGGTCTCGTGGATCTCAAAATCCGCAATCAGGTCGAGCATCGCCCTTACCTTCGGCTGAGCGATCATCTGCCGACGCGAGGGTTGGAAATAGGTCGACACCCGCTTCCGCAAATCCTTTGCCTTGCCGACATAGACCACCGTGTTCAGTCGGTCCTTCATCAGATAGACCCCCGGCCGGTGCGGCAAGTGACGAACCTTCTCCCGGATCGCCGAACGCAACGACGGATCAACACCACGGCTCATCGCCACCGTCTCCTTTCCCTAAACCGTGAGATATACGGGTCAAATAAGGTCAGGAGGCTTGCGGTTATCGCGAAAGAAGGCTTTTTTAAACTAAAATTTCCCCAACTCATTGCCACCATTTACTTTCCATCATGCCGAAACCCTCCAACTTTGCGATTGTCAATATCGGGGATGAACTTCTCAACGGAACCCGCGTCAATTCACACCTGACCCTTCTGGGCGAAAAGATTAACCTTCACGGTGGCAGAATCACCCACGCCACCGCCATCCCCGATACTGAGGACGCAATCGCCGCTGCCATCCGTACCGCCGCCGACGCAGCTGACATCGTCATCACCACTGGCGGACTCGGGCCAACCGTCGACGACCGAACGCGGGAGGCTCTCTGCCATGTCCTTGGGGAAAAGTCGATTGAAGATCCCGAGGTGATCGCGGCAATTGAAGACCGCTTCATTGCGATGGGCCGTCCGATGTCCCCGAACAACCGTCGGCAGGCCCAGCGCCCACCCTCCAGTCTCGTCCTCCGCAACGACTGGGGAACCGCCCCCGGTCTCTTCACCGAACTCGATCACTGTGCCATCCTCAACCTCCCCGGACCGACCCAGGAACTCGAACCGATGTTCGAACACCGCGTCGTCCCCCTCCTTCGCGATCTCGGCATCTTCAACCGCAGCGTCGAGTCGATTCAACTCCGGACCTGTGGAGCGGGCGAATCCCAAGTCGAGACCCGCCTTCAGAACCTCATCGAAAGCTACCCCGCAATCAATTTCGCTTTCTGCGCCCATAACGGGATCGTCGATGTCCGCCTCAACCGTCTCGATCCCTCAATTGAGCCCGATGCCCTTATGAATCTTGCCGACAAGGCACGCACCCTCCTCGGTGAGGATTTCTTCGCGTACGGCGCAACCGACCTCGCTGGCGTCCTCGTCCAGCAAATGCGGTGCTGGGAACGCAGCCTCGCGATCGCCGAATCCTGTACGGGTGGACTTTGCGCCAGTGCCTTTACCGACATCCCGGGTGCCTCGAAGGTTTTCAAAGGCGGACTCGTCTGTTACACCAACGAATCCAAAATTGAAATTCTCGGTGTCCCCGAACCCATCCTTCAACAACACGGG
This sequence comes from uncultured Puniceicoccaceae bacterium, assembly GCA_964519935.1. GTDB lineage: Bacteria > Verrucomicrobiota > Verrucomicrobiia > Opitutales > Puniceicoccaceae > DAISIK01. The sequence goes on along the minus strand of CAZFLQ010000049.1, from coordinate 2,085 downwards.
GCTGTCAGTGCCGAATGTGCCGTCGCCATGGCGACCAGTGCCTCCGAGCGCTTTGGGGCCGACTATTCCCTTGCTGTTACCGGTTTCGCCGGACCTGGCGGGGGAACCGCCCACAACCCCGTCGGCACGATCTATGTCGCCACCGCCTCACCCTCCGGCGTGTGGTCGAAACGGCTCTACCACGCCGCCCCACGCGCCTCGGTCAAACAACGCGCCGTCAACGAAGCCCTCGATTTACTCCGCCGCAACATTCACAAACACCGCTTTGCCGATCTCCTCGCCGGCTCCTCAACCGATACCGCAGATCAAACCGAGGTCCTTGCGACGATCGAATCCTACGGAATCATCTAACCCGCTCTTCTCCCGGAGTTTCGTCCCCAAAACAAATCAGTGACGTCTGCGAATGGATGTTTTGAGATTGAAAAAGCCCCGCTGAACCAGGATTCTTGATTCTAAATTGTCCCTGTAGTTCAATGGATAGAACCGCAGTTTCCTAAACTGTTAATCCGGGTTCGAGTCCCGGCGGGGGCACCACCCCCAGAGCCGTGCCCCAAGACGGAACCACGGAGGTCAGAGATCGTTGACGTTGACCACCTAGCCAGCGACAATTAAAACTCCGCATCAGCGACAATTAAAAATCTCCACCTTTTGACCGCCGCAAGCGGCGCCCCTACAGTAACGGGAGCATCCTGCTCGCGCACCCGCGCTTCGAACCAGCGTAGCGGATCGTACCTCGCCAGCCTCACGCTCGCCTGCCCCAAATCCTCTCCACCCCCCAGCGGTCGCATACATTGGGTGCCACGAAAGTGCAGGCTGTCGAGTTTGATGAAGTCTTCTCCAATCCTGGAATCAGGTTGACCCCACTTCCACCGCTCTCCGTCGCAATCACTGTATTTTCGGGGATAGGTCAGGATGTCTGAGCCTGCGTCGTCGTCTGCCGCACGCAGAACCCCGAGGCCCAGCGCGGCAAAATCCTCTTTATCAACGCGGTGAACGAGGTCACCCGCGAACGCGCCCAGAGCTTCCTCACCGACAACAACCTTGTGCGCGTCGTCGAGGCGTATCGGGACTTCAAAGAGGAGCCGGCCTTCACCTGCGTTGCACCCATCGAGGAGATCCGGGCCAAAGACGGGAATTTGAGCATCCCGCTGTATGTCAGTGGGGAAAGCTTCGTTGTCCGGGAAGAGACCGGGGACTATCGTACCAACAACTTTCCCTCTGCGCTGTCGGGTTGGCTGGAAAGTTTCGCCGCCGTCCGGCAGATGTTGGATACCCTTCTTTCCTCCAAAAAATGAACCTTGTTTTGACGGAAAAAATGGCCACTATTTCCGTCAAAACTCCGATGCCAAAGCACGCGCAAAATCGGTGATTCGTTGCAAACTCTCCTCACCGCTTCTGCGAAATGAGCAAAGCAAAGTCCAAACTCACCGTCCTCGTTTCTTCGACCGTTTATGGGATCGAAGAACTGTTGGATCGGGTTTACACCTTGCTCACTAGCTATGGCTACGAGGTCTGGATGTCCCACAAAGGCACCGTGCCGGTTCGCTCGGATCGCACCGCTTTTGAGAACTGTCTCGCCGCTGTGGACAAGTGCGATCTGTTTCTTGGCCTTATCACTCCCTATTACGGCAGCGGCCAGGACCCAAAGAAGCCGGAGAAACCGTCTATTGTTCACCAAGAGATACGCCGAGCAATCGATCTGAAAAAACCTCGTTGGATTCTCGCGCACGATCATGTCGTCTTCGCGCGTGGCCTGCTCACGAACTTGGGCTTCGAAGGCAAGGATGGCAGAAAGAAACTCGCACTGAAAAAGAAGCCTATCCTCGACGATCTCCGGGTTCTCGACCTCTACGAGGAGGCGACTATCGATGCGGAGGATATACCGCTGGCGGATCGAGATGGGAATTGGGTCCAAAAGTTTAAAAACACCGAGGACGGCTCGCTTTTCATCGGCTCACAGTTCTTCCGGTATCAGGAAGTCGAGCAGTTCATCGAAGAAAACTTCGCCAGTGGTTCACCGCTGCCACCGAAAGGAAGCGAGTCATGACCTCAAAACAGATTCAGGAAATGCTCTCGCTCGGTGAG
>CAZFLQ010000048.1:0-18019 GCA_964519935.1 uncultured Puniceicoccaceae bacterium | reverse complement strand
TAAGGCCAAGGCAATTCAAAAATCATGAAACATTGGTTTGACCCCTTTCGCCGTCCATCTTGTCGAGGGTTCTGTCAACCAGATCCGTCTAATTGCGTTGTCATCCTTTTATCGGTCGCAAGACTCCGTCCTGCGATGCCCGAAAATGGACCACTTTCCGATGATGCCTCTTCGCTGATCGATTCGCTTTACCGGATCAGCAGTCTCGTCGGAAAAACCGAAGACCCCAAGGAGGCTCTGTCCCTCGTCCTCAACACGGTTGTCTCCGTCCTCGGTGGTTCAAGTGCCTCCATCTCCCTGATTGATCCGGATACCAAGAGACTGGTCATTGAGGCCGCCAGCGGTCTCCCTCCCTCTGATTACCCGATTGCGCTTGCTCTCGGCGAAGGGATCACTGGATGGGTCGCTCTTCATCACCGCCCGCTGGTTGTCCCCCGGACCGAGCTGGATCCCCGCTACGTTCAAATCCGCGAGGGCATCCGATCCGAAATTGCCGTCCCTCTCGAGGATCAGGGCCAGGTAATCGGGGTGCTTAACGTCGACAGCGACCGTCCTGATGCCTTCACCACCGACGATCTCAAGATTATCACCCTTCTGACCCGTGAAGCATCCCGCGTCATCGGACAAATCTGGGCTCTTCGCCAACTCCGTGTCCGTGCGAAACAGATGGAATTACTCGTCAAGATCGGCCAGAAGGTGGTGTCCAAAAAAGAACTCGGCAATGTCCTCGACAGTATCGCCGAAGAGGCTCGCGCCCTCATGAATTGCGACGCTACCGCCCTCTTCATCCTCAGCCCCAACGAGAGCGTCCTCCGCCTTCACTCCCTTTTTACTGCCGATGGCAGATTCGAATATCACGAGGATCTTCATATTGACGAGAGCTCGATCGGTGCCGGGATCCGTCGCCGCAAACAGGTCGAGGTTCACGATCTCGCCAAAACCGAGGAACATCACTTTGTCGACCTCACCCAGAACCTCGGGCTGACCTCAATGCTCGCGACCCCCATCGTTTACGAAAAAGAAATTATCGGGATTCTCAATGCCTATACTCGCCGACCCCACCGCTTTAACAACGACGAGAAACAGGTCTTCACTGCTCTCGCCAGCCTTGGTGCCGTCGCGATTGAGAACAGCCGCCTCTACAGCCGGATATTCGAATCCGAGGAAATTCTCCGCCGAAACGAAAAACTCACGACCCTCGGTCAACTTTCCTCCGAGCTCGCCCACGAGATCCGTAGCCCCCTCACGGTCATCAAGTTACTGTTCAACTCCCTCAAACTCGACCTTCCCGAGGGTGACATGCGCCTGCAGGATATCCGCGTTATTCGCGAGAAACTCGATCAACTCGAAGAGATTGCCAGCCGATTCCTAACCTACGGAAGATCCAAAAGCGGGCAATTCAGCACCCTCAATCTCGACACCGTTATCGCCGAGACCCTTCAACTAGTTCGAATCAAACTTTATCAGAGCCGAATTCATCTCAATTACAACCCCGCCCCGACCGAGCCGATCGTTTCCGCCCATCGCGGACAAATCCAACAAGTCCTCCTTAACCTGATCCTCAATGCCGTTCAGGCGATCGAAGGCCCCGGTTCTCTCAGCATCGAAACAACCGTCCTTAAAAAAGAAAAACGCGTCCAGATCACAATTGAGGACAGCGGGGGCGGAATCCCCCCCGACCTTCAACCCCGGATTTTTGATTCCTTCCTCACCCACCGCAAGGGCGGCACCGGTCTCGGGCTGGCTATCGTTAAAAGCATTCTCCGCGGACACCGTGGCGATATCCACCTGAACCACTCAACCCCGCAGGGAACGTCCTTCACGTTTTGGCTTCCTGCCGGGAGACGGAAATGATCTCCCGAATCGTTCCACTACCCTGTCTCGGAAATACGCCAACTCTTGAACAGACTGCCGGAATCTCGAAAGCCGCGCTAAACTTCCCGGTTTCAATCCGGAAAAGATTCTGAAACATCCAAGTTGGGACAAGACTTGCTGCCAACTCAACGATACTACTGACTTCCTAATTTCAAATCCACGACACCATGCCGCGACGCTACCGCCACACCAAAATCATCTTCACGATCGGCCCTGCCACCGAGAGCGAGGAACAACTCAAACGGCTCATTCTCGAGGGGGTCGATGTCTGTCGGATCAACATGGCCCATGCCGACCACGACTGGACGCGGGCGATCGTCGCCCGCGTTCGCAAGGTCAGTGCCGAGGTTGGACGCGAAATCGCTGTCATGATGGATGTCAAGGGCCCCGAAATCCGCACCGGCAAACTCGAAAACGCAGTCGAGATCAAAGAAGGGCAAAAAATTGATCTGACCGTCAACGACGACAGCGGTTTTATCGACGGCACGCTTTGTGTTCCGGTCAATTACGAAAAGTTGATCGATGATCTGTCTGCTGGTGATACCGTCCTCGTCGACAACGGGCTGATCCGCTTTGTCGTTCTCGGCAAATCAGAAGGTCGCATCCACTGCGAGGTTACCATCGGCGGCAAACTCGGCTCAAAACGCCACATCAACCTCCCCGGCGTTCGCGTCAGCCTCCCTTGCCTCACTCAGAAAGACCGCGGCGATGTCGCCGTCGGTGTCGAGGTGGGGATTGATCTCTTTGCCCTCTCCTTTGTCCGCGAGGCCGATGATCTCGACATCTTCCGCCGCTACTTGAACGAGCTCGGCTCCCAGGCCCGAATCATTGCGAAAATCGAGGACCAGCAGGGAATCTCGAATCTTGACGAGATCATCTCCGCATCTGACGGAATAATGGTCGCCCGTGGCGATCTCGGGATCGAATGCCCCTACGAGGAGATTCCGATCATTCAGCAACGCGCTGTCGAAAAGTGCATCCGTAGCTTCAAACCCGCCATCGTTGCCACCCACATGCTCGAATCGATGACCAATGCTCCGGTTCCGACCCGCGCGGAGGTCGCTGATGTCGCCCACGCCGTCTCGCAACAGACTGACTGTCTGATGCTCTCCGGCGAAACCACCGTCGGGGAATATCCTATCGAATGCGTCCGCGTCTTCAAGCGGATCTCCGAACGTCTTGAGGCCCAGTCCGAACGCCGTCTACGCGATGAACTCGTTCTCAAGACTCCCAAAGACAAGATGATTCGTTCCGCCACCGTCCTCGCTGACGATCTCGAAAATTCAGCCATCCTTGTCTTTACCCGCAGCGGACAGCTTGCCCAGCTTCTCTCCTCGCTGCGACCGCTCCATACCCCGATTTTCGCCTTCACCGACAATCCGGTTCTCTTTCGCCAATTAACGATGATCTGGGGAGTTGAACCTTTCCTGATGGAATTCTCGGAAGAACGCGATGTCACCATCACCGACGCCATCAACATCCTCATGAAAGGGCAGTGGGTCTTTAAGGGGGATTGGATCGTTACCATCACGAACGTCCTCCGCCGTTCGAAGATTATTCACACCGTTCAACTGCGTCATATCGAATCGGATACACTCGGAGAAAACTGATTCTCAACTTACCGCCGTCGTGGTCTAAAACAGTTCCGGCTCGAGCGGAAACCGCCGCGCCCAAGCCCGCAACTTTTTCAGATAGGCACCCGCATCATAGGGACATCTCTCCCGATCGTAGGCCTCAACCGGAACCGCCCGCTGCCAATCCGCCTTTTCCGACCGATCACCCTCTCGCAGGTAATAGGCCACCCGATCCCCCTGTTTCGGGAGCGGCTCGATCCCCAAGGCCGCCTCCAGTGCCGCCCGCCGGGTCTTCGTTCCAGCCTCTACCCCGCTCCGGTAGACCGTCGGTGACATCCCGAGGTGCTCCGCCTTCGCCAACTGCTCGACCGGCATCCGCTGTTCCTCGATTTCGGTTCCCATTTCCTCGACCAGGTCGAGCGTCGAACGGGTTTCGAGGCCGAGCCGCTCCGCTAAATAGTGCCTCGTCAGCTCCCGCAAAAAGGGCTCTGTACCCCGCGAGCGCAGGGCCGATCCCCGCACCACCATCCCAACATCCGTCGCGAGAGCGTAGTTTTTCGCCTTGTAGCAGAACATTGCCTCGTAAACGCCTCCCAACTCCAGATCAATCCCCTCCGGCAACCGCGCCGAAAGATCCCCCAACAGGTCCTCCGGTCCACCTGCATAGCCATCCGGACACACATAAATCCCGTCCGTGTCCGCCTCCAGAATCCGTACCCCCAGCCCTCCCAATTCCCCAATCAAATGCTTGATCAGCTCCCGGCCCCGGCGGGTAACCTCTGCCGCCAGTTTCCCGTCCGCAAAACGCGCCCCGGCAAAGCCGAGATACCCGTAAAACGAATTGATCAGAATCTTGAAACTCGCCTGACGCGCCCCATAGTCCCGCACATCCTCCGGATCCGTAGACTCCCTCGCCCTTCGCTTGAACTCCAGCCGGGCCGCCCGCAGCCGCTCGAGGGTCGGGATGAACGTCCCGAGGTCATCCCCCACCGGATTCCTCCCGATCTGCAATAGCAGGCTCGGGTAGAGCGATGCCACGTCATAGTGGTAAACCGGCCGGAAAACCCCGGTCTCAAAACTCCCGCTATACCCACCCTCGAATCGCTCGATACTGCCCGGAACTGGCAGAGCCTGATCCGCATGCTGATACGCCTCGAGGAAAACCGAATCAACCTTCGCCGCCGTCCCTCGAAGCAGTATCTCCTGCAACGTCATCGGAAAGTTGGGACACTGTGCCACATAGGTCGGCAGCAAAACCGAGGCCACCCCCTCGGTCTCGCGGAGGTCATCCTCGAGATATTTCCGGAACACATCCCGCTGCCGTCGCCAGGCATCCGCAATCAACTCCCCCCGCAGATAGGTCCGTTCCCCCGCATCCGGATCGGTTACCCCAAAGGCCACCGCGACATCCTTCAGCCCGTAGCCCTCCAGCTCCCGCGAGGTCGTATCGTGAATCTGGACCAACAAAAATGTATCCACCACTGTCCGACCGGGAACGTCACAGCGGGGGAAATCCACCGTCCGTTCCGCGATCCGAATCCGGCTGTTTCGAAAACGGGCAATCTCCCCAAACCGACCCCACTCTGGCTTTAACCGATAACGCCGACACCGCTCGCGCAGGTATTCGAGGTCAAACCGGAAAATATTGTGCCCTTCCATCGTGTCCGGATCGATCTCACACAAACGCTCGGCGAACCGCTTCAGCAGCCCCCTCTCAGCCGCGTCCGTTTCTTCCCCCAAATCGAGGATCTCATTCCGTCCCTCAAACCTCAGCCCAATCGCGAGAACCCGGTCCTCCGGCTCGTGCGGATCACTGAACGCCCTCCCCTCGCCCGTTGCGGTCTCGATATCCAACTGCAAACGCCGAACACGCCGCAAGGTGCCCTCCTCGAAAAACCGGCCGCGATTCAACACCAGCCAGGCGTGCTCGGCCGGACGCAATGCCTCCACCTCGGCCGTTCCCCGGTGCTCCTTCAAAAACGCCTCCGCCCCGGCCGGATCCCCAAAGGTAATCCGCCGATCAAGGACCCCCGCCCCTTCCAGCGCAACGACCGTGCCCCCACCGCCACGCTGCTCCCACTCTTCCGCAATCCCCGCACTGCACCAAACCGGCGGAGACAGTCGGGCTTCCCGGTCCGTCCGCCGCCCCGAACGATCCCTCCAGGCCTCCCTCACGATCCCGTCAGGATCAACCCAGAGACCGACCAGGCATTCGTCATTTGTATTCATTTTTTGGATACAAATGCCTCGCTGTGCTCGAACCTTGCCTCGACAAGATCGGCAATTGACGCAAACCGGATCGGCAAAATCCCTTCGTCTATTGCCGCCGCCAATATTTGCCTGCCCTGACGGAACCCCTCGAGAACCTCCTCCCGCAGCGACCCGTAGATTTCCACGCCTTTGTCGCTTCGGACAAGTCCGACAATCCCGGCTATCCCTTCTCCCTCACCGCCTGCCCAACGTTCCACTTGCTCAACGTCCCCCGCCCCAACCGCCGCCATCAGCCGAAGCATATAGAGAGTTCGAATCTCTCCCGAGAGATCGTAGGCCAGCTCCGTCCGCCCCTCGATCACTTCCCGAATCTCGTGCAAATCATTCGCGATCTGAAAAGCCCTACCCACCGGGCGGGCATACCGTTCGAGAACTTCCTGCGCACCATCCGGCAGGCCGCTCAGAACAGCCCCCAGAACTAGCGGTGCTTCGAAGGTGTAGCGGGTCGTCTTGAGCTGGTAAACGGTCTCAATCGCCGCCTCCGTCACATCTGCCAGAGGACGCTCCGCCAGGCTCAGCTCCAGCGCCTCCCCCAGCCCGGTGTCCTGAATAACCCGCGAAAAATACCGGATTGCTGTCGCCCGTATTCCCGGTCCCGCCGTTACTTCATTGAGTACCTCGAGAGCATAGCCATAGAGGAGATCCCCCAGAACAACCGCCAGGCTCTCACCCCTTCGCAACGGCATCCCCAGCCCGTCGACAAGATCGCGATGAAGGCTCGGGCGGCCCCGGCGGGAGGCTGATTCGTCAATGACATCGTCGTGAATCAGGATGAAGGTGTGGAACGCCTCGACCGAAAACGCTGCTGGCATCACCATCCCACGATCTCCACACCCACCAGCCTCCGCCGCCAGAATCAACAACAGGGGACGCAGTCGCTTTCCCGGCCTCCGGAGATACTCCCCAAAACGCCCGATCACCGGATCAACCCCCTCAGCCTCGCGCAAACGGCCCACGAACCGTTCAACCGAGGCCTCATGCCAAGCCTCATAGTCCCCGATTAAGCCGTTGATTGATTCAAAATCCATTCTTCTCGACAGTAATTGTTGAAATTCGCCAACCGCAAACGCAATCGGAGGTCACCACCATCCCCCGGCTAGGCCAGAGTTCCCGCAAGACACCGGGGGGCTTAATCCCGAACCCGCGCAAAAAGATCCTCGACGCCATCCATGTGTCGATTTCGTCAGCTTTCCGGAAACACCGGAATTTTCCATCGACGATCCCGAACAGGAACCACTAGGTTCTCCCCATCGTGAATTTACCCCATGGTTGACTGGTGGATCAGTCTCGATTTCGAGAAACAGCTTCTTTACGGCATCGGCATTGTCTCCCTTGCTTTGATGCTCTTCGATCTGATTCTTTCAATCATCGGGATCGGCGGACACTCTACCGATCTGCCCGACATCGGTGCCGCCACCGATCACACCACTGGGCTTGGGATCCTTTCATTTCGTACCGTCACCGCCTTTTTCACTGGCTTCGGCTGGGTTGGCGGAATCGCTCTCAATCAGGGTGCCTCCCTTCCGGTTGCCCTGATTTGGGCGACCCTGTCTGGACTCACCCTGATGTTTGCGATCTACGGGGTGATGCTGCTGCTGATGCGTCTTCAAACCACCGGAACAATCGACATCCACAATGCGATCGGGAACGGAGGTTCGGTTTACATCCGCATTCCCGCCGCCCGCAGCGGAGCCGGACAGGTCGAGGTCATGGTCCAGAACCGGCTCAGCATCATCGACGCCTACACCGACGAAAGTTCTGAAATCCCCCCGCGCACCCGCGTCGAGATCGTCGGTGTGATTGGCAACAACGCCGTCTCGGTCGTGTCCGAGACCACCGCCACAACCGTCGTCTGATTTTCTCTCGAATACCGATCCGCAAAGAACCAAAACCCACCGACCCACACCTCCCATGGACATCCTCATCTTCCTCGTCGCGATTGCCCTCGCGCTTTTCGGAACGCTCATTGCGTTCGCCTCCCGCTACAAACGCTGTCCCTCTGACCGCATCCTTGTCGTTTACGGTAAAGTTAGCGGCGGAGAGTCTGCCCGCTGCTACCATGGTGGTGCTTCCTTCATCTGGCCGGTGATCCAGGACTACCAGTTCCTCGACCTCACCCCCCTCCCGATTGACATCAACCTTCAGGGTGCGCTCTCCAAACAAAACATTCGGGTCAACACGCCCTCCACTTTCACCGTTGGGATCTCGACCGAAACCGGGGTGATGGAAAATGCCGCCGAACGGCTTCTCGGACTCGGCCTGACCGAGATCAAGGAGCTTGCCAAGGATATCATCTTCGGCCAGATGCGCGTTGTCATCGCGACGATGGACATCGAGGAAATCAACGCCGACCGCGACAAGCTGATTGAAAACATTTCCAACGGGGTCGAGGTCGAACTCAAAAAAGTCGGACTGCGACTGATTAACGTCAACGTTCAGGACATTACCGACGAATCCGGCTACATCGATGCCCTCGGCCAGGAGGCTTCCAGCAAAGCGATCAATGAAGCCAAGGTCAAAGTATCCATGGCCAACCGGGACGGGGAGGTCGGTTCGGCCAGCGCCGATCGCGACAAACGGATTTCCGTTGCCAGTGCCGACGCCGAGGCCACCACCGGGGAAAACCTCTCCAAAGTCGAAATCGCCAACTCCAATTCTGAACGCCGTACCCGCGAGGCCGAGGCCGAACGCGCTGCCTCCGCCGCCGAAAAGGTCGCCCGCGCCCGCGCCCTCGAGGAAGCTTACGCCGCCGAGCAGACCGCCGAGGTCCAGCGCGCCGAACGCGACCGCGCCACCCAAAAGGCCAACGTTGTCGTCCCCGCCCTCGTCGAAAAGGAGCGGATCGAGACCCTCGCCGAGGCCGAGGCTCAGAAGATCCGCATCGAGAAGCAGGGTCAGGCCGACGGTATCCGCTCCATGATGGAGGCCGAGGCCAAGGGCAACCGCTCCGAACTCGAGGAAAAGGCCGCTGGTCTCGCCAAGGTCGTCGAGGCCGCCGGAGGCAACGCCGAACTCGCTGCCCTCCTCATGATCACCGAAAAACTGCCCGAACTCGTTGCCGAACAGGTCAAGGCAATCTCCAACCTCGAAATCGGCAACATCACCGTTTGGGAAGGCGGGCGCGGGGCCGACGGCAAAAACTCTACCGCCTCCTTTGTTTCCGGACTCGCCGGGGCCATTCCCCCGATCCACGACCTAACCCGCAACGTCGGGATCGAACTCCCCGAATTTCTCGGGAAAATGGGCAACCCAACAGTCCCCACGACCGCACCCCCGCAAAACCCCGACCAAACCCCACCCAACTCCTGACACGCCCACCGCAGGAGGTCCGCTCACCGACTCCACCCCCTATGGAGAAGGGATTTGCAATCCCTTTTTGGCGCCCCCCTATGGAGAAGGGATTTGCAATCCCTTTTCGGCGCCCCCTATGGAGAAGGGATTTGCAATCCCTTTTCGGCGCCCCGCACACTCCAAACCACGATGTCCGGGCCTGGCTTCATGATCGAGGGGTCGGCCTGACCATTGAAGATGGCTGCCTTTTATGGTTCCTTATTGGTCGAAATCGGGATCGGGATCGAAATCGATTCGCCTTCCCCTGATTCGAGACCCGATAGCGATTTCGATTTGGAAAACTTCATCAAACTCGAAAGCCCGCTCTTTCGTCGCGCCCAGAATCGGACACGCGAACGTTTAGGTTCATTCCAATTCCATCCAGACCAGGATGTCTGCGACCTCAACCTCTCAGCGGCTTGCCCGATGCCGACACAAAGGGGTTTTTCTCCCGGCTTTTCCCGACAAACCTCATCGCCAGAGGCGCCCCCGTCAGCTTGAAGCCGCTAACCAATCCCTTTTCAAGATACCTCCGAAACGAGTCGTCGAGCAATTTCGGGTTGTTGCAAAAGACCTTCAGGCTGATCGGCGCCACCCCCGTCTGAACGGTGTAGTACAGCTTGAAGCGCTTGCCATCCTTCGCCTTCGGCGGATTTGCCTCGAACAACTCACCAATTTTACGGTTCAACGGTCCCGTCGCCAGACGGGTATTTTGCACGCGGTGAACCTTCCGCACCGCCGTCATCATGGCGTCGATTCCGTGCCCCTCCATCGCGGAAAGAAAGACGATCGGGCACTCCGGCAAAAAGAACAATTCTCTCCGCAGTGCTGCCTCGTAGGCCCTCGTGAAGGCATTCTCATCGGTAAATCCATCCACCCCACCGGTCGCAAAGCTTTCCAGCGCAAGGTCCCACTTGTTCACTGCCAGAACCATACCCCGACCCGCCTCCAGAACGTCCCCGACAAAACGCTGGTCCTGCTTCGTCGCTCCTGTCAGGGCGTCAAGTAGATACACCACCACATCGCTCCGCTCGACCGCCTCCTTCGTCCGCAAAGCCGAAAAATACTCGATCGACGAATCGATCTTCCGCTTTGCCCGCAAACCCGCCGTATCGTGCAGACGGTACAGAAACTCCCGACCGTTCGGCGTCGTCCAATCGAGATTGAACTGCACCGCGTCCCGCGTCGTCCCCGGCACATCGCTCACGATCACCCGCTCCGCCTTCAGTAACCGATTGGTCAACGAGGATTTCCCGACATTCGGTTTTCCCGCAAAACAGATCGACACCCGATGCGCATCGAGATCCTCCTCCGATGCCGCATCCTCAACCGCCGGAACCACATCAAAGATCCATTTTTCCAGTGCCCGAATTCCCCGATCATGCTCCGCCGAAACCGGCGCGACATCCCCAAAACCAATCTTCCCGAGGTCCAGCGCCCGTAAATCGAGTGCCTCCGTATCGCACTTGTTCACAACCACCCGGACCGGACAGCGCGCCTTTCGCAACTCCATCGCAATCTCCTCGTCGAGCGGAGTCAGCCCCTCGCGCACGTCGAGTACGAAAAGAATCAGACTGGCCGTTTCCGTCGCCACAAAAACCTGCGTCTCCACAGCCTCCCGCAGCACCTCCGGGGTCGCCCCCTCGACCAGCCCCAGTCCCCCCGTGTCCACAAGCACCCGTCCACCTTTCAGCGGATGGGTCACAATATCGCGGGTCACCCCCGGCAGGTCATGGACAATCGAAATTCGTTTCCCCGCCAGACGATTGAACAATCGGCTCTTCCCCACGTTCGGACGTCCGACCAGAACAACCTGCCGTTCACCTGCATCTGTATTCATTATTTGGATACCTCTCCAACATAGCGCTCGATCCGTTCGGTCGCCTCGATAATCCGCCGGTAGCTCGTGCTGAAACTCGCCCGGACATACCCTGCCCCGGTCGGCCCAAAGGCAGTCCCCGGAACCATTGCGACTTTCTCTGTCTCCAACAACCCTCTCGCAAAAGCCACCTCGTCCATCCCCGTCCCCCCGATCTCCGGAAAGGCATAAAAGGTTCCGTTCGGCAGATGGCAGGGTAGACCACATTCCCGGAACCGCCGCACGATAAAATCCCGGCGCTGCCGATACTGGTCACGCATCATCGCAACGCTCTCCGCCCCGTTACGGAGCGCTTCGATCGCTGCCTCCTGGCTCAGAATCGGCGCACACAGCATCGAATACTGATGGACGCGCATCATCGCCTCAATCAGTTCAGCCGGTCCGCATCCATACCCGATCCGAAACCCGGTCATCGCAAAGGCCTTTGAAAACCCGTGCAACAGCAGGGTCCGCTCCCGCATCCCCGGCAGGGCCGCAATACTGCTGTGTTCGCCATCGTAGGTCAGCTCCGAATAAATCTCGTCCGAGATCACCAGGAGATCCTTTTCGATCACAAACCGGGCAATCGCCTCCAGAGAATCCCGACCTACCGTCCCGCCCGTCGGGTTGGTCGGAAAATTCAGGATCAGCACCTTGCATCCCGGTTCCCAGGCCTCGATCAACCGGTCCGGCCGCAGCGTAAAGCCCTCCTCCGGGGTCGTCGCCACCCCGACCGGAACGCCATGCGCCAACACAATACTCGGACTGTAGCTGACATAACAGGGTTCATGGTAAATCACCTTGTCTCCCGGATTCAGGACCGCCCGCAATGCCAGATCAAGAGCTTCGGAAACACCCACCGCCACGAGGATCTCTTCCCCCGGATCGTAGCCAACCCCGAAAAAGCCCTCCACATAGCGCGAAATTTCCTTTCGCAAAGAGAGCAGCCCCCGGTTATCCGTGTAATAGGTTTTGCCCCGTTCGAGAGCATAGATCGCCGCCTCCCGAATGTGCCACGGGGTCACAAAATCAGGCTCGCCGATTCCGAGCGAAATGGCCTCCGGCATCTGCGCAACGATCGCGAAAAAATCCCGGATCCCGGATCGGGGCAAATCGGCTACATGGCTGGAAACAAAACGGCGCACACTCATGAATTTAACCTAAACCCTCCACCCTGCCCGAACCTTCCCCCAACTGCAAGAACCAACCCGACTCTACGAAAAGGTCGCCCCCGTGTTTTCAGATCTCAAATCAATCCGGTACTCCCAAAAAACCCGCGATATCGTCGATTCCTACCTCGCCCGCATCCTCCAACACATAGTGGCCCGCATCTCCATACCACTCAACCCGCGCGTCCGGCAGACGATCCCGCCACTCGTTTAGAAAACGCGCGTCAAAACAAAAATCCCGCCCTCCCCAAAGCAGGAGGACCTCCCGCTCCCGCAACGACGGCAGAAAACTTTCCACCTGCTTTAGAGTCGACCAGGTCGGATGCCGTGGCCCGACCGGGATATCGCGAACAAATGCTCCAATCGCCCGACGTTCCGAGGCCCGCCGATAGGGGAATAGAAATCCCTCCGCCACTCCCTCCGCCATTGGATGAACGACCGCCTTGCGAACCGCCCCTTTCGGAAAAAGTCCCAAACCCGCCGACAATAGCGGTCCAATCCAGGGTTTTCGGCAGATTTCGATCTTCCAATCCCCCACCCGCATCGGAAAGGCCGAGGTATTCGTGATCACCACACGATCCAACTTTTCCCCCAGCCCCATCAACGCCCCCAGACCGATCGGCCCACCCCAGTCATGGACCACGAGGTGAATCTTCGAAAACTCCAACGAATCCAACAAACGCCGGAGGTTGGCGATGTGCGTCTCCAGCGTATACCCATATTCCCGCCCCGGCCGACTCGATAGACCGCACCCAATATGATCCACCGCGACGCAGCGATAGCTCCCCCGAAGGCGCAAAATAAGATCCCGCCACAACCACGACCAGCTCGGATTTCCATGCACCATTAGCACAACCGTATCCCCGTCGCCTTCATCGACGTAGTGCTGACGGGCACCGTCCGGATGCTCAAAATAACGGCGCTCGAACGGATACAGCACCTTTAGCCGATCCGGTAATTCCCGATTCCAGTGCTTCATAGAACCTCCACGTCCAGCATCACCGAACTCAATCCACTCCCGATCCCCAGCAAAGCGACCCGATTCCCCGCGACGACCGCTCCCGCCTCCATCGCCATCGCCAATGTCGCCGGACACGATACCGACCCAACGTTCCCGAGGACCGGAAAGGTCGGATAATCCAGTGCCGGATCCAGACCCAGCCCCCGATAAAGTTCCCGTTGATGCGCCCGGCCCACCTGATGGGTAACGATCCGTTCAAAACTACCCGCATCCACCTCCATTTCCTCACAAAACCGATCCCACGAACGCCCGGCCACCCCGATTCCCGCCACCAGCAACTCCTCCGAATCCGTCGCCATCACCAACTCCTCACCCGACGCATCCCCCTCGCAAAGCTCGGAATAACGCGTGTCCGTTTCCCCGCTTCCGCCCCGCAACCGGACGGGATGGACCGTTGTTGCCAGATTCTCCCGACAAACCAGGGCCGCCACCGCCCCGCAACCGACCGTCAGATTTGCGAACCAGGGCTTGATTCTCTGCCGGTTCAAATCCTCCTTTGCGTTCAAGGCACGGATCGTCCCCTCCACCAGCGGGCGGCCATTCTCCCCCGCTGCGACCAGAACCCGATCCGCCTGCCCCGATTCCACAAAAGCCGCCGCCACCAGGAGCCCATTCAAAAATCCCAGACAGGCATTCGACAGATCGAAAATCTGACATCCCCCTCCGAGGCCCGCCAGACGGTGTACCGTCGCTGCCGTCGCCGGTTCCAATCGATCCCGGCTCACCGCCGTGTGCATCAAAATATCGATCTTCTCCCGATCCACCCCCACAGAATCCAACAAACGATTCACCGCCATCGCCGAGGCTGCGCTCGGACGGGTTCCTTCTGCCCACATCCGGCGCTCGCGGATGCCTGTCATCAATTCGATCCGCCCGCGCTGCAAACCTGCCCGCGCGTAAGCCGGAGCCAACCGCTCCTCAATCGCCTCCGAGGTCCATACCTCCTCCGGCAACGCCGTTACGAGGGAATCCAAAACCGTTTTCTGAAATCGCACTTCTCCCAACTCCATTCACCGCACCCGCAACCGACAAGCGAAAACACCGAGGGTCTAAAAGGTTGATCTCACCAATCCCAAGCCCTTGACTACACGACCAATCATTCAGGATTCAATCCGATGCCACTTTTCAGTAAACCACAGTATTCCCGCGTCACCGTCTCCCGAAAGGACATCCCTAAAGGCCTCTGGAGCAAATGCCCGATTTCCGGCGAGATCATTTACAACAAGGAGTTGGAGCAAAACCTGATGGTCGTCCCAAAGAGCGGCTATCACTTTCCCCTCCCCGCTCCCGCCCGCATTAATTCCCTCATCGATGAAGAAACCTGGACCGAGACCGATGGCGGCCTTCGCTCTTGCGATCCCCTCAAGTTCCGCGGTCCCTCCGGTGCCTATCCCGACAAGCTTGCCCAATACGAAAAGAAGACCGGCATTTCCGATGCCGTCCTCTCCGGCTACGGAGACCTCAGCGGCATCCGCATTAACCTCGCCGTGATGGATTTTCGTTTTCTCGGTGCCAGCATGGGGTCGGTCGTCGGCGAAAGAATCACCCGCTGCATCGAACGCGGGGTTGAGATGAAAACTCCTGTCATTATCGTCAGCACCTCCGGCGGTGCCCGGATGTATGAGGGCATCCTCAGCCTCATGCAAATGGCCAAAACCAGCGCCGCCCTCGGCCGCCTCTCCCGTCTCGGCCTGCCCTACATTTCCATCCTGACCAACCCCACGATGGCCGGGGTCATGGCCAGCTTTGCCTCCCTTGGTGACCTCATCCTCGCCGAACCCGGTGCCCTCGTTGGCTTCGCCGGTCCCCGCGTTATCAAGGAAACCACCCAGCAGGATCTCCCCGAGGGATTTCAGACTTCCGAATTCCTTCTCGACCGTGGGCTGATTGACCAAATCGTTCCCCGGCACGAGATCAAGATGCGCCTCACCCGCTTCCTCGCACAGTTTACCGGCCTCGGCAAAGAAGAGATCGCCGACGTTACCGGCTAACCCTTCCGGCCCCTCGCAACCCCTCTCTCCAGAGGTCCCAAACCCAAAATCATGCATGACCTGAAGGCGGTTCTCGACGACCTCTACGCCCTTCGGAACCGCGGATCCAAATTGGGTCTCGACCGGATGCGCGCCCTCGCTGCCGCCCTCGGGAACCCTCACCTCCAATACCCGATTCTCCACGTCGCCGGGACAAACGGAAAGGGTTCGACCTGCGCCATCCTCCGCTCCGCTCTCGCCGCCTCAGGTTACCGGGTCGGACTGTTTACCTCCCCACACCTCGTTCATCTCGGCGAGAGGATCGAAATCAGCGGATCACCCCTCGGCGATCACGCCCTCCTCGATGCCTTCCAAATGGTTCGCCGGGCGGCCGAATCCATCGCCCCCTTCGCCACCGACGATCATCCAACCTTTTTCGAATACATCACCGCGATGGGCCTCCTCACCTTCGCCCGGCGTGGGGTCGAGGTCGCCGTCCTCGAAACCGGCCTCGGCGGACGCCTTGATGCCACCAACATCGTCACACCGGTCGCCACCGCGATCACTTCAATCGGGCTCGACCACACCGAGATCCTCGGCGATACCTTCGAGGCCATCGCGACCGAAAAGGCCGGTATTGTCAAAACCGGGATTCCCCTCACCATCGGGCGTCTTCCACCGCCCGCCGAATCCACCATCCGCACCATCGCCGCCTCCCGCCAGGCTCCCGTCATTTCGGTTGAAGATTACTTTGGTTCCGACGAAAGCCTCTATCCCTTCACCAATCTTCCCGGGAGGGTTCAGCGCCGCAACGCTGCGACCGCTTTTCTCGTCCTTCACGCTGTCCGCCCAATCCTCCCCTGCCCGCCCGCCGCAATCGAACGCGGCTTCCGGTCTGTTCACTGGCCCGCTCGCTGGCAGGAGGTCGATTCCCCGATCGGCCCAGTCATCCTCGATGCGACCCACAACCCCGAGGGCTGCGCTGCCCTCGCCGAAAACCTCCGCGACCTTGCCAACCGGGTCGGCCAGGCCGTCCCCTGCGCGATCGGATCCCTCGGGCTCGACCGTGCCCGATCCCTCATTGAGACCGTCCTCCCCTTCGCCAGCGAATTAATCCTCCTCGCCCCCGACCAACCAAAAGCTGTTCCCACCGCCACTCTCCGATCCCTCATCCCCGGAAACTTCCCCCGAAAGGTCACCGAATCCACCGTTGCCGACTTTGCCCGCGACCACCGCTCCGATCCCGCCCGCCCGACAGTTGTAACCGGATCCATTTACCTTATCGGGGAAATCCTCGCCTCCCTCCACCCATCCTCCGCCCTCCTCCGGATTCAGGAAAAATCCTCCCACGATTATATTGTATCCAAAAGATGAATACAAATCAGGAGAAAAAATCCCGCTGGAAATGTCGGGTTGCCTACGACGGGACCGACTTCGAGGGATGGCAAAGCCAGGTCAGTGGACAAACCATCCAGGACCGGATCGAAAAGGCTCTCCGCTCCTGTTTCAAACGCGACATCCGTATTGTCGGCGCCGGCCGGACCGATTCCGGGGTCCACGCCCGCGGTCAGGTCTTCCACTTTGACGCCGACTGGAAACACGGACCCGAAACCCTCACCCGTGCTCTCAACAGCCGTCTTCCTGCCTCCATCCAGATCCTCGACACAACAGCCGTCGCCCCTGACTTCAGCGCCCGTTTTTCCGCCTCCGGAAAACGCTACGTCTATCGCATTCATCGGGGGTTCGCCCCTCCCTTCGAAACCCGCTTCTACTACTCTCATCGATCCCGCCCCCTCGACATCGAGGCCATTCGTGCTGCCGCCGATGTCTTTCTCGGGACCCATGATTTCACCGCCTTTGCCGCCACCAGCGACTCCGACGACCACCCCGTCAAAACCGTCACCCGCTCGACCATCCTCGCCCGCCGCGACCGCATTCAGTACATCGTCGAAGGTTCCGGATTCCTCTACAAACAGGTCCGCTCAATGGCCGGCGGCCTCATTCAGGTCGGCCTCGGGAAACTGGATCGACCCGATCTCGCCCGGATCCTCGCCGCCCGCGAAAGAGCCGTCGATGTCCCCACCGCCGCACCCGAAGGTCTCACCCTCGAACAGGTTTGGTATCGATGAATACCTTGCAACCCTTGATCAGGGTCGCCCACCGTTTCGCTGACCTGATCTATCCGCGGACCTGCGAGGTCGCCAACCTCCCCCTCGACGACACCAGCCCGTTCCGCAATTTCTCAAGCTTTGTCCGCACTCGCCTCGCCTTTATCAGCGAACCCATCTGCGACCGCTGCGGCAAACCGCTCCCCGGACTGAACACCAGCGCAACCTGCGAGGACTGTCTTGCATACCACAACCCCCACGTCCGGCACGCGCGTTCGGCGGTCCTCCTCAACGATGCCTCACGCCATTTCGTCGTTCGTCTCAAATACGAAAAACAGCGCTGGATCGCTCCCGATATCGCCCGCGCCCTTCTCGCCAACTCCCACGTCCGCAACCTGCTCCGGAACGCCACTGTCGTGCCCATCCCGCTCGCCCGCATCCGTCTCCGTGAACGCGGTTTCAACCAATCCACCCTCATCGCGAGGGCCTTACCCGGCCTAGCCCCCGATCTCGGTCTAACCGTCATCGAGGCCCTCGACCGCATTCGCGAAACCCCCGCCCAAGCCTACTCCGCCCGCACCCGCCAAAACCGGATGAAAAATGTCCGCCACGCCTTCGCCGTCCCCCCGGACATGATCCCCAGTGTCCGAAGACAACGGATCGTCCTTCTCGACGATGTCCAGACCACCGGCGCCACCTTCGAGGCCGCCGCCAGTGCCCTCCACCGCGCCGGGGCCACCCCGATCGACGCCGTCGCTTTCGCCCACGGCTAACCCGCCCACACACAAAATCCGTGTCGCTACAGTGCCCACACGCTTCCAGCGTGTGGTTGCCGAACCCCTC
>CAZFLQ010000047.1:0-18153 GCA_964519935.1 uncultured Puniceicoccaceae bacterium | reverse complement strand
TTCCTTGCTGGCGCGTCCTCGTCCGACGATGGCCTGTTTGATGCGGAGGGGCGAGTATTCGTGGATTGGCAGTCGCCGGCGGGCCGGGGGAAGGAGGGCGGCGGCGCGGGCGCTGCCGAGGGTGGTGGCGGTCTTGATGTTTTGAACGTAGATCGTGCGCTCGCAGGCGACATGCTCGATTGCGTAGCGGGTGAAGACGGTTTCGATGGCCTCTTCAATCGCCGCGAGGCAGTCGTAAAGGGAACGGCGGGCGGGTATCTTGATGGTGTCACAGGCCTCGATTCGGAGGTTTCCGTGATCGTGGATGACGACGGCAAAACCGGTTCCGCGAAGACTCGGATCGAGCCCGAGGATGGTGCCGGAGAAGCCGCGGGTCGGTGGTGGGACGACGGATGGTGATGCGCCTGCGGCGGGAGTGGTGCGGCGGGCGGGGCCCCCGTCCTTGACGAAGTCGGCCCAGAGGCTGCGGGTATTTTTAGGCGGCATGGCGGGTAAAGGAGGATGGGATCGGGAAGGTGGAACCGGCGGTGGAATCGCGGAGGATCTCGCCGAGCCGGATATAGGCGGCGAGGAGGACGGCCGGGGGGCCGGGTGAGGGAAGACGCAGGCGTATCCAATTTGTGGATACATAAATAAATCCCTCGATTTCGTTGGTTGCCAATTCGCACCATTCGCAGGACGACGGGTATTTGACCTTCCAGATTGAATCGGGGTCGTCCTCGACCGCATCGATGAGATCCTCGATCCGGATCGGCGTTCGAAGAACCATTTCGAGGGTATCGAAGGCGGTGGCGAAGACCTCGCCGGTGGCATTAGATGTCAGCTGATCTGCCTCGATTCGGCTGAGGCGGAGGGAGCGTTCGTAGCGAGCGGGATCGTCGGGGTCGGACCCGTAGGTGATTTCGAGGGCAAAGGCGGGGGTTTCGAGAACGGCGGCGGGGGTGCTGACAGTTAGATTGAGATCTTTGCGGCGGTAGGCGAACTGTTGTCGTGTGGTTTGGTAAAAAGCTTCGGCCTCGTTCGCGAGATCCTCGGCGGCGATCTTGGCGAGGAAAGCATCGAGGGCCGCCGAGTGGCGGTCCGGAATGGTGTGAACCCCCTTGCGGAATCCGGAGAGGCTTCGAACACTCCCGCCGGAGGTTCCGGAGAGGCTCCAGCGAAGAACGGGGTCTTCCAATGGCGGTGTCGTATTGGGCGGCATGATCGAGGTCTGTCTTTGAAGATGCCGGAAGGGGTTGGGGTGGATCAACTTCTTTGGTGCCCGTCAATGAGTGCATGTCGGCTATTCCGGCTTGCTGATATCGGGTCCGGCGGTCAAGGTGCCTTATGTTTTTCGACGACGTCAGGATTACCGCGCAAGCGGGGATGGGTGGGCATGGATGTTCGAGTTTTCGGCGGGAGAAGTATGTCCCAAAGGGCGGGCCGGATGGAGGTGACGGCGGGCGCGGCGGTGATATCGTGCTTTCCTGCAATGAGAACGTGTCGGATCTGCGGGCTTTTCATTTTAAAAAAAACTGGAAAGCGCGGACGGGGGAGGCAGGTGCGGGGGGTCAAAGGCACGGGCGCGATGGGAAACCGGTTCAGTTGGACCTGCCACCGGGGACGGAGGTGCTGGAGGCAGAGACGGGGGAGAAGGTGACCGAGTTGCTGGAACACGGGGAGACTTTCACGCTTTGTCGGGGCGGGAAAGGTGGTCTTGGGAACATTCATTTCAAGAGTGCGACGAACCAGGCACCGCGGGAATTTACGGAGGGGAAGTTGGGGCAATCGGGGACCTATCGGCTGGTGATGAAGGTGATCGCGGACGTTGGGCTGATTGGATATCCGAATGCGGGGAAGTCGACCCTGCTGGGGAAACTGACGAATGCAGCACCCCAGATTGGGGCTTATCCCTTCACGACCCTGACGCCGACGGTGGGGTATACGGAGTACAATGACCGTTACGAGCGCATTCGGTTGGCGGACATCCCTGGATTGATCGAGGGGGCGAGCGAAAACCGGGGTTTGGGGCACCGGTTTCTGCGTCATATCGAACGCTGTCCGGTGCAGTTGTATTTGTTGGATCTGTCGCAGGTGGACGGGCGGGATGCGCTGGAGGATTTCCGGAAGTTGCGCGAAGAGGTCGTACGCTACCGGGAGGATCTCGCGGACCGACCCTACCTGGTTGTCGGGAACAAGATTGACGAAGCGGATGCCGAGGAGACGGCGGCGAGGATTGAAAAAGCCCTGACGAAGCCCGTTTGGCGGATCTCGGCGGAGCTTGGTAACGGGCTGGAGGACCTGGTCGAGGCGATGTATGACGCGGTTCGACGGGCGGGCGGTGGGGAAGTGAGTCGTTGAGGGGATCCGTTGAAGGAATTTTTCCGGTAGATTCCCTCTTGACACGTTGGCGGGGTTTTGCCTTCTTCATCATTTACAAGCGAGCGTAGCTCAGTTGGTAGAGCACCACCTTGCCAAGGTGGATGTCGAGAGTTCGAACCTCTTCGCTCGCTCCATTTTCAACCCCCGGATCTGTTCGGTCCGGGGGTTTTTTATTGGGCTGATTCAGGTTGCTGGAAAATTGACACAAAGGCCAAAGAAGCTATTTTGTTCATTATGGCTAAAAAATACTTTCAACCGAATTCAATCTGTCCAGCAGTCGAGGAGATGCCGAAAGTAACGGCGACGGCGCTGAAAAATTCGACGGCCGAGGTTCTTGATCAGGTGCAAATGGGCAATGTGTTTGCGGTTACCCGTCACGACAAGCCGCGGGCGGTCCTCGTATCGATGGAGCGTTATGAGCAAATGATGGCGGGGGGCGGGAATGAGGTCTGGTTGGAGGATTTGTATCAGGAGTATCGCGGAATGTTGGACCGGATGCAGGAGCCTGAGCAGCGGGCGGCGGCGGAGCGTGCGTTTAATGCAACGTCGGAGGAACTTGGTGCGGCGGCGGTTCGAAGTGCAATGAGGACGCGAAAGCTGTCATGACGGTGCATCCAGAGAATGGGCCGGTAATCTACGTTCTCGCCGGGGTCAACGGAGCAGGAAAGTCGAGTATCGGGGAGGGAATCTTCAACCGGGAAGGGTCCGATGTCTTTAACCCCGATACGATTGCGGTGAAAATCCGGGGGTTACATCCGGATATTTCGCAGGCGATCGCGAACGGGCATGCGTGGCAGATCGGGCGGTCGCTTCTGGAGGAGGCGATCGGCGAGGGGCGGGATTATCGGTTTGAAACCACGCTGGGAGGAGAGACGATTCCCCGGTTGCTGCGGGAAGCGGTCGAGGCGGGCCATCGTTTGCATGTCTGGTATTGTGGGCTGGAGAGCCCGGAACTCCATTTGCAGCGTGTGAGGGCGCGGGTTGGGAAGGGTGGGCATGACATCCCAGAGGGCAAGATTCGGGAGCGGTGGGATGCCAGCCGGAAGAATCTGATCCGGTTGTTGCCTTTGATCGACCATGTTCGAGTCTACGACAATTCAATCGAGGCGGATCCGGTGGCCGGGCTGGCTCCCCGCCCGGTTCTGTGGCTGGAAATGAGAGGGGGCAGAATCACGGCACCGGACGATTTGACGGGGGCACCGGATTGGGTGCAGCCGGTCATTGCGGCGGGGTTGCGTCTCGATCGGCGAAAAACTCAATCGGGGGATTGAGTTTTGTTTAATGAATCAGGTGGGATTGGAGCCACGTAGCGACGTTGGGTTCGCGGGTGGTTTCGAGGGTTTGCCAGAGGGTGCGGGCGGCGGCGGCGGTTTCGGTTTGAACGTTGGGGTCGGTCAGACTGCGTTCGATGACATCGGCGAGAGCATCGGGGGTGGCGGCGGTCTGAAGGTATTCGGGCCAGGCGGAGCGGTTGAGGAGGATGTTGGCGATCCCGAGCCAGCGGACTTTGGCGATGCGGCGGCCGATCGCGAAGGTGAGGGGGTGGGTGCGGTAAACAATGGCCCCGGGGATGGCCGCGAGGGCGCATTTCAGCGACATGGTGCCGGAGCTGGTGAGGACGGCGGCGGCGGTCTGGGCGCTGGTGTTGGGGAGGAGGGAAATTGAATCGGGGGAGAGGTTGTGACGGGCGATGGCCTCGGCGATGATGGGCTCGGCGATTCGGCGGATCCAGTCGCTGGGGTAGCGGGTGACGGCGGGACGGGGTGGTCGGGCCGATCGGGTGGATGCCCATTTGGCGTAGCCGTCGAGGAGGACGGGGAGGATTCGGCGGACGGCGGCCTCGCGCGAACCGGGGAGGAGAAGGATGGGGCCGTCGGGGTCGTGACGGAGGGCAAGGTCGAAATCGGGGTGGGCGAAGGGATGGCCGAGAAAAACGGTGGGAAGGGAGGTGTCCTTGTAGAAATCAACCTCGAAGGGAAAGATGACCCCGAGTTCGTCGAGGGATTTTTCCATTTTGAAGCGCCGTTTGGCCTTCCATGCCCAGATTTGGGGACTGATGTAGAAAAGGACCTCAATGCTGCCGCCGCCTTTGCGGGAGAGCCCGCGTTGGCGGAGTTCCTCGGCGAGGCGAAGGTTGAACCCAGGGTAATCGACAAGGCAAATGCATCGGGGTCGGTGGGTCTCGATCCAACCGATGGTCTCGGCAAAGAGGCGTTTGAAAAAACCGTAGTGGCGAAGGACCTCGACCAGTCCGACGATCGACCACGATGTCATGTCGCAGAGGAGTTGGGCCCCGGCAGCGGCGAGGCGGGGACCGCCGAGGGCACTGATCTGCAAGGTAGGGTTGACGTGGAGGACGTCGCCGACGGCGGTGGCGGCGTGTTCGTCACCGGAGTGTTCTCCGGCAATGATGAGGAGATCGGGACGACCGGGCGGGGCCGGAAAGGGATCGAAGGTGGGATCGGGCATTGGTGTCCGAAATCAACTTTCGGTGCGAAGGGCAGCGTTGGCAGCGGCTTGGCCGGATTGGATCTGTTCGGTCACGGTGAGGGCGACCTCGAGGGCGCGGGAGCCGAAATTTGCATCCACGCGGGGAGTGCGGGAGCCGCGGACGGCGTCGAGAAAAGACTTTAACTCGAGGAAGAGGGGCTCGCCCCGGCTGATGGGTATCTCCTGCCGGTCGAGTCCTCCGGCACCGATGGAAAGAAGGTGGCCCTTTTGGTTCATGAAATCGAGGGAGAGGTACTTCTGTGGCTGGAAGACCCGAATCTCGCGGAGTTTTTTCTGGCTGACGCGGCTGGTGTTGATATTCGCGACGCAGCCGTTTTCGAACTGGATCCGGGCGTTGGCGATATCTTCGGTCGGGGAGATGACGTTGACCCCGACGGCATCAATCCGGGTGATGGGTGATTTTACCAGTTCGAGAATGATCCCGATATCGTGAATCATGAGGTCGAGGACGACCCCGACCTCGGTTCCGCGCGGTTGGTAGGGGGCGAGGCGGTCGGCAGTAATGTAGCGGGGGCTGTGGACAGCTTCCCCGAGGAACGACATGACGGGGTTGAAGTGCTCGATATGGCCGACCTGAACGACGGTGTTGGAGGCGTGGGCGGCGGCGAGGATTTCGGCAGCCTCGGTGCGGTTGGAACAGAGCGGTTTTTCGATCAGGAGGTGGACCCCGCGTTCGAGGAGGGGAACGGCAAGGTCGCGGTGGTGGTCGGTCGGAACAACGATCGAAACGGCATCACAGGCGGTCGCAAGGGCGTCGAGGTCGTTGAAACGCTGACAGCCGTGGCGTTGGCAAATCTCGAGAGCGCGGGCGTCGTCGGGTTCGAGTATCCCGGCCAGTTGACAATCTTCGCGAAGTTCGGAATAGATCCGGACGTGGTGTTGGCCGAGGTAGCCGACCCCGGCGACGCCGACCTTAATGGGTTCGTGGGACTTCACTGTGTGGATGTGGGGATTTGATCGAGGACGCGGGCACCCTCCGACGGGCGGGAGGTGAAGATCCGAGAGGACCGCCCGGTCCGGGCCTCGTAATCGCAGGCGAGCTTTGGAGCGATTTCGGAAATTCGGGAGGTCTCGCAGAGGGCGACGACGGAACCGCCGAAACCGCCCCCGGTCATGCGGGCCCCGATCACGCCGCGATCACGCCCGTAGCCGGCAAGAATCTCGACAAGGGCATCGAGTTCAGGGCAGGAGACTTCGAAATCGTCGCGAAGGGAGGCGTGGGAGGCATACATGAGGTCGCCGAGGGTGGCGAAATCGCCTGTCTCAAGGGCGGAAACGGCATCGATGGTGCGGCCGATTTCGCTGACGACATGGTGGGCGCGGCGGAGGGTCTCGGAATCCATTCGAGGTTCGGCAGCGGAGAGGTCGGCGGTGGTGACCTCCCGCCAGGAAGGTTTTCCGATGATTCGGAGACCGGTTTCGGTGCTGCGGCGGCGTTTCGCATAAGCACCGTCGGCGAGGGCGTGTTTGACCGCGCTGTCGGCGATGAGGAGGGACAGGTCGGGGTTTCCAAAAGGAACGTGCCGGACGGTGGCATCGCGGCAATCGATGAGAACAAAATGGTCAGTGCGCCCGAGGGCCGAGCTGAATTGGTCCATGATCCCGCAGGGGACACCGGCGAAGTTGTGTTCGGCGGCCTGTGCCATCAGCGCGAGGTCACGGGGAGCGTATTTGCTGTCAAGCAGATCGTTGACAATGGTAGCGAAGACCATTTCGAGGGCGGCGGAGGAAGAGAGCCCGGCACCGGGGGGGACGCTTGAAACGATAAAGCCGTCAAACGACGGGAGAGGAGTGTGCCCCCTTTTATAAAACTCGTAGAAAACGCCCCGCGGGTAGTTCGCCCAGGGAGGGTCGGATTTTGCGGGTTCGGTGTCGGTCGGGATGACGACGGTTTGGGGCTCGAAAGCGGTCCGCAGACGGATGGCGTTGCGGTTGGTTGGGCGGTAGGCGACGACGAAGGTCCGGTTGATCGCAAACGGGAGGACAAATCCGTCGCAGTAGTCGATGTGCTCACCGATGAGGTTGACCCTCCCCGGGGCGGCGGCATGGGCGGTGGGCTTTTCCCCGAAGGTTTCAAGGAAGCAGTTCGACGCGGTTTCGACGAGTGAGTCGAGTGATGGGCTGGGATCGGGGGGGGATACTGGGGTAGGTGATGGTTCCATTGTCAGGAGTTCCATCAAGAGGATTTTCTGTCTTCTGGCAAGGGTTCGTGCTAGCGAACCGTAATTGGGACGATGACTTCTTTCATTCCGGGCACATTGATAAAGAGAGCGCCGCGACCGGGGGCACCGCCGCGAACCTGCACACTGACGGTGCGGGCACCGGGTGGAATGACGGCTTCGGGCATAATAATGCTATTCGGAATGTTGGTCGTAACGTCGATGATGATTCCGGAAGAAGGGGCCTCGAAATCGACTGAAAAGAGGAGCGCGATGCTCTCGCCATTCTGGATATCGATGGCGGTCGGATTGACCCGGATGATTGATGGGTCAATCACGAACGGGCCGACGGGAAAGGCACTGTTACCGGAGCGGATGGAGACGGGGTAGGTTTCGCCGCTGCGGAGGGGGGGGACAGTGAAGACGAGTTCGTTGGATGATTTGAACTCGGTTTCGGCCTCGAGACCGGCGATGAGGACGGTGTCCGTCTCGCGGAAGCCACGTCCGAGAATGGGGACGCGTTTACCGACCGGAGCCCGGTCAAACTGCATCTTGATCGGATACTTGTTAACGAGTTGGAAGTTGTGTAATTGAGAAACCTGCGAGCGGCGACGTTTGATCCCGGTCTGGTTCTGGTCATATTCGAGGATGAAATAATAAGCAGCCTCGGCTTGGCCCTCGGGCATTACGTAGTCAAAGTCAAAAATCCCCGGCGCGACCGGGTTTGGCTCCATTTGGTAAGTATTCCCATCGATGACGATCTTGCCCTCCATGGACTTCTTGTTGATCGAGGCATCGGAGACCTTCGTGGCCATCGAGATGGTGTAGATTCCGGACGGATTTTCCGGCACGCGGCTCGGAGTGATGTTTCGAACAGAGACACCACAGGCTGTCAGGAGGAGGCAAAGGGATGCGAGAAGAACTTTGGAAAGGATTTGTTTCATGGAGGACTTTTCGGGAGGATTGGGAAATCGCAATGTTCCTGCAAGAAAAACCGATGCGTCCAGTTGGTATCTATTTTCACATTCCCTTTTGTCCGACTCTGTGTGATTTCTGTTCGTTCTACAAGAGTCTGCCGGATCGTCAGCGGACCCGTGACTATCTGGTGGCGATGCAGCGGGAGTTTGCCTTGTGTCACCCGGAGGGAATCGTGGAGACGGTTTTCTGGGGCGGGGGGACGCCGACCCTGTTGCACCCGGACCAGTTGGAACATCTCGGGGGGCTATTGCGGGGACAGGCAGAAATCCGGGAGTGGTCGGTGGAGGGGGCACCGGCCTCGATCAATCGGCGAAAACTGGAGACCCTGCGTGACCTCGGGGTGACACGAATATCTCTCGGGGTGCAGTCGCTGCAGCCTGGGCTCCTCGAAAAACTGGGACGGCACCATTCGCGGGAGCAGGCGATCCGGGCCTATGAGACGGCGCGGGCGGTAGGATTTGAATCGGTCAATCTCGACCTGATGTTTGCCCTCCCGGGACAGACGGCGGCGGAGCTACGGGACGATTTGCGGGAGCTGATTGCCCTTGGGCCGGATCACATTTCGACCTATTGTCTGACCTTTGAGGAGGACACGGCGCTGTGGGTACGGTTGGCGGAAGGTAAGGTGCGGCGGGATGTTGGGCTGGAGGCGGACCTGTATCGACTGGGCTGGGAAACCCTCGAGTCGGCCGGCTACCGGCAATACGAGATCTCCAACTTTGCCCGTCCCGATCATGAATGTATCCATAATATGAATACATGGCGAATGGGTGAATGGCTCGGGTACGGGCCCTCGGCTTCGAGCCAGGCGAATGGGTGGCGATACACAAACACGCCGGACATCGATGGATGGCGTCGGGGGGTTCTGCGGGGAGAGCCTGAAACGGTTGACCGGATGGAGCTGGATCGGGTGACCCTGGCGGCTGATCGGATCGTGTTCGGTTTGCGGATGGCCGAAGGGGTGGCGCGAGCGGACTGGAGGGCGGAGGCGTTCCCGGATGTGGTGCGGAAACGGTTGGAGGAATTTGTGGGGCGTTTGTTGATGGAGGGCTTGGCGGAGGAAAGAGATGATCGGATTTGCCTGACCTTTGAGGGACGGTTGCGCTGTGATGCGGTCGGGGTGGGGGTTTTGGAGTGTGGTGGGTTATAGCCCGTGAGGTCATGCGTGTTGGGGTTGTCGGCCTTCGACGCGCCGGGGGCACCTTTGGTGCGAGGGGGCCCCTAAGCGGTAGGGCGCGGTGGGTGGAGGGTTTGGTCGAGGTGGATCCAGCTGGCGTTGGGTATGGACTCGGGGCGGCTTTGGGGTGTGGCGACAGGGTCGGTGGAAAACCAGTGGTCGGCGATTTCGGGGGTGGTGAGAGTGGCGAGGCGTTTTCCGATCTGTTTGCGGCGTTGTTGAAAAAGTTCGCGCAGGATGCGGATCGTCGCTGGGGAAAAGCGGTGCCGATGGGGGCGAAGGTGGACCTGGACGAGGATCGAATCGACCTCGGGGGGCGGATAAAAGCAGGCCGGAGCGACGCGGTGGGTCCAGGTGGGTTCGTAGTGGACGGTGAAGAGGACGGCGATGGCGCTGCGGGCTTTGCTGCCTTCGTGGGCGGAGAGGCGTTGCCAGGCTTCGAGTTGGATCAAGAGGGTCAGGGAGCAGGGAAGGGGTTCTGGTTTGAGTAGAATCTGTTCGAGCCAGGGGGATGTGATCGCGTAGGGGAGGTTGGCGATGACTTGAAAAGGAGTTTCGGACGGGACGGTACCGAGGGGTTGATCGACAGCATCAGCCTCGGTGAGGTGAAAATTTGAGGAGGGAAAGGCGTGGCGGAGGTGGGCGGCGAGGCGGTGGTCGAATTCGACGGCGTGGACCTCATAGCCGGCGGCGAGGAGGGCACCGGTTAGCTGACCGAGCCCGGGGCCGACCTCAAGAACCGGGAGGTTGAGCGGTCCGGCGTGGTTGATGATGCGGTCGAGGATGTTCTGGTCGACGAGAAAGTTCTGCCCGAGTTTTCGACTGGGACGAACCGCAGCGGCAGCGAGGGCAGCGCGGACGGATGCGGGGGTTGCTTTGACGGGAGGGTTGAACACAGGGCGGCGTCTGGCCGAATCAGTGAACCAGCCGGACCGCTTTGAAGCTGCCGATGAGGTCCTCGGGGTCGGTAGTTCTCATCAGGGCCTCGCCGACGAGGACAGCATCGGCCCCGGCGATGAGAACGCGCTCGATGTCGGAGGCCGTGTAAATGCCGCTTTCGGCGATGGCGATAACGCCTTCAGGGATCTCCGGGATGAGCCGTTCGGAAACATTGAGGTCGGTTGTGAAGGTGTGGAGGTCGCGGTTGTTGACGCCAATGATCGTGGCATCGGCGTCGAGGGCGATTTCGAGTTCATTCGCATCATGAACCTCGAAGATGGCATCCAAGCCTGCCAACCGGGCGAGATCGCGAAAGCGGCGAAGTTCATCCGGTTGGAGGGCGGCAACGATGAGGAGGATGGCACTGGCTCCGGCCTCGGCCGCCTCGAGGATTTGAATCGGGTGAATCGTAAAGTCCTTGCGAAGGACGGGAACGGAACGGCGGTGGGAGGCGAGGAAATCGGTGACGTTCCAGAGGTCCTCGATCTTTCCCCCGAAGTAAGGGGTGTCGGTAAGAACGGAGAGGGCGTCGGCTTGGCCGTTGACGTAGTTACGGGCGACCTCGACGGGGTCGGCATCGGCGCGGATAGGCCCGGCGGAGGGGGAGCACCGTTTGATTTCGGCGATCACGCGGATGCCCCCGTCACTGCGGATGGAATCGGCGAGGGAGGGACGTTCGATGTTAGCGAAGCGCTGCAATTCGGCCCGGCGGACGGTTCGGAAAGTGTGCTCGAGGTCGCGACGCTTGGTTTGGAGGATCTCTGCGAGACGGCTGGTCATGTAAGTGAAGACTTACGACACCGCATAGAAAAGACAAGTGGATTGCGAAGAGCAGTCCGAGATCAATTGAAATCCGCGGCGACAAGGGGTGGATCGCCCGATGCCGTGTCAGTGACGTTGGCGGAGAGGCCGGGGTTAGGCCAGTTTGGCCTTGATGTCTTCCTTTGAACTGAGGCCGACGATCTGATCGACCATTTGGCCGTTCTTGAAGATGAGCATGGTCGGGAGGGCGCGAATGCCATACTGACCGGCAAGCTGCTGATTGTCGTCGACGTTGACCTTGGTGATTTTGGCGGTGTCACCGATTTCAGCGGCGATCTCTTCGAGGATCGGGGCAATTGCCTTGCAGGGGCCGCACCAGGGTGCCCAGAAGTCGACGAGAACGGGCACGGAGGCATTGAGAACCTCGTTTTGGAAGGTGGTTTCGGAGAGTTCCGTAATGTTTTCTGACATGGTAAGTAGCGTTTCGCAACTTCAGCCGCCGATCAAGGGCAGAAGTTCTTTGAGGAGAAGAATGACCAAAAGAATCAAAGCTGCAAGCGAGACCCCTTGGATGACGAGGGCGACCTTTGAACCGGAATCCTTGGGTGCTTCCCGTTGAGGGATGAATTCGGCCGGCGGGGCTGAGGACACCGCAGCGGATTTTTGTTGGAGAGTGGGCTTTTGAGCGGCCGGACTGGTCTCTGTCTTTGCCTTGAGGGTCGGTTTGGAGGCGGTGGGGACCTTGGGGGTGAGGGTTGGTCTGGGAGCACCCTCCGGGCCCTTGGTATCGCCTTCAACAGAAACGGGCTCTTCGTCCTCCTCGGTTTCATCCTTGGGGGTAAGCCGGTTCTTGGCGGTCAGTTGGGAGATCTTTGGAAGATTGGCGCGGCCAGCGATAACAGGCTTGATTTTCGGCTTGGCCGGGAGGGTGTCATCGGGGGCCTCGTCCTCGTCATCCATTTCGTCGAGGTCGAGCGACATCGAGACATCGAAATCTTCGGGTTCCTCAATATACTCCTCCTCCCATTCGTCGTCGACTTGTTCCATGTCCTGAGCGGGAGCGCCCATGATTTCGTCGAGGATGCTCGATTCCTTCCTCGGTGTGGGTGTGGTGGGTTCCTCGGCCTCGGCAAGTTCTTCGACCTCGAGACGTTCAGCATCTTTAGGATCGGCCTTGGCAGGCTCCGGAGTCGAGCTGGCGGGCTTTAATTTGATGGATCCACTACCTGAACCAGATGCCGGACTGAGTCTGACCGAAGGTTGTTTCGGAGGGAGCCGCTTGCTGGATTCCTCGTTGGAATCGTCTTGGGGTGCAGGAGTTTCAGCCATGGTGGTTTATTGAGGCGTGTTTTTGGTGATGAGGTCAGTTAACTCTTTTCGCTCAACCGATTCAAGCGTCTTTCCTCGGCGATTGATGTCTTCAAAAGTCTTCACAAGTGTTTCAGTCATGCGATCATGGGTCTCCTCGCTGCCCCCGACAATCGAAAACTGCTCGGCCCGTGTGATACGTTTGTGACCGTCGCGAGCATCGAGTCCGACGCCGAGAAGGTGGTGGCTGGGAGTCAATTCATCCATGTACTGATTCTAACACTGATCGGGCAGGGTTCAAACAACAGTGCCGAGCAAATTCAAGACCATCTTGTGCAAGGGTCCGCAACGCAGGAAGTCGGGCAGGTTTTCGGAAAGGATACGGAGAGCAGTGGGAATGCGGTCACGGTATTCCGACTTCCGATGACGAAGTCCGTGCAGTCCGTAGGCCCCGAGGGCCTGAATGAGGCGTTGGGTGCCGGCGATTCGAATGAGGTTGCGCCACTGTTCGGGGTCGCATTGGCGGAGGGCGGCATCGGCGGTAATCTGGGCGTCGATCCAGGAGGACGGATGACGGGTGTGCGGGTCGAAGACGATCGAGGCGGTATCGAAGGCAGGATGCCCGAGTCTCATGCTCTGAAAGTCGATCCAGCGAAAGCCGTCCGGGGTAATAATAATGTTCGAGGCCTGGAGGTCGCGATGAACGGGAACCGGAGGTTGGCCGGTGTTTTGGAGATGAACTCGCAGCGTAAGGAGATCGTCGCTGACTTCTGAACGGATTATGGAGACGGATTGTCCGAGGACGGGAGCGGCAAGTTCGGTCAGAAAATAGGTGTGCTCGGCAGTGTAGTAATCGTCGTCAAAGACCCCGGCAAGCGGGAGGTCGCGAACGGTTTCGGCG
Source organism: uncultured Puniceicoccaceae bacterium (assembly GCA_964519935.1). Lineage (GTDB taxonomy): Bacteria > Verrucomicrobiota > Verrucomicrobiia > Opitutales > Puniceicoccaceae > DAISIK01. The sequence continues at coordinate 5,057 of CAZFLQ010000047.1, read as the reverse complement.
GGCAACTGCTGCAGGCGCAGGATCGTGGCGCGGATGTCGGCGTAGAGGCTAAGAATCCTTTCGGGGGGGAGGTTGGGGAGGGCCTCGTCGAGACGGTTGTCACCACAGTCTTCGAGCCAGAGCCACCCTTCGGCGGGAAAATCGCCGAGGACGCGGGGAACAGGTAGGCCGGCACGGTGGAGGGCGGTTGCGAGTTTTCCGTAGGTGGCGTATTCGGGGCGGGATCGGGTTGTGAACCGGCAGGCGATAGCGGATTCACTTTCCCACCGGAGACGATAGAATCTCCGGTCGGAGGCACCGGCGGGGATCTCGGTGATCGTGACGGCCTCGGTGGCTTTAATCCCGAGGGTGGACCGATGGATCGCGGTGTCGTCCGGGGGGTCGGATGGGATGGCGATGGCGGCAGCGAGGGATTCGGGGGTGCCGATGTCATCCCAGGTACCGGAGTCGTTTAGATATCCCCTTATCGCGGTGCCGTGACGGAGGGCGCGCAACCAGACCTCAATGATCGATTCGGGGCCGGCGGGTTTGAGAAAGGGCAGGTGGAGAGTGGGTTCGATGACGGCGATAGCGGCGTAGCCGAGACGCCTGGCACCCTTTTGGGCAAGTTGGTCGCGAAGATCGACAATGGTTCCATCCCTGGCGACCTCGACATTAGCGGGGGGACCGGAGGATCGGAGGAGGAGCGTCGCAAGGGGGCGGTTGGCGGCGCGGTGCGCTTCGGCGAGGGAACTAAGCGGGGTGGTCGAAAGGATGTCCCCGGCGGCAAGAAAAATGGGGGAATCGTCGGGGAGGAGATGAAGGATGTTGCGGAGGCCGCCCCCGGTTTCGAGGCGGAGTGGTTCGAAGACCCATTTAATGGGGAGCCCGGCCCAATGGTCTCCCGGAAAAGCGCGGGGAAAGGCATCCGGGAGGTGGTGGGTGTTGACGATGAAGCGCCGAACGCCGGCGGCGGCGAGCTGTTCGAAAACGTGAATCAGAAGGGGTTTCCGGCGGACCTCAATCAGCGGCTTGGGGCAGGTGTCGGTGAGAGGGCGGAGACGGGTGCCGAGACCGGCGGCGAGAACGAAGGCGGTCGTCGGGCGGGCGGGGAGATCCATTTTCAGGGTGGTGGCCGACGGGTGTCAGGATCAAATTACGAAGTCGGCATCGCCGGAGAGTTCGTGGAGACCGCATTCCCGCTTGAGACCTCCGAAACGGGTATCCTCGGGCCGCATTCCGTCTGCGAGGCGGGAGGTGCTATGGACATCGCCGACCGAGACGTAGCCCTGATCCCAGAGGGGGTGATAGGGGAGGTTGTTTTCGGTCAGATAGCGATAGATGTCGCGGTCTGACCAGTCGAGGATCGGGTAGAGTTTAAGGATACGGTTTTGTTGTTCGGCGAAGGTACGCTTTTCGCGGGTACTGGACTGGGACCGCCGCAATCCCGAGATCCAGGCGGTGGCACCGAGATCCCGGAGGGCACGGTTCATCGGTTCGACCTTGTTGAGGCGGTTGTAGGCGGCGAGAGCGGTCTCGCCCTGTTCCCAGCGTTTGCCGTAGAGGGCCTCCTGTCGGGCGGCAGTGAATGTCGGGTTGTAGACGTGAAGATTGAGATCGAGTTCGCGGGTCAGGCGGTCGGCGAAGCGGTAGGTCTCGGGAAAGAGATACCCGGTGTCGACAAAGATGATCGGAATCTCACGGTTGATCCGGCTGACCATGTGGACGAGGACGGCCGACTGGATCCCGAAGCTGGTGGAGAGAACGGTAGTCCCGGGATGGTCGGAGAGGATGTGCCGGATCCGTTCCTCGGCGGTGACCTTGGCGAGGGCCGCGTTGATGGATTCGAGGGACGTGTGGTGAGTAGGTGTCATCAGAAACGATCAAGACTGTTCCAAAGATGTGGTGGAGGCAATACCGGGATGTGGGGGTCGAGGGGAGATGGCTTTACAATCGGGGGACCGGCTGGTATGCGGTCAGGTTTGCGACAATGAATCCAGAAAACCGACCAGTAACGATCTACGACACGACTTTAAGGGACGGTACCCAGGGAGAGGGGGTGTCTTTTTCGGTGAACTCGAAGCTGCGGATCGTGGAAAAGATGGACCAGTTCGGGATCGATTTGATTGAGGGGGGGTGGCCTGGGTCGAACCCGAGAGACATGGCCTTTTTCGAGGCGGTGCGGGGGCTTTCGTTGAATCATGCGCGGGTGGCGGCATTTGGATCGACCCGACGGTCGGGGATTGCGGTGGAGGAGGATCCCCAGGTGCGCCTGTTGCTCGAGGCGGAGACCCCGGTGGTAACGATTTTCGGGAAGACCTGGCTGTTGCACGTCACGGAGGTGATTCGCACGACGCCGGAGGAGAATCTTCGGATGATCGAGGAAACAGTCCGTTATCTGGCCTCAAAAGGGCGGACGGTGATCTACGATGCGGAGCACTTTTTCGATGGCTACGGTGACGATGCGGAATACGCGCTGGCAACCCTCCGGGCGGCGGTGGCGGGAGGAGCATCGAACCTGAGCCTCTGTGACACAAATGGCGGGCAGTTGGTCGCGGATCTGAGCCGAAAGACGGCGGCGGTGGTGGCGGCCATTCCCGATACTCCGTTGGGGGTTCACTGTCACAACGACAGCGGTCTGGGTGTGGCGGTTTCCCTGGCGGGGATTGAGGTGGGGGCGACGTTGGTGCAAGGTACTTTGAACGGGTACGGGGAGCGAAACGGTAACGCCAATCTGACGACGATCATTCCGAATCTTGTCCTGAAAATGAAGCGGACACTGAATTGCGGACCGAATCTGGTAAAGCTGCGGGATTTGTCGCTGTTTATCGACGACATGGCGAATCTTCGGCCGGACATTCGTGCGCCCTATGTTGGGGCAACCTCCTTTGCGCACAAAGGGGGAGTGCATGCCGACGCGGCGAACAAAGTTGCCCGCAGTTATGAGCACATTGACCCGGCATTGGTTGGGAACCGGACGCGGGTTTTGGTCTCGGACATGTCCGGGCGGAGTAGTATCATGATGAAGGCGCGGGAGTTGGGGCTGGATGTCGAGGCGCGGACGCCGGAGATGAAGGCGCTGCTGGACGAGCTGAAGGGCCTGGAATTCCGGGGTTACGAGTATGAGGCGGCGGATGCTTCGTTTCGATTGCTTTTGAACCGGGCCCTCCATGGGGTTGAGGACAACGTGGAATTGGTTGGATACCGCGTTTCGGTTTCGGATCGCGAAGGGAGTCGCGAGTTGGTTTCGGAGGCTACGGTGAAGGTCCGCGTGAACGGGGAGGTCGAGCATACGGTGGCGGAATCGCGAGGCCCGGTGGGGGCCCTCGATCACGCCCTGAGGAAGGCTTTGGCGAAGGCGCATCCGGAGGTGTTGAACGTTCAGTTGGTCGATTTCAAGGTACGGATTCTCGAGAGCAAAGAAGGGACGGATGCGCAGATTCGGGTGCAGATCGAGTGTGCGGACGGCGATCAGACCTGGGGGACGGTCGGGGCGAGTGACAATATCATCGAGGCGAGTTGGGAGGCATTGCGGGACGCTTATGAATACCGGATCCAACTAGAGGGGACGGAAAATTCAGGTTGAAAGGGTTTCGCTTTTAACCAACCATCAACCAAATTCGAGACCATGATAATTGAACCGAAGATTCGCGGATTCGTCTGTATCACCTCCCACCCGATGGGTTGCGAGGCCCATGTAAGGGAGCAAATCGACTATGCGAGGAATCGCCTCTCGGGCAAAGCGGGGCCGAAAAACGTTCTCGTGATTGGATCCTCGACGGGATACGGACTTTCTTCGCGGATTGCGGCGGCTTTCGGGTACGGGGCGTCGACCTTCGGGATTTTCTTTGAGCGTCCCTCCTCAAACGGACGCCCGGCATCGGCGGGGTACTACAATTCGGTGGCTTTTGAGAATGCGGCACGTGCCGAGGGCCTGTATGCGGGTTCCTACAACGGGGATGCGTTTTCAGATGAGGCGAAGGAGGCGGTGATTGCACGGATCAAGGCGGAGATGGGGCCAGTTGACCTCGTGATCTACAGTTTGGCCAGTCCCCGCCGGACGGATCCACGGAATGGTGAGACCTACAAATCGGTCCTCAAGCCGGTGGGTGAGCTTTTTGTCGGAAAAACGGTCGATACGGACAGGTCGGTTGTACACGAGATCGAGATTGAGCCAGCCGACGACGCGGATATCGAAAATACCATCAAAGTGATGGGCGGAGAGGATTGGGAACGGTGGATCGAGGCACTCGATCAGGCAGGCGTTCTGGCGGAGGGCGCGAAAACGACCGCGTTTTCTTACATCGGTCCGGAGGTGACCTGGCCGATCTACAAAAACGGGACGATTGGTCGGGCGAAGCTTGACCTTGACCGGGCGACAGCGGCGATTCGCGGGCGGCTGGCGGGGATGGGTGGAGATGCCTTTGTTTCTGTGAACAAGGCCGTCGTCACCCAGGCCAGTTCGGCGATTCCGGTGGTTCCGCTCTATGTTTCCGTGTTGCTGAAGGTAATGAAGGAAGCGGGGACCAACGAGGGCTGCATCGAGCAGATCGTGCGGTTGCTGGAGACCCGGGTTTTCGGGGACGGCGGTGTGGTTCGGGAGGCTGATGGACGGGTTCATGTAGATGACCTCGAGATGGCCCCGGAGATCCAGTCGGCGGTTACGCGGATTTGGCCGGATATAACAACTGGGACTCTGCGGGATTTGTCGGACTACGACGGGTATCAGCGGGAGTTTCTCAAGTTGTTTGGATTTGGGATCGAGGGGGTCGACTACACCGCAGATGTGGATCCAGAGATCGTGCTGAAGGGCTAGTGTCCGGTCTCACAAATCCGCTGGTAAATATTTAGTTCAATAATAGCCGGTTTATCCAACGGTTTTGTCGGGGTTTCGAATGAGCGCGGGCCTTTTTCCCCATCTTCTGGGTTGCTCGTCGGTCACTGAGGTCGCTCAGCTCACGCCTCGCGCCTTGAAAATGGGAAACATTCCGCGCGCATTTCCTAAGCCTCAGACATCCAGATACGGAGTGTGCGGGGCGCAAGAAAGGGATTGCAAATCCCTTCTCCATAGCGGGGCT
>CAZFLQ010000046.1:0-18575 GCA_964519935.1 uncultured Puniceicoccaceae bacterium | reverse complement strand
TCTCTTCGTCCGGGATGGGTTCGTTTTCAGGCATCGGTCGGGTTCTAACGGGAGGCGGCGATGAGGGCGCGGGCAATTCGTGAATGGGGGGCTTTGAGGATTTCAAGGGTAGGGCCGCTTTCGGCGATGCGTCCGTTTTCGAGAAAGAGGAGGTCTTCGGAGACGATTTGGAGAACCGCGAGATCGTGGCCGACGAAGAGGATTGAGAATCCGTAACGGTCCCGGAGGGTGCGGAGGAGTCGGATGATCTGGCCCTGGGTGGTGACATCGAGGGCACTGACGGGTTCGTCGCAGAGCAGTAAATCCGGTTGGCAGGCGAGGGCCCGGGCAATGCAGGCTCGCTGGCGTTGTCCGCCGGAGAGTTCGTGGGGGTAGCGGTCAGCCCATGTTGGAGGTATCCCGACAGCGTCGAGATTTTCGGCAATTTCGGTATCCAAAAAACCCTTACATCCAGTGAATGTTTTGACAGCATCTCGAATCGATTGTCCGATCGTGCGGCGGGGATCGAGTGATCCGGAGGGATCCTGAAAGATCATTTGAATCCGGATGCCGCGGTCGAGACGCTCGCGGACGGTAAGACTGCTGATCGACTGGCGGTTCCAGAGAACAGTCCCGCAGTCGGCTGTTTGCAGTCCGGCGATCGTTCGAATGAGGGTGGATTTGCCGCATCCGCTGGGACCGGCTACGGCGAGGGAGGCGTTTCGGTGGAGGGAAAGGGAGACGGAATCGAGAGCTGTTTTCGAGGGGGACTGGCGGTTTCCGGGGAATGAAACCGTAAGATCGCGGATCTCGAGAAGCGGGACAGGAGATTCAGTTGGAGTGTTCATCACCGGGAAGGTTGGGGATGGCACCGAGGAGTTCGCGGGTGTAGTCGGAGTGATTTCCGGTGAGAACGGCGGGGAGTTCGCCCTGGTCCATGGTGATCCCGCGTTGCAGGACGGTGACCGTCCGGGCGAAGCCGTTGAGGAGGCGGAGGTCGTGGGTCACGAAGACGATGGCGATCTTGCGTTCGTCCGCGAGCGAGCGGAGCAGCTCGACGATCCCGGCGCGGAGGAGGGGGTCGAGGGCGGTGGTGGGCTCGTCACAGACGAGAACACGGGGATTCCCGGCGAGTGCCATGGCGATGCCGGCCCGCTGGAGCATCCCTCCGCTCAGTTGGAATGGGTAAGCTCGGGTGACCCTGTCAACTTCGTCGAGACCGACGGATTTAAGGATTTTTTGGATTTGTGCAGGCCGGTCCCGAGGGTGGGTGTGGGTGGGGAAACTTTCGGAGATTTGTGTTCCGATTCGGATGGATGGGTTGAAGGTGCCGTACGGATCCTGAAAGACGTAGCGAATCGTATTGGCACGAAGTGATTGGAGAGCCTGTCGGTCAGCGGGGTCGATCTCCTCTCCGGCAAAGCAAACCCGACCGGCAACGGACGCGTTTTGAGGGTGAAGGTGAGCGAGGGCGAGGCAGGCGAGGGTTTTACCGCTGCCGCTTTCACCGACGAGTGCGTGGACCGACCCGGCTTCAACCTGAAAGTTGAGGCTATCCAGAACGCAGATTTCTCCGAACCGAATCGAAAGATCGCGGACCTCAAGAGCCGGGGAATCTGAATCGGACCGGATCATCCGGTGGGGCGATGGACCGGCACGATGGTGTCCCTGTTCGGAAGGGTTAGTGGCTGCAACCGCATCCGCCGTTGCCGTGACCTCCGCAGCAGCCGCCTTCTTCACCCTTTTGGTGGACATGGCCGTGGGCGATCTCCTCGGCAGTGGCATCACGAACGCCCCGGACGGTAACGTCGAAATTGAGGGTCTCTCCCGCGAGGGGGTGGTTGCCGTCGAGCTTTACGGAGTCCCCGGCGACATCTTTGACGAGGAAGGAGGCAGGGCCTTCGGGGGTCTGGGCGGAAAAGCGCATCCCCGCCTCGATCTCCTGCCCTTCGGGGAACTGGGTTCTGGGGACATCAAAAACATTGGAATCATCGTATTCGCCGTAGGCATCGGCGGGCGCGACCGCGACCTTGAGGGAGTCGCCCTCGGCCTTGCCATCGAGTTCTTTTTCAAGTCCGGGAACAATGTTGCGGGCCCCGTGGAGGTAATCGAGAGGGGCGCGACCCTCGGAGGAATCGATGATTTCCCCGTTGTTGTTGCGGAGGGTGTAATCGATGCTGACGACTTTTTCTGCTGCAATGGTCATAAAACTGAGGGTTCGGTTGTTGCGGGGATTTGTCAAATGTGCAATCGACATGTCCCCGGGCTAGAGATTCCCGAGAATTCGGATGGCTTCGTCGAGGTCGCGGCGGGGGGTGTTGAGGGCCGGGAGGAGGCGGACGGCCTGATTACCGGCGGGGACGCAGAGGAGGCCGGCATCGCGGGCGCGTTTTACGATCTCAGCGGGTTGGGGTACTGTAACGAGGGCGACCATGAAACCACGTCCGCGGAGGCCGCGGTAAAGATCGTTTCGGATCCGGGTCAGTTCGTTGAGGGCCTCGTGCCAACCGGGGGCCAGTTCGCGGACGTTCCCGAGGAGGTCCTCCGAGGTGATGGCATCGAGGACGGCGTTGGCAGCGGCACAGGCAAGGGGATTTCCCCCAAAGGTAGTCCCGTGAGATCCCGGTGCGAAAAGGTCGGCGTGGGGGTTGGCGATCCAGATGGCCCCGATCGGGAATCCGCCTCCGAGGCCCTTGGCCATCCCGATCGCATCCGGTTCGATTCCGCTTTCGTGATAGGCAAAAAAATCGCCGCTGCGTCCGATCCCGCACTGGACTTCGTCAATCATCAGAAGGATCCGGCGTTCGGAGCAGAGGGCGCGCAGTTCCCGGAGAAAAGCGGGGTCGGCCGGGAAGATCCCGCCCTCGCCTTGTATCGATTCTATGAATACGGCAGCGGTGGTGGGATCGATGGCGGCATCAAAGGCGTCGATATCGTTAAGCGGTGCGTGGCGGAACCCTTCGAGCATGGGGCGGAATCCCTGCTGAATCTTCTCCTGCGGGGTCGCCGCCATCCCTCCAAAGGTTCGCCCGTGAAAGGCGTTCTCGGCGGTCACGACGGTATAGCGGACGCCCTCGGAACCGGCGAGGCGGGCACCGTGGAGTCGGGCGAGCTTGAGAAGGGCCTCGTTTGCCTCAGCGCCGCTGTTACAGAAGAAGAAACGGCCGGGAGGGGTCCAGCGTGAAAGGCGTTCGGCGAGTTCCCGTTGTTCAGCGATCCCGAAGAGGTTGCTGCAATGGGCGAGTTTTGCGGCCTGATCGGCAATCGCCCTGACCCACGCGGGGTGGGCATGTCCGAGGGCATTGACGGCAATCCCGGAAGTGAAATCGAGGTATTCGCGTCCGGTGGAATCCCAGACCCGGTTCCCTTTGCCGCTGACGAGATCAAACGGAGGGGGGGCGTAGTTCGAGAGGAGGAGGGACTGGCCGGAAGAAGGGGCGTTGTGCATATTGGATGGATTGCTCAGCCGTGGACGATCTCAGTGCCGATTCCGCGGTCGGTGAAGATTTCGAGAAGGAGGGAGTGGGGGACGCGTCCGTCGATGAGATGAACCCGGCGAACGCCCTCGCAAAGGGCGTGGACCCCGCTGTCGATCTTCGGGCGCATGCCTTCGGCGATAACCCCGCTGTCCTTGTAGGCTTCCACCTCGGAAACCCGGAGGGTGGAAATGAGGGTGTCGGTATTCGATGGATCGCGGAGCAGTCCGGGAACATCGGAGAGAAAGACGAGGCGGCGGGCGTGGAGGGCGGCGGCGACACGGGAGGCCGCGATGTCGGCGTTGGTGTTGTAGGATCGTCCCTCCCGATCCATTCCGATCGGGGAGATAATCGGCATATAGCCCTCGGAGAGGGCGCGCTCGATCGGGCGGGTGTCAACCGAGAGGACCTCGCCGACGAAGCCGAGGTCGATCGCCTCGCCCTTTTCGCCCACGGTTAGCTTACGGGTTTCGAGGACGCGGTTTCCGATGATTCCGAGAGGGCGGCCGCCACGGCGCTGAATCATTTCGCAGATGTCGAGATTGACCTGCCGATTCAGGGTTTGTTCGACAATCCGGATGGTTGGTTCGTCGGTGACGCGAAGTCCGTTGCGAAAAACCGGTTGGATCCCGCTGCGGGCCATGGCGCGGGAGATGGCCTTGCCGCCGCCGTGGACGACGACGAGATGGATCCCGACGGAGGACAGGAAGACGAGGTCGGTGGCGACCCGGGAACGGACCTCCGGATCGGGGTCGTCCATGAAGCTGCCGCCGTATTTGACAACAAAGACCGAGCTGCGGAAGCGTTGGATATAGGGGAGGGCTTCGAGGAGAACCTCGGTCTTGGTCTGAATGTCCATGGGACTATTCGCTCTTGTTGTAGTTGACGTAGGCCTCGGTCAGGTCGGTGGTCAGGAGGCTGGCCGATCCGTTTCCCTGATTGAGGGAGAGGGTGATCGAGAAGCGACGGTTCGACACGGCCTGTTTCCAGAGAGGTTTGTTTTCGAGGACAGGGAGTCCACCTTCGAGGACGACGACGTCATTGTAACGCAGGTTGATCCGATCCTGATCGATGCCTGCGCCGGCGTATCCGGCCGCGTCGATGAGGCGGCCCCAGTTGGGGTCATTGCCATACCATGACGATTTGACGAGGAGGGAATTGGCGATCGCGCGGGCGACGGCCTCGGCTTTTTCGGCATCGCGGGCCCCGTCGATGCGGAGATCAACGATGTGTTCGATCTTCTCGCCGTCGCTGACGATCATCTCGGCGAGGTCACGACAGATCCGGAGGACGGCCTGGCGGAAGGCATCGAGAAGGCTGGCATCTTCCTCCGCAATCAGTCCGCTGACACCGTTGGCAAAGATCAGAACGGTGTCATTGGTGCTCATGTCGCCGTCAATGCTGATCCGGTTAAACGATGCGTTGACGGAGCTGTTGAGGATGCCCTGAAGCGTTGAGGAACCGATCTTGATGTCGGTGGCGAGAAATGCGAGCATTGTCGCCATGTTCGGTTGGATCATTCCGGCACCTTTGGCGACCCCCGCGACGGTGAAGTGCTTGCCCTCGTAGGACACATTGGCGGTGACGGTTTTGGTGCGGGTGTCGCTGGTAAGGATCGATTCGGCAAAGGCGTGACCGAAGGCCGAATCGCGTTCGAGATTGCGTCCGCAGGTTGCGATTCCCTCGGTGATGCGGTCCATCGGGAGGGGGACACCAATCCGTCCGGTCGAGGCGACAAAGAAGCTGGAATCGGGGACGCTGCAGACGGCGGCGGCGAGGGAGGTCATCCGGCGGGCATCCTCATGTCCCTTTTCCCCGGTGCAGGCATTGGCGTTGCCGCTGTTGACGACGAGACCGTGGTAGCGGGGCTCGCGAGAGAGTTTGAGGCGGTCGCGGCAGACCCGGACAGGGGCGGCGAAAACGTCATTCTGGGTGAAGACCCCGGCGGCGGCGCACGGTTCGCGGCTAATGAGGATCCCGAGATCGAGCTGGTCAGAGCCCGTTCCGCGAATGTCGCAGGAGACGGCGTTAACGCGAAAGCCGGGAACGTCGGTTAGTCCGGGGGTGTTGTGTTTGATGTCGATAAGCGGTTCCACGATGGGAGGAGCTGAAGGCTTTGGTAACGGTTGGTGACAGGGTTCAGATGAGACCGGAAGTTTCGGGAAACCCGTGCAGGAGGTTGAAAATCTGGATTGCCTGGCCGCTGGCACCCTTGACGAGGTTGTCCTCGGCCGAGCTCATCATAAATCGTCCCGTCCGGGGGTCGGCAAAGGCGTTGATGTCGATTCGGTTGGTCCGGGCAACGGCGGCGGTATCGGGAAAAACGCCCGGTTCGAGAAGGCTGACAAAGGGGCGGTCACGGTAGGTTTTTTCCCAAATCGAGCGGAGGGTATCGATGTCGGCCCCGGCAGCGGGAGAGGCCGAGATGGTTGAAAGGATGCCGCGGTTGATCGGAACGAGATGGGGAGAGAATTGAATTCGGACGGGATGGCCGGCGGCGATTGAGAGCTGTTCTTCGATCTCGGAGAGATGGCGGTGCCGGGGGATGCCGTAGGGGCGGACGCTTTCGTTGCGCTCGCAGAACATGAACGCGGCGTCCACCTTTTTACCGGCGCCGCTGACACTGCTTATGCTAACGACCTGAATGGTTGCGGGGTCAATGATTTCGGCCGAGACAAGGGGCAGGAGAGGGACGAGGACGCTGGTCGGGTAGCAGCCGGGGCAGGCGATCAGTCGGGCGTCCTTCCAGGCACCATCGGGATGCAGGTCGGCGAGAACGTAGGGGGCAGCGGCGAGAAGATCGGGTGCGGGGTGGGGTTGCCCGTAGTAATCGGCATAGGTGGCGGGATCGTTCAGTCGATAGTCTGCACTGAGGTCGATGACGGTTTTTCCGGCGGCATGGAGCGGGCGGGCATATTCGGTGGCGACCCCGTGGGGGAGGGCGAGGAAAAAGACGGGGATGTCGGTTGCGGCGAGGGCGTCGGGGTCGGAATCGACAAAGCTCAACCCGGAGGTGCGCCCGCGAAGGGTTGGCATGACCGATGCAACCGTTTGCCCGGCGAGCGAGCGGGAGCTAACAGTGGCCAGTTCGGCGAACGGGTGGCGGTCAAGTAAATCGACGAGGACCTCGCCGGAATAACCGGAGGCCCCGACGATTCCGACGCGGATCGTGGAGCTTTCAACTTTCAAGCGTGTTAACCTAAATCGCGGCGTTGGAGACGCAATCGCAAATCTTCACCGGGGGCTATTCCATCCCGATCGGAGGGAGGGTTGTCCGGGCATCGAGATAATCCTGGAGGATAAGGGTGGCGGCGCGGGAGTCGAGAATCCCGCTCTGGCGGGTTTGGCGAAGCTCTTTGAGGGACATGGTGCGTCCGGCCTCGCGGGATGTGAGGCGCTCGTCGATGCGGGTGACGGGCAGATTGAAGGTTTCTTCGAGTTTCGTGATGAAGGCATCGACCTCCTTTGCCTTGAAGCCGACGGTGCCATCCATGTTGTAGGGATAGCCAATGACGAGCTGTTCGATCCGGCGTTCCTTGATGACGCGACCGATGGTGGCAATCCGGTCGACCTTGCGAGCGTCAACGGCGGCGGCGAGGGGGGTGGCGACACCGAGTTCATCCCCGTAGGCGAGGCCGATCCGTTTCTCGCCATAGTCGATACCAAGGCAGCGGGGCATGGTTCAGAGAAGCGATTGCCAGTCGGGATCGGAGCCCATCCGGCGAACGGCAGCCTTGATTTCCTCGGCTCGGTTTTTGGGGCAAACGAGGGTGGCGTCGGGAGTCTCGACGATGATCAAGTCGTCGACCCCGACGGCAACGACGGCGCGGTCGGAACCGGCGAGGACGATATTGCCGGAGGCGTTTTCGAGAAGAACCTTGCCCCGGTGGACGTTGCCACCGGCGTCGGCGGGATGGTGGCGGGCGACGGCTGGCCAGGAGCCGACATCGTCCCAGTCAAAGGTGGCCTCGACCATGGCGACGTTTTCGGCGGCCTGCATGACGGCGTAGTCAATCGATATTTTTGTAAGACTTGGATAAATACGTTCGAGGACTGCGTCGAGGGACTCGCCCCCGGCGAGAGCCTTTTCGAGGACGGCGAGTTCGTCGGAGAGCCCGGGGGCGTGGGTCCGGATGGCATCGCGGATGACCTCGACCTGCCAGAAGAACATCCCGGCGTTCCAGAAGAAGGATCCCGATTGGAGGTAGGAAGAGGCGGTTTCGAGATCGGGTTTTTCAACAAAGCGGAGAACGTGGCGGGCACCGGTTGGGCCGCCGTCGAGGGGGGTACCCTGTTCGATGTAGCCGTATCCGGTTGCGGGGTGATCGGGGCGGATCCCGATGGTGCAGAGGACGGGGTGGGTGGTGGCGGTCTCGAAGGCTGCGCGAAGGCTGTTCTGAAAGCCGGGGTGGTCGTGGATGACATGATCGGCGGGGAGCATCGCGAAGACGGCCCGAGGGTTGCGCTGGGCAACGAGAGCGGCGGCGAGACCGACGGCGGCGGCGGTGTCGCGGCCGACCGGTTCGGCGACGATGTTCGCGGTTGGAACCGTCGGGAGGCATTCGCGGACGGCGGCGAGCTGTTCGCGATTGGTAATCACAAGGACATTTTCCGGGGGGACGACGTTGCCGAATCGTTCGACGGTCTGGGTCAGCATTGGCTGGTCGCCGACAATCGGGAGGAGGTGTTTGGGACGGGCGATCCGGCTTTGGGGCCAAAAGCGTTCCCCGCGGCCACCGGCCATGATGACGATGAAGCGATCAGAGGGGTTTGCATCCATGGGAGGAGGACTAGGGGTGGAGGCGTGGGACGGCAAACCCATAAACCAAAAACCCGCGGTTAGGCGGTCTTTGATATGAGAAGCATGTGCAAAAAAAAGCGGGTCGGTGATGGCCGACCCGCTGAAGTGAAGGGTTGTCGGAGGTTGAGCCCTAGGCGAGGTTTGCCTTGGGAAGCTCGGCCGGGATGTCGACCCCGTGGATCCGCTTGCGCTTGACGCGGTTGAGGCGTGAGCGGCGGCGGAGTTTGCGGTCGAGCTTGTCGGCCATCTCGTCAATCGAAGTGTAGAGGTCATCACCAGCCACAGTCAGAATGAGGGGGGGGCCGGCGATCTCGATGTGTCCTTTGGCCATGAATTCCTGTTGGCCGGAGACGTTTTTGGAGTATTCGAGATCAACCCGCAATCGAATGATTCGTTCCTCGTGGGCAAAGAGCTTTTCAACCTTCTGGTGGACGGCCTGCTTCATTGCCTCGGTTAGTTCAATGTTGTGGCCGGAGATGATGACATCATGTTGCTTCATGCGTTTTCCTTTTCTTTGGTTGTGTTGTGCGGTCCGCGAAACCGATCGAGGACCATAAAATTCAAACCCGAAACCGTGCCCATGAAATCGAGCCAATACAGTCTATCCGATACGTCCCTGGTGGTTATTACCGGGGGATCTTCTGGCATAGGGGAGGAACTCATTCGAGAATTTTTGAGATTAGAGCCGGAAATGATCGTATGCAACCTTTCTCGTTCCCGGCCGGAGGCTTTTTTGAATGAGCAAAGGGTGTGCCATTTGGCGTGTGACCTGAGTGATTCCGGTTCGGTTCCGAAAGCGGTCGCGGAAATACGGAAAATCCTCGGAGATTGCCCCGAAAACGGTTCGGTTCTGCTTGTAAATAACTCTGGATTTGGAACTTACGGATATTTCGAGAACCAGTCAACGGCCTCCCAGACCTCGATGTTGGCGGTCAATTGCGTCGCCCCGGTGGCATTGACTCGGGAGTTGCTGCCGATCTTGCGGGAGCGTGGGGGGGCGGTCGTAAACATTGCTTCGACGGCGAGTTTTCAGCCGACGCCCTACATGACGACCTACGGTGCGACCAAGGCGTTTCTTCTGCACTGGAGCCTTGGGTTGAACGAGGAATTGCGCGGGGACGGGATTCCGGTTTTGGCGGTCTGTCCGGGACCGACCTCGACCGCATTCTTTAAGCGGGCGGGATTTGCGGAGCCACCCGGTGCGGTCAAGGGGCACACGGTGGAATATGTTGCGAAGGTGACCCTAAGGGCGCTGGAGAAGGGAAAGGCGTTAGTGGTGGTCGGATGGTCGAACCGGATCGGGGCATTTTTCGGGGGAAGGATGCCGCGGGTGTTGGCGACCCGGTTTACGGGAATGCTCCTGCGGCGGCTGCGGCTGGAGCGTTGGTTACGGGATAAGGAGAAAGCGGCCTCGGAATGACACCGATTTTTGTGATTGGGGGGACGACGGCCTCGGGAAAGAGCGAACTGGCGGTGGCGTGGGCGCGAGCGGTTGGTGGGGTGGTCCTTTCCTGTGATTCGGTGCAATTCTACCGAGGGATGGATATCGGGTCGGCGAAGCTGGCGGTGAGCGAGCGGGGAGGTATTCCCCATTACGGGCTGGATCTGGTTCCGGTTGGGGAGGCCTATGACGTGGGGCGGTTCGAAGCCTACGCGCAGGAAGTCGTGACGGGGGCGGCGGAGCGCAGACAACCGGTCGTGGTCTGCGGGGGAAGCGGATTCTATCTGGCGGTGTTTTTTCGGGCGGTGGTCGATCCGGTGGACGTATCGGCGGAGATTTTAGCGGAGGTGGCGCGGATTGAGGCGTCGGCTGGTCTGGGGGGGTTGGTCTCGGCTCTGCGGAAAGCTACCGGGGGTCGGACCGAGCCGGTTGACCTGCATAATCCCCGCCGGGTGGCGCGGGCACTGGAGCGGGTTCTGGCAACGGGGAAAACGCCTACTGAGCTGCGGGCGGAATTTGAAAATTGTAAGATTTATTTTGATACATTTGAGCGGCGGGCTATTTGGTTGGATCATGGTGATGCAACCCTGCAGGGGCGGATCGCGAAGCGGACACGGGCGATGGTCGAGGGCGGATTGATAGCGGAGGTCGAATCCCTGCTCGGGCAAGGGCTGCGCGCCAATCCCTCGGCGGCAAATGCGGTCGGATACCGGGAGGTTCTCGACTGGATGGAATCGGGCAGAGGTGATCGCGAATCACTAATTCATGCGATCAACCGGAATACCTGGCAGTTGGTGCGGAAACAGCGGACCTGGTTTCGGAATCAGTTTCCGAAGATTCCGCGATGGGTTGCCGATCCGCTCCGTTGGCCAGAGCCGATGGACGCGCCGATCTATCGGCGGGGGCAGGCCGGGACGCGGTCGGCGGAGGACCGCTAGAGGATTGGTCCGGGATCGTGCCGGGGTACTTGTTGAAAAAGGCCTCGAAGACGAAGCGGGCGACGGGGGCAGCGGTGTCGCCGCCGTGGTACTCATCATTTTCGGACAGGCCCTCGACGACCGAGACGACGGCGATGCGGGGGGCCTCGACCGGGGCGTAGCCGATAAACCAGGCAACGGTGAGGGGGCGGCCGCTGGGGAAGACCTGAGCGGTTCCGGTTTTTCCGGCGATGGTCACCCCAGGAATCGCAGAGCGGCGCCCGGTTCCATTCTCGATCACCTCGACCATACCCTCGACAATGGCACGGTAGTCTTCCGGTTGGAGGCGGAGGGATTCTCCGCCGTGAATTACGGGGATGTCCTCGCGGTGGCGGCGGATGGTAACGCGGGTGCGGGTTTCGCGGCGGGCAAGGGAGGCAGTGAAGGCGGCCATTTGGAGGGGGGTGACCCGAAGGTACCCCTGACCGATGGAGAAGTTTGCGGTGTCGCCGGGGGTCCAGGGGCCCTCGTTGCGGGTGCGTTTAAACTCGCGCGAGGGGACGATCATATTGTTCGTCTCGAAGGGTATTTCGACTCCGGTTGGTTCGTGAAGGCCGAAGCGTTTGGATTCGTATTCGATACCGTCGACCCCGGTTTGGAGTCCAATTTGGTAGAAGTAAACGTTCGAGCTGATGGCGAGGGCGCGGCGGAGCTGGATCGCCCCGAAGCCAGCGGGATTGTGTTCCCGAAAGCTACGGTTGCCGACGCGGTAGGAACCGCCGCAGATAAGGGTGGTATCGGGCTCGACGACATCCCGGCGGAGGGCGGCGAGAGCGGTGAGGGGTTTAAAGGTGGAACCGGGGGGATAGAGTCCCTGAATCGCGCGATTGATCCAGCCGCCGCTTTCGGAGATCTCGCGATAGACACGGCTGGGGATGAACGGTGAGAGGTCGTTGAGGTCGTAGTTCGGAAAACTGGCCAGAACGAGAATCTCGCCGGTTTGAATATCGATCGCCGCGACTGCCCCGGTCTTTCCCTCCATGGCGGATTCGGCGGCAACCTGAAGGTCGATGTCGATGCTCGTGAACAGGTCATTTCCGCGAACCGGAACCTTCGATTCGACCGGTTCGAAGCGGAATCCGTAAGGGTCGACCCTCCAGACCTCCGATCCGGGCTGACCGCTGAGGAGGGCATCGAAGGACCGTTCGAGACCTGCCATGGCGGTTTTACCTTTGTATCCGTAGGATGCAAGATCGGCGCCGGGGGTGTTTTCGGCCTCGGTTTCAATTTCCTCGCGGACGTAGCCAAGGACATGGGCAGCGGCGTTTCCGAAGGGATAGTAGCGGGAGTTGAGGGTCTGCACCCCGATCGGTGAATCGGGGGGAAGCTGATCGACGAGGCGGGCGTATTCCTCTTCGCTGAGATCACCGATAAGGGTGAAGGGGAGAAGGAGGTTGGTGGAGAAATGTCGTTCGACGTCCCGGCGTTGGAGGATTACATCACGTCCGAGAATCTGGTTGACGATGTCGAGCTGGTCCTGGAGGACATGGGTGCGGGCGTTCCAGACAAGATCGTTGTAACTGGTGGGGATCTCAATGCCGGTGCGTTCCTCTTTCTCGCGGATCTCGCGGATGCGGGAGAGGAGGGCGGTCCGGAACGCGCCGCGCAATTCATTCAGGTAGGTGACGGCGGAAAAGCGGGCACGGTTGCCGACAAGGAGAATTCCGTTGCGGTCATAGATATTTCCCCGCGGGCCGGGCTGAATGATCCGTCGCATGGTCTGGAAGCGTTCCCGTTCGCGATATTCGGCACCTTTGACAAATTGCTCGTAGGCCAGTTTGGAGATCAGGGCCGCCGCGATGATCGAGAGCACGAAGAAGAGCCCGATCAGGCGGGTATTGTCGCGTTTCTGGACCTGAAGGGATTCGACCATCGGAAACTAAAATTCGTCTGAGTGGGTTCGCACCTGGAGCCAGGCGAGAGATGCGTGCTGGAGGGAAAAGAACCAGCCTGTCGCAACCATGATGATGAGGCTCGACAGAACAAGGTCAGCAAGAAGACGTCCGGGGTGGGGTGTCGCGAGGATTGCGGTGAGGGCGAGGGCAAGGGCGAGATTCACGGCGATAGTGGTTCCGGTAGCGTAGCCGAAGCTTTCGCTGCGGAGGCGGTGGCGATACCTTTCGAGAATGAGGGCGGCGAGGGTGGCAAAGGCGACAAAAGTGCCGGTCGCAACGGGGAGGGTCGCCTCAATCGCGGCCGCAGTGATGAGGATCGGGATGAAACCGTGGCGAAAGGGCAGGTAGAGTGCGGGGTAGACGAGGGCAAGGGCGGGGATAAAAACGTAAAGGGCAAAGCCGGAGAGGTATTGATTGATCGAAACAACGAGGGTGAGGAGGATCCCGTTCGCGAGGAGGACGACGGCGATGCGTTTGGCGGCGGTCATGGCTGGTCGGGAGTGGGCGAGGTGGGTGATGTTCCGAAGGGGACGAGGACGGTGACCTCCTCGAGGGTGAGGAGTTCCCTGCTGAGGATGACTGGACCGCGCTGGAAGAGCCCGTCTGTACCCGTTTCGAGCGAAGGGACCTCGCCAATGCGAAGTCCGTCGGGAAAGACCCCGCCGAGGCGGGTGGACTCGAGGATGAGCGGTGAGGCCCCGACGGCGGTCAGGTCGGAGGGAACGTCGCGGACGGCACCGCCGGGGTTTGCAAGGACGGGGCTGCCGTTGCCGTTAAAACGGACCGGTCGGCGGTCACCTTGAAAGCGGGCGGCCATTCGGAAGGTAGGACTGGAAACCAGCTCGATGACCGAAGTGTAGGCATGAACCTCAACGACCCGCCCGACGATCCCCTCGCGGAAGATTACCCCGTTGCCGACGGTGACGCCGTAATCAGCACCTTTGCGCACAGTGATCCGTTGCCACCAGGAGGTGAGATCGCGGCGGACGACGCGGGCGATCTCGAACCGAAAGCGCGGATCTTCGGGAATACCAAGGAGGGTGCGGAGGCGTTCATTGAAATCGCGGAGGGCACGGTTTTCGGCGAGGACAACCGCTTGAAATCCGGCATTGATCCGCGAGAGCGTACGTCCGGCCTCGATCAGATCTCGGCTGTCGCGGGTCTTGAGCGCCCAGAAAGACTGGAGATCATTGAGTTGGGAGGAGGCGATCCAGACGGGGGCCTGGAATTCGTGAAAGGCCGAGCGGGTTTTCCGCTTGAGGGCGACGGGAAGAAAAAGCCAGAGAATCAGGATGATCCCGAGAATGAAAAACGGGCGGTATTGCTGGATGGGATGGGAACTCACGGGTGCGCTCGCAAGGGGCGGGGCAAAACCGCGATCCGGTTAGCTTTTATGGAGGGAGATGTCCTTCATCAGAGACGGTAGCTCCTGAAGGACCTTTCCGGTTCCGAGGGCGACGGCACTGAGGGGGTCGTCCGCCGCGAAGACGGGCAGGCCGGTCCCCTCGCTAAGGAGTTGGTCAAGTCCGCGAATGAGAGCCCCCCCGCCGGCGAGGACAAAGCCGCGGTCGACAAGGTCGGCGGACAGTTCCGGTGGGCAGCGTTCAAGGGCATTCCGGACGAGGTCGAGAATGGAGTTGATGGTGTCGGAGAGAGCCTCGCGAATTTCCTGGGACGAGATGTGGATCGTCTTGGGGAGTCCGGCGACGGAATCGCGTCCCTTCACCTCCATCGTCAGTTCCTTTTCGAGGGGAAAGGCCGATCCGAGTTCGACCTTGATTTGCTCGGCGGTGCGTTCCCCGATCGTGAGGTTGTAGGCCCGCTTCATGTAATTCACGATCGCGTTGTCGAGTTCGTCCCCGCCGACGCGGATGCTCTTGGTGTAAACGATCCCGGAGAGGGAGATGAGGGCGACCTCGGTGGTTCCGCCGCCGACATCGACGATCATGTTGGCGGTTGGGTCGAGGATGGGGAGACCGACCCCGATGGCGGCGGCCATCGGTTCCTCGATCAGGATGACCTCGCGGGCACCGGCATTGATGGCGCTTTCCTTGACGGCGCGACGCTCGACCTCGGTGATGCCGGAGGGAACGGCGACAACGACACGAGGGGGGATCAGCTTCATCGATTTTTGAACCTTGCCGATGAAGTAACGCAGCATCGCCTCGGTGATCTCAAAGTCGGCGATGACCCCATCTTTCATGGGCCGGAGGGCAGTGATGTTGCCAGGGGTGCGACCGAGCATTCGCTTGGCCTCATCGCCGACCGCGACAACCTTGCGGGTCGAGGTGTAGATGGCGACAACGCTGGGTTCGCGCAGAACGATTCCCTTGTCCTTGACGAATACAAGCGTATTGGCGGTACCGAGGTCGATACCGATATCGTTGGAAAGAAATCCCAGCACTGAGAAGATCGATGACAAATTGGTTACAGGGCCTGTTACAAGCCCACGAGGAAGGTTTTCGGATCGTGGCGATGTGGTGTCAAATAGAATTGACCCCTTCGGTGGGAGCGGCGAGGTTTTAAGAAGGCATCCCTATTCTGTCTGTGCTAACGAAATCGATGAATCCCTCCAAGTTGCTCCCTACCGGCGTTTTCGCCATCCTGTTCACTCTGACGGGTTGTCAGACCGATACATTCCGTGCGAGGGACGTGGTCTTGGTGGAGCCGATTCCGGGGGACGCGTTTGTTTACGTGAACGACCAGTTCGCGGGACGTGGGGTTGTCGAGATGGAGTTGTGGGGCGACGTTCCCCATCGGGTGGTTGTCAGGGCGGAAGGATTCGAGACCGAAACTGCTTTCATTTACCCGGTTGAAAAGGATGGGGGCGACCGCCTGATCACTTTTGGCCCCTTGCGTGACGGCGGATACTACTACGAGTTGAACAAGGATCGGCTTGTAATCGAATTGCGCCACGAATTGGTGCCGGAAACGGCGGACGGGTTCGAACGTGGTTCGATCGAAGCCCAGCTGGATGCGATGATGCAATCAGGAGAGCTGACGCTGGAGGCCCGGGCGATTGCTGAACGGCAATTGGATCGGATTTTCGGGGTGGGACAGGGCTAATCGTCAGTTGAGCGAGAGGCGGCTGTTTGGTTACTCTGCCGACGGCGTGGTGCGTCGAGGGACAATGATCCGTCGGCGGACTACGTTCGGTTTCGATTCCGTTGTCTGAGCTTGTTCGATCCCGGGAGGCGTGGGTGCGACCGTATTTACAGGAGGCGGGTTGGGGACCCTTTGCGGTGGCGGGGCGCCGCCGGCGTAGTTTGCCTCTTTGAAGCCGAGAACCCCGTAGGTGGTTCCCTGCCGGATCTGCACCTCGCGTTTGGCGATATCGAATCCGACCACAGTGAGACCGTTTTCGGTGGATTCCCCGGCGACCCAAAAACTGCGGTTGGTTGCACGATCACGAAAGCCGAAGCGGGGGGGGCCGGAGCTTTCGAAGAAGCCGATCCATTCGTATTGGGCGGCGAGCTGGGGGGCTGGGGCCGTCTGGGTCGGGCGGGGTGGCGGTGGCGGTGGTGGGGCAGGGTCTTTTCCGAAGGGATTGCGTTCGACGAGGGTCTCAATGTTTCCGGCAGCTGAGGTGGGGAGACCGATCACAAGGATCGAGGCAAGGGTCCATCTGGTTCCGCGTTTCATTAATCCGAAGGGTAGGTTAGAGTCGTGAAATGAGAAGGTCCCGTTCGTAGATCATTTCTTTCGGCAGTTGGTCAAAGAGTTTCAGGAAAAGTTCCTCGGCGGCAAGGGTCTGCATCTTGAGACGCTGGTTGTCAGTGGCCATCAGTTCCTCGAAACGGGCCGGGTCCATGTCGCACCCACGCCAATCGAGATCCTCGAAGGTAGGAACCCATCCGAGTTCACGTTCGACCCCATGGGATTCCCCGTGGCAGCGTCCGACGATCCATTTGAGAACACGCATGTTTTCGCCGAAGCCCGGCCAGAGGAAGGAACCATCGTTACCCTTGCGAAACCAGTTGACGTGAAAAATCCGGGGCTTTTCGGCAACCCTTTTGCCCGTCACGAGCCAATGAAGGAAATAATCACCCATGTGGTAGCCGCAGAATGGGAGCATCGCAAAAGGATCGCGGCGGAGTGCCCCGACGTTGCCCTCGGCGGCGGCGGTTTGTTCCGAACCCATCGTCGCGCCGATGAAGACGCCGTGCATCCAGTTAAAGGCCTGATAGACGAGAGGGATGTCCGACATCCGTCGTCCGCCAAAGATGAAGGCATCGACACGGACGCCTTCGGGTTTCTCCCAGTTCGGGTCGATCGTCGGACAGTTCCGGGCGGGGGCGGTAAAGCGACTATTGGGGTGAGCGGGGGGCTCGGTGGAGTCCGGGGTCCAGTCGCGCCCTTTCCAGTCGATGAGGTGGGCGGGAGGCTCCGGGGTCAGGCCCTCCCACCAGACATCGCCGTCGTCGGTCAGGGCGACATTCGTGAAGATCGAATCGCGGGCGCAGGAGGCGAGGGCGTTGGGGTTTGTCTCGGGCGAGGTTCCGGGGGCGACCCCAAAGAAGCCGGCCTCGGGATTGATCGCGCGAAGGATGCCCTTTTCGTCGGGTTTAATCCAAGCAATGTCATCGCCGACAGTGGTGATTTCCCAACCTTCGTCCCGAAAAATCTTCGGGGGGATTAGCATCGCGAAATTGGTTTTGCCACAGGCGCTCGGAAAAGCAGCGCAAACGTAGCTCTGGCGACCGGACGGTGCCTTAACACCGAGAATCAGCATGTGTTCCGCGAACCAGCCCTCGTCGCGGGCCATGACGGAAGCGATCCGGAGGGCGAAGCACTTTTTGCCGAGGAGGGCATTGCCGCCGTATCCACTGCCGTAGGACAAAACCAGTCGTTCTTCCGGAAAATGGGCGATGACGGTATTCTCGGGATCGCAGGGCCAGGCAACATCCGGGCGTCCGTCGCGAAGGGGGTAGCCGACAGAATGAACACAGCGAACGAAATCGCGGGCGGTTCCGAGCTGTTCCCAGACGGCAGGGCTGACCCTTGTCATGATGTGCATATTGACAACGACGTAGGGTGAGTCGGTGATCTCGATCCCGATCTGGGAAATTGGCGATCCGATGGGTCCCATGCAGTAGGGGATGATGTACATGGTTCGCCCCTCCATGCACCCTTCGGACAGGGTGTTGATCTTTTCCTTCATCTCGTCGGGATCCATCCAGTTGTTGGTTGGACCCGCGTCGCGTTGGCCGAGACTGCAGATGTAGGTGCGGCTTTCGACCCGGGCGACATCGCGGGGATCGGAGCGGAAGAGGTAGGAGTTCGGGCGGAGTTCGGGGTTGAGGCGAATGGCGATTCCGCTGCCGACCATCTCCTGCATGAGGCGGTCGTATTCAGACCGGGATCCATCACACCAATGAATCGCGGCAGGACGGGTGACCTTGGCGACCCGGTCAACCCAGCGGTTGACGTGCTTGTTTGGGGTGGGGGAGGGTGGTGAAGACGGGTGCATTCTTCATTTCTTGTACACTCAAAGGGCTTCGCTGAAAAGCGTGAAGTGTCCGGATGTGGCATCGATTGATTTGAGGCTTCGGCCGGAGCGGCATCGGCCTTTGGAAAATGAACGTCCCGCCGCGAGGGGATCTCCGGTGAGG
The DNA here is from genome assembly GCA_964519935.1 of uncultured Puniceicoccaceae bacterium. Classification (GTDB taxonomy): domain Bacteria; phylum Verrucomicrobiota; class Verrucomicrobiia; order Opitutales; family Puniceicoccaceae; genus DAISIK01. The sequence goes on along the minus strand of CAZFLQ010000046.1, from coordinate 394 downwards.
AGAGATTGGCGGCGGTACGGTGGGGGGCAGCGGACCATCAGATCAACTTGGTGATCCGTTCGGAGAGCTTTTGCTCGCCGAGGACGACGGACAGCTTGGTGGTCCGGGCAACAGCTCTACCTCTGAGCTAGTGTTGGAGGTTTGCGATGGTTGGTGAATCTGCGGGTGAATGCCGAAGCCGTAACCGATTTCGTGATACGACCAGTCGGAACGGCGGCCCGCAGGCCATCGCAAATTCTGAAATTCGGGATATCCTCACCGGTTCGGGTCAGGATGCACGCATTGAGAGGGGGATCCGCCCCCCTCGCGGATTGGACGCCAGCTTTTACGGGACGTTTGACCCATTGAAGGTAGTGCAATGGGACACTCTTGCCTGTTGCGTGCGAAACCTGAC
>CAZFLQ010000045.1:0-18808 GCA_964519935.1 uncultured Puniceicoccaceae bacterium | reverse complement strand
TCCTCGATCCGGCGGATATACTCGCTGACGTTGCAGGTCAGCATCCGGCTCCCATCCGGCCGGACCTCGAGGACCTTGTTTACGACCGGATCAAGAAAGTCGCGGTCGTGACTCACCAGAATTACGGTTCCGTCAAATTCCCGGATCGCGTCCTGGAGAACCTCCTTGCTGCGAATGTCGAGGTGGTTCGTTGGTTCGTCGAGGATGACGCAGTTCGCCGGGTGCATCAGCATCTTCGCGAGGGCCACCCTATTGCGCTCCCCTCCCGATAACACACTGACCGATTTGTGCTGCGCCCCTCCACTGAAGAGAAGAGCCCCCAGCGCTCCGCGCGGATTGGCCTCCGGATTGCCCGCCGCCGAGGCCTCGACTTCCTCCAGAACCGTCTTGTTGGGGTCGAGGGTCTCCGCCTGCTGCTGGGCAAAATACCCGATCACCGTGTTGACCCCGGTTTCCCGCTCTCCCGCATCAAAGGGCTCCACCCCGGCAAGAATCCGCGCGAGGGTTGATTTACCCGCCCCGTTGACCCCGACAACCGCGATCCGATCCCCCTTGTCGATGCGCAGGTCCAGCCCCTGAAAAACATGGATCGATCCGTAGGACTTGTGTAGCCCCTTGACCTCAACGACCTTTTGGCTCGCCGGGGGCGGCGGCGGGAAACGGAAAAAGATTTTCTTCTCGTCCCGTTCCACTTCGACGATGTCCATTTTGTCGAGCTGTTTGATCCGGCTGTTGATCGTTCCCGCTTTCTTCTGGTTATTCCGGAACCGGTTGATGAACTCCTTTTGACGGTCGATTTCTTTTTTCTGGGCGTCCGCCTTCCGACGCTGGGTCGCTATCAACTCCGCCTTGGCCTTTTCATAATAGCTGTAGCTGCCGTTGAAGACGCTCAGATTTCCGAACTTCAACTCGTAGGTCCGGTTCGTGATCGCGTTCAGAAAGGCCTTGTCGTGGGAGATCAGCATCAACGCCCCGTGGTAGTCTTTCAGGTATCCCTCGAGCCAGTTCTGCGAGATGATATCGAGGTGGTTCGTCGGCTCGTCGAGGAGGAGCAGCGAGGGCGTCGCCAGCAGGAGTTTGGCCAGCGCAATCCGCATCTGCCAACCGCCCGAGAACTCGCCCGTATCACGCTCCATGTCTGCCATTGAGAATCCCAAACCCGTCAAAACCCGCTCGATCTGCGAACGCATCTTTTCCGGTTCGTGATCCTCGAGCTGCTGCTCCCATTCCCCGATCGTGTCGATTAACTCGTAGTAGGCCGGATCCTCCGGATCGATCTCGTACATCTTCTCGGTTGCCTCATCAATTTTCGACTGCAACGTCAGGGTGTCTGCAAAGGCGGACTCGACTTCCGAATAAAGCGTCTTCCCCCGGACCTCGATCCCGTCCTGCGGGAGGTAACCCAGCGACACAAATCCGGGCTTCTCGATCCCGCCTTCGTCTGCGTCGATCTCCCCGAGCAGCAACTTCACAAACGTCGACTTTCCCGAGCCATTCACGCCTACCAATCCGATTCGATCCCGCGGCCCAATCGTCACATTAATGCCACCGAAGAGAACTTTTTCACCGTAGGCGAGTCGCACATCCTGCACTGTAATCATCCCACTACCATGAGCAACCGATCCGACCCGTGACAATACCGGACCGAATTCCGTGTCTGACAAAAGCTGATTTCATTGGTTGCGACTTCAACAAAAACGACCGACCCTTCAAAATGAAGCTCTTGATTTTTATTTGCCTCACCGCTCTTTTCACGGGCACCACCCTTTCCGCCCAGGCACCGCGCGGGGCCCCCACCCCGGTGATAGCCGAAACTGTCGTCACCGAACGTTTTGCAGAAAAGATCGAAGCTCTCGGCACCCTCAGTGCCAACGAGACCGTGACGATCACCGCCCCCGTTACCGAGACGATCGCACGGATCCACTTTTCCGACGGGGACGTCGTCGAGGCTGGGCAGCTGCTCGTTGAGATGACCGCCGACGAGGAAAACGCCCTTCTCGAGGAATCGCGCGCCGCGCTTGCCGATGCCGAACGACAGTATGAACGCGCCCGCCAGCTCGGGGTCTCCGGCGGCGCTGCCGAGCAGTTGATTGACGAACGCCTTCTCGCTGTTGAAAGCGGACGGGCCCAGGTCCGTGCCATCGAATCAAGGATCCGCGACCGGACCATCCGCGCTCCGTTCAGCGGTACCCTTGGCCTGCGCAATGTCAGCGTTGGTGCCCTCGTCGATGCAGGTCAGGCCATCACAACTCTCGATGATCTCTCCGAGCTCAAACTTGATTTCACGGTTCCTTCCCTCTATCTCAGCAGCCTCCGGCCGGATCTCGCCATCCGTGCCCGGACCCGCGCCTTTCCGGATCTCGAATTCAAGGGAACAGTCCGCGCTATCGACACCCGAATCGATCCCGTGACCCGAAGTGTCACCGTCCGGGCAATCCTTCCGAACCCCGATGGGATTCTTCGCCCGGGTCTGCTCATGACGGTCGAGCTGGAAACCCTCCCCCGGGACAGTCTATCCGTTTCCGAGAGCGTAATTGTTCCCCTCGGCAACAAATCCTTTGTTTACCGAATCTCTAACGCATCCGGGGGAAGCATCGCAGAACGGCAGGAAGTCGTCACCGGTGCGCGCATCCCCGGCCGAATCGAGGTGATCTCAGGACTCGCGCCGGGGGACACTGTCGTCAGCCATGGGTCCGTTCGTCTTCGTCCCAATTCCCCGGTTCGTATTCTCTCTACGGATACAGCCGGACAGGATCTTGAATCACGGATCAAAGGGTAGACCACCATGCTGTCCGATATCTCTGTCAAGCGGCCGGTCTTTGCCTCGGTCCTCGCCCTCCTTCTGATTGTCTTTGGAACGGTTTCGTTTCAGCAGCTACCCCTCCGCGAATACCCCGACATTGACCCGCCCGTCGTTTCGGTCCGCACCAGCTACCCCGGTGCCGCCGCGCCTGTCGTTGAAAGCCGGATCACCAAGTTAATTGAGGACCGCATAGCCGGAATTGAAGGCATCGAGTTCATCGAATCCTCCAGTAGCGACGGATCTTCCAACATCACGATCGAGTTCGGCACCGGGCGCGACATTGACTCGGCCGCCAACGACATCCGCGACCGGGTTTCAGGGATTCTTGACGACCTCCCCGACGAGGCCGATCCGCCCGAAATCCAGAAGGTCGATTCGAGCGACGATGTCATCATGTGGCTCAACCTGACCGGCGAAGGCATGACGGTTCCCGAGTTGACCGACTTTGCCGATCGTTTTCTTGTCGACCGTTTTTCGGTTCTCGACGGTGTCGCCCGGGTTCGAATCGGCGGCAGCCAGGCCTTCGCGATGCGCATTTGGCTCGACCGGGCCGAGATGGCCGCCCGTTCCGTAACCGTCAGCGATGTAGAACGTATTCTCCGCTCCGAGAATGTTGAGCTACCCGCTGGGAGTATCCAGAGTCAGGACCTCCTCTTCACCGTCCGGACCGCCCGTGCTTTTCAAACCGCTGAGGACTTTGCCAGTCTTGTTTTGAAGAGCGGTCCCGACGGCGACACCGTCCGGATTGGCGATATCGCCCGGGTCGAGCGCGGCAAGGTCGAGGATCGGAGCTTCTTTCGGGGTAATACCGTTCCCCAGGTCGGTCTCGGGATCATCAAACAATCCACCGCCAACACGATCGATGTTGCCCGCGCCGCCAAGGCCGAGGTCGAACGGATAAACCCGACCCTCCCTGAGGGCATGCAGATCCGACAGAGCTACGACACCTCGGTCTTTATCGAGGAGGCCATCCGCGAGGTTTACAAAACCCTTCTCATCGCCGTGGGCCTCGTTATCCTCGTGATCTACGCTTTCATTGGGAGCGTCCGCGCGATGATCATCCCCGCCGTGACTGTCCCGGTCTCAATTATCGGAACCTTCCTGATCCTCAACATCGTCGGTGCGACCCTTAACCTCCTCACCCTTCTCGGACTGGTCCTCGCAATCGGGCTGGTCGTCGATGATGCTATTGTTGTCCTCGAAAACATTTCCCGGCGGCTTCGCGACGAGGGTGAAAGCCCTCTTGTTGCTGCTTTTCTTGGGTCCCGCCAAGTCATCTTTGCGGTCATCTCGACGACCGTCGTGCTGATTTCGGTTTTTCTTCCGATTGCCTTCGTCGAGGGCGATCTCGGGCGGCTCTTTTCCGAGTTTGCCATCACAATGGCCGCGGCCGTCGGGATCTCCAGCTTTGTCGCCCTCAGTCTTTCGCCGATGCTCGCCTCCCGCTTCCTCCGCCCGATCAGCGAACGCGGCCGGATCACCAGACTGATCGACCGGGGCATGGACTGGATGCGCCGCATCTACGCCGCCCTCCTCCGCTTTTCTTTCCGCCTTCCCCTGATCGCGGTTGTCGTGGTTGGGCTCTTACTTTCCTTATCGATCTACCTCTATCGTGCGTTGCCCTCCGAATATGCCCCACCCGAAGATCGTGGAGCCTTTTTCCTCCTCGTGAACGGTCCTGAAGGAGCTTCCTACGCCTACATGGTAGAGTATATGGACTTGATTGAGGAACGGATGATGTCCTTTGTCGAGAACGGCGAGATCACCCGTCTCCTTGTCCGCGCACCCCGCGCCTTTGGCAACACCGAGGTCTTTAACAGTGGGATTGTCATCTGTGTTCTCTCTCCCTGGGACAATCGACGCAGTGCCTGGGATATCATGGGCGAGGTCCGCGGGATGGTAGCCGACCTCCCTGGCGTCCGCGCGTTTCCCGTCATGCGCCAGGGTCTCGGCGGGGGTATCTCCAAGCCCCTTCGCTTCGTCATCGGGGGTGGAACCTACGAGGAACTCACCCAATGGCGGGACATTCTTCTCGCCGAGATTCGCGAAAAGAACCCCAACCTGACCGGGGTTGACTGGGACTACAAGGAGACCAAACCGCAGGTCGAGGTCAACATCGACTACGACCGCGCCGCCCAGCTCGGCGTCCGGATCGAAACCATTGGGCGTACCCTCGAAACCATGCTCGGATCCCGGCGCGTCACCACCTACCTCGACCGGGGCGAGGAATACGATGTCATCCTTGAGGGTGAGCGCGATTCCCAGCGCACGCCTCTCGATCTCAAACAAATCTACGTTCGCCCCGAGAACGGAGGGACCCTTATCCCGCTTTCAAACCTCGTTACGCTGACCGAGTTCGCCGACGCCAATTCGCTCAATCGCTTCAACCGCATCCGATCCATCACGATCGAGGCCAACCTCGCGGATGGATATACCCTCGGCGAAGGACTCGCCTTTCTCGAACAGGTAGCCCGCGAGAAACTGCCACCCGTGGCGATCATCGACTACAAGGGACAATCGCGCGATCTCCAGACCTCGGGGACCTCGATCGGGTTTGTTTTTCTGCTCGGCATCGCGGTGGTCTTCCTCGTTCTCGCTGCCCAATTCGAAAGCTTTCGCAGCCCCTTCGTCATCATCCTGACCATCCCCCTCGCGGTCGGTGGTGGTCTCGCCGGGATCTACCTGACGGGCGGAACCCTCAACATCTACAGTCAAATCGGTCTGATCATGCTCGTCGGACTGGCGGCCAAGAACGGTATCCTGATCGTCGAGTTCGCCAACCAACTCCGCGATGCCGGGACCGCCTTTGAGGACGCCATCACCGAGGCCAGCCTGACCCGCCTCCGGCCGATCCTGATGACTGCGATCACCACCGCCGCCGGATCGATCCCCCTGATTCTTTCCGCCGGTGCCGGATCCGAAACCCGCGTCGCGATTGGCGTCGTTATCATCTCGGGTATCACCACTGCGACGATCTGTACTCTTTTTGTGGTTCCGGTCTTCTACCGACTGATCGCCCGCAATGCCGGATCGCCGAAAGCGGTTCAACGCCGTCTCAACGAGGAACTCTCCCGGTACCCGGGCGCACCTCAGTCCTAACCATCCCCGGACCCCAAAAAAATCGACCCCTGCGACGCCTTTCCATATCTTCCTTCGGTCGAACGCACGACGTGCCAATTCGGATCAGGTCATCCGAAAGGGGGTCGAAGCCGTTTGTTTCTCTTTGATTCATCCACGAGAGCAGCGGTCGCTGCGGTGCCGGCGGGTTGACTCCTTTCCCACTCTTAGGCAATCCGGTCTTTGTAAAATCGAAACATGAAAGATTCTGATCCGCACCTCCTTGACCGCTACCCGGTCATTCCTGTTATCGAAATCGAGGACGAAACCGATGCCGTCCCTCTCGCCGAGGCTTTGCTCGCCGGTGGCCTCGGTGTGATCGAGGTGACCTTCCGAACTGCCGCTGCCGCCGGCGCAATCCGCGCAATTAGCCAAAACCTCCCCGAAATGGTGGTTGGCGCCGGAACGGTCGTCACCCCCGATCAAGCCCGGGCGGCCCTCGATACGGGGGCGACCTTTGGACTCGCGCCAGGGCTTGACCAGGAGATCATCGACATCTTCCGCGCAGTCGGGCGTCCGTTCGTCCCGGGTGTCTACACGCCGACCGAAGTTCAAGCCGCCTTCCGCGCCGGCTGCGACCGTCTGAAGTTTTTTCCAGCGGGATCGGCCGGAGGTCCCAAGGCTCTTCAATCCCTCAGTGCCCCATTCAAAAGTCTTGGAATACGTTTCTGCCCAACGGGTGGCGTAAAGCTCGACAACATGGGCGACTACTATCAAATCGAGGCTGTCTTTGCCGTCGGTGGCAGTTGGCTGGCCACACGTGAACAGATCCGCAACAAGGACTTTCAAGGAGTAACTGCGCGGGCCCGGATCGCTCTCGAAACAGCGATCGGTGCTGGCCGCTTATAGAACTGTCTCGTTCTGCAATGGACCGTCAGTCGATGAAAAGACCCAGTGATGTGCGGACGCTACACCCTTCATCCCGATCCCGATACCTTCAAGAAGGCCTATCACCTTACCGATGCGCCTGACCTCCGTCCCCGCTGGAATATCGCCCCGACCACAAACGTTCCCGTTATCCTTCCCGATGCCACCCGACCCGCCGCTGTCATCCGCGAGGCCACCTGGGGCTTTGCGGTGCAGCATCCCGGCGAAGCTTCACGTGCCGTCATCAACGCCCGACTTGAAACCATTCAGGCCCGACCGCTTTTTCGCGAATCTTTCTGGCAGCGCCGCTGCATCGTCCCCGCCAACGGCTTCTTCGAATGGACCTCAATCCGAACCCATGGTGTCAAATACCCTTCCTGGATTCACCCCGCACCCTCTGGAGACCTTTTCCACTTCGCCGGTATCTGGCGGCAGTGCGGGGACGGGATTGAGGTGGTCGTCCTGACCGAGTCGGCCGTTCCTCCAATCTCCACCCTCCACCACCGTATGCCCGTCTTTCTCGCCCCCGGGATGATTCAAAGCTGGCTCCACGATCCCGGAAAAATACCCCCGGAAAAGGTTTCCCGCCTTCAGGTCAACCCGGAAACAGTCCACCTCCACCCTGTCTCAACCGCTGTTAATCACGTCGCCCATGACGGCCCTGAACTGATTATCCCGACCGCCCCGCCCCCGCTTCAGGGTACCTTCGATTTCTGATCACCCCCTCCTCGAGCGCCCCCCGACATGGCGCTGGCGTTGTATTTAGCCGACGGTTACTTTGCCCGCTATCAAGCATGGACTCAAAAGAAACCAGTCATGGTTCCTGATTTTCTTATCGGGCCACATCCTCAGATCCACCGCGACCGACTCCGCGCCCGGGATCAGGGCTATCTTGATTTCTATGGTCGACCTCTGTGGTGCAAACGCCAAATATTGGGTCCTGACGAAGCCGAAGCACCGGAAAATGGTCGGGCCGACTGGATTCGAACCAGCGACCCCTACACCCCCAGTGTAGTGCGCTACCAGACTGCGCTACGGCCCGCCAAAGGGATTAGGCAACTGCATCGTCCGATTGACCGCAAGCCCTTTTTCCCCTCAGGCAAAAACTTTTCCCCATGACTCGATGCTTCTGGATCGCATTTGTCGGGTTCCTTTGTTTTTGATCCCGACCTGTGGCTGTGCCAGAAAGCCATTTCCATCGATCCATCACGACCATGACTGCTCCCGCCATCAGCATCGAACCCTACCTTTACGACGAACTCGAAGATCTTGCTCACGAACGGATCGAAGAGATCGATACCGAGCGGCTCGCCGCCACTCCCGCCGCCACCATCGCGATGGTCGTCAATGATCTCCCGATCGACGAATGCCGCAAACTCCTCCGTCTGCTATCGATTGATCAGGCTTCCGATATTCTTTCCGAGATGCGGCAGGATCTTTCCGCCGAGGTCATCGCCGCGATGCGCGAATGGCGTGCGGTCAAGATCATCGAAAATCTCGATCCCGATGATGCCGCCGACTTGTTTCACGAACTCGAGGACGATGTTCGTGATCGACTTTTCGAAAAAATCGAGCCCAAGGCCCTCAAGGAGGTTCAACAGCTTCTCGAATATGACCCCGAGACCGCTGGCGGGGTCATGACAACCGAGGTCATGACCGTCCGTCCCGATATGACGGTCGACGAGGCGATCATCGAGATACGTCGCCTCAGCGAGGAAATCGAATCCGTCTACTACATCTACGTGGTCGACCAGAATCAGACCCTCATCGGGGTTGTTTCGATGCGCCAACTTCTCATCGCCAAACCCGGCACCCATGTCCGCGATATCATGGTTTCGGAAATATTCGGGATCTGTGCCGTCGATGACGACCGCGAAAAGGTCGCCCACGAATTGATGGCCCACAACCTGATCGCCCTGCCGGTTGTCGATGCCGATCACCGCCTTCTCGGTATCGTCACCCACGACGATGTCATGGACATCATTCGGGACGAAGCCACCGAGGACTTTCAGAAGCTGGTCGGTGCCGGTAGTGACGAATCGATCAACGATCCGATTGCTTCCTCCATGCTCCAGCGTGCCCCCTGGCTGGTCGTTAACCTGATGACCGCAGCCGTCGGGGCGACCATCATTTCGATTTTCGAACCGACGATTGAGGCCCTCCCCCTCCTCGCCGTCTTTATGCCCGCCGTCGCCAGCCTCGGGGGCAACACCGGTTCGCAAACCCTCGCCGTCACGATTCGCTCGATTGCCCTTGGAACGATTCGCGCCGAGGACACGCTTCGCGTCTGCCTCCGCGAATCCTTCAAAGGGCTCCTTAACGGTCTCATCGTCGGCCTCGTCGCCGCCAGCGTGGTCTATCTGGTGACCGGGATCATCACCATCTCCATCACCATCTATCTCGCCATGATCATGACGATGATCTTCGCGGGCTTTTCAGGTTCTTTCATTCCCCTCACATTGAAACGATTGAATCTCGACCCTGCCCAAAGCTCGACCATCTTTCTCACCGCCGTCACCGACGTGTCCGCCTTCTTCATTTTCCTCAAGTTGGGAACGATGCTCGTGATCTGAGGTTCCTGCGGTGAGCATGTCGAATTCGCCAGCTTGCTGGGCCGGCCGCCGCCAACCCACCACGGTCGCCGCAAGCGACGCCCCTACACTCGCCTATTGCCCCCGCAGAAGCGTCTCGAGGATCTGAACTGCATTTAGCGCCGCCCCCTTCCAGAGTTGGTCCCCAACGACCCAAAAGCTCAGACCGTTTTCCATCACGAGGTCTTTCCGCAAACGCCCTACCCCACAAACTTCCCGCCGGGAATAGTCGAGAGGCATCGGATACACGTGATTGGCGGTGTCATCCCGCAGCTCTACCCCCGGAAAGGCCTCGATCGCCGCCCGCGCCACCGCGAGGTCCACCGGTCGATCAAACGAGGCCGCCACCGCGATCGAATGCGCCCGCATGACCGGCACACGTACGCAGGTGCAGGAAATCTTTGCATCCGGGATTGAGGCAATCTTCCGCACCTCGTGGGCCATTTTCATCTCCTCCTTTGTGTATCCATTTTCCTGATACAAATCAACTTCCGGGATCAGGTTAAAGGCAATCTGCGCCGGATAGGTCTTTACCTCTAAAGGCTCCCCCGCCGCCCAGGCCCGGGTCTGCGATTCCAGTTCCGCCAGCCCGGCCGCCCCGCTCCCGCTAACCGCCTGGTAGGTCGAACAAACCGCCGCCCGCAACCGAAAGGCACGGTGCAGGGGATAGAGCCCCATCAGGGTAATTGCAGTCGAACAGTTCGGGTTGGCGATCACTCCTTGATGTGAAAATGCAACTTCCCCATTGATTTCCGGCACGACCAAAGGCACGTCCGGGTCCATCCGGTAATAGGAGCTGTTGTCGATGACCAGACAGCCCCGCGCAACCGCCTCCGGAACAAACGCCTTTGAGGTCGATCCACCCGCACTGAACAGGGCGATGTCAATTCCCGCAAAGACCTCCGGGGTCGTTTCTTCAACCTGCCATTCACGTCCCCGCGCAATGACCCTCCGCCCCGCACTGCGGGCCGATGCCAGCATCCGGATTTCCCGATGCGGGATTCGGCGGTCGAGGATCAGCTCGATCAGTTCTTGACCGACCGCGCCCGTCGCACCGACGATAGCGATTGAGGGATTTGGGTTTATGGATGATGACACGATTTCGCTTCTTAGAGAAAAATGCCGCACGCTGTCAATCGACCCGACCCCGGTTTCGTTAATCGTTTCGATCGCGAGGCAGGCTCTCTACCTTCATGATCACGACATCCTCTCGGCTTCCTTTCCCGTCTCGACTTCGGCCAATCCCCCCTCTTGTCGAGCCAATTCGTTCGGCACCCCCTGGGGGCTTCACCGGGTGATTGAGAAATTTGGGCACAATGTCCCCATCGGAACCGTGTTCAAAGGCCGAAAATCCATCGGGAAGACCTGGCTCGAACTCCCTCCCGAGGACAACCGCGCGAACCTGATAACCAGCCGGATCCTCCGCCTCGAGGGGCTCGAGCCCGGCCTCAATCGCGGTCCCGGTATCGACAGCTTCGCGCGGTACATTTACGTCCACGGCACCAACCACGAGGACCGTATCGGCGCTCCGGCCAGTGGAGGATGTATCCAGTTACGCGACACACACATGATCGAACTCTTTGAACGAACACCCTCAGGATCGATTCTTTTGATTCTCGATCCCTCCGCCGAATGAGCCCCGAGTCCCGGCATACCTGCATCCTTCTCGGACTCGAGCCACATGGCGAGAATCTTCAGTTTATCCGCGCCCTGTCCTGCGATATCGGCCTAACCGGCTTCCTCCGCCGCCGTTCCCGCCGCAGCCCGGCACCGGATCTCTTCATGACCGTCCGGGTTCGCCTCCGCAATGGTAGCACAGGCCCAGCCTTCCTTGAAGAACTCGAGCCGCTCAAGACCCGCAGCGGAATCGGGAAAAGTTATCAGCGCCTCGAACATGCATCCCGCTTTGCGACTCTTCTGATGCGAAATAGTGAACACCTTGAAAACCCTCCTCACGTTTTTCAGATCGTGGAGCGCGTTTTTGATGCCTTTGAAGCAACACCGGTGCCGGGGCCATGCCTTCTCAAAGGAATTTTCGAACTAGCCCGGATCGAGGGTTTGCCCGCGCGCGAGGACTGGCTCGAAAACCTCCGAGCAACTGACTTTGAAAACGCCCAACGTGTCCTCTATCGACCTTTGAATGAAATCGATTCGACGAACGCTGCTGCCGCCGATTCTCTCTGCAACTCGATCCTCCGCTGGCTCTCCGAGACCGCCGACTGGCACACCGGGGACTCTGCTCCCTCGCGATAATCACTTCTCAACGGCAGCGACGACATCATTTTGGGCGCCGCCTGCGTCAACCAATTCCGCCACAAAGCTCCCCAGGGCGATCCGACTTTGCAGTTTAACCGGTAAAAACGGAGGATCACGGGTTATCCAAACCCGAATTACGGCCCCGTCCGGGCGGGCAAATACCCCGCGGACGTCCCCCATCTCCGCGACCGCCTCCAACGTCTCAAACTTCCCCGCCGGGGTCCGCACTCTGCCCCCGTCGAGGATCCGGACCGTCGCATGGGTGAAGGCCTTTCCGTCCGTGACCGGAATTGAGAACACATCCCCCACCTTGGGAGAACGGTCTCGAACCGCCTGGACAATTGAGAGGGGATCCTCCGAAAACTCTCCGACCTGCACGGGTAACCGTTCATCCCCATTTTTCGAAAACCGGGCCTCACCCCTCGCCCAGTCGAAAAGGGTCTCATTGACATCAGGGGTATCCCCTCCCCTTTCGACCCTCTCATAGTGGAGACTCCGACCCTCCGTCTGATCGTAGGTTGACCGGATTGCCGTACGCGCCTTCAGGAACCGATCCATCCACGGATTCGTACTGGCGTCCATCCTCAGCTCAAGCATTTCCGCGCCCTCATCCCCGAGGATTCGTGTCTCCATTCGAACCGACCCAACCGTAAACAGTCCCCATTTTAAACGAAATTCAGACCATTCCGTGACACTCCCGTCCGTCGCCTGCGCCACCCCTGACAAACAGATAAATCCGAATAACAGACACCTCACATTCACCAGAACTCGAACCAGGCCGCACCTTGAATCCGGCCAATCCGCCACCGATCTTCTCGAAGATTGGTTTGGTGCCAAGCGATTCGTCTTAAAAAGCATCTGCGTTATCGACGGGTTGAAATCGAATTTGTTCAATCGTTTCAGCTTCACGGTTTTTTATCGATTTGAATCTTGCAATCCTCATCACCTGAATCATGCTCTCCGGTTTTCCTATTTAATAGAATGAGCGACGATTCCAACACGCCTACCAAAAACCCGGTCGACATGACTGCCCTCGACTCGGACCTCCTGCGCCGTTACGTGACCGACACGGGTAAGATCCTTCCGCGCAAATACACCGGACTGAATGCTCGCGAACAGCGTCATATCGCCCGCGTTATCAAGCAGTCCCGCAACCTTCTGCTCATGAAATAACCGCTTGGGTCTCCCTTTCACCACAAGAAAGCCCGGTCGATTGCACCGGGCTTTTTTGCGCCCTCCAATCGAATCCCCCCTCAAATGCAACGCCTCAACGGCAGTCAACTTGCCGACCTCGAAATTGCCATCAAGCTGCTTCGCACGGGCGAGATTGTCGCGGTTCCGTCCGAGACGGTTTATGGTCTCGCAGCCGACGCTCTCAACGAGGAATCCGTTCGCCGGATTTTCATCGCCAAAGGCCGGCCTTTTTTCGATCCGCTGATCGTCCACGTGGCCAATTGGGAGACGGTATTAAGGCTCTCCACCCCCGGCGCGGTTGCTCACAGACTTGCCGAGACATTCTGGCCCGGACCCCTCACGTTGGTTGTTCCTAAAAAAAAGATCGTCCCCGGAATCGTTACCGCTGGAAAACCAACCGTCGCCATCCGAATGCCCGCGCATCCCGTTTTCCGAAGTTTGATCAACGACTCCGGGCTCGCTCTCGCCGCTCCCAGTGCCAATCCGTTCGGATGCACCAGCCCGACCTCTGCGGATCACGTCATCGACGGGCTCGGCGATGCCATTAGTTGGGTTGTTGATGGAGGTGCATGTGTTCACGGAATTGAGTCGACAATCGTCAAGGTTGAGGACCGCGATATCACCCTTCTCCGCCCCGGCCCGATCCCTGCTTCCGCAATTGCCGAGGCCACTGGACAACCAGTACGTTTCCCAAATCAGACATCTTCGAGGACGACAACCCAACCCGAAGCACCGGGGGATTTACCCCACCATTACGCTCCCCGCAAACCGCTCTGCGTTTTGCCACCGGAAATCCTTGGCAGCCTGAATCAGCCTGCAACCGCGAGGGTTTTCTTTTTCGCACCCGCGCAGCTCGCCGGGAACGACCTCGTTCTCAGCCCCGATCGCGAACCCGCGACCGCCGCACGCGCCCTCTATGCCTGTCTACACTCGCTCGATCGGGATGGGCGCATCCAGCGAATCGCTATCGCCGAACCCCCAGCTAGTGAGGATTGGGACGCAATTCGCGATCGCCTCTCCCGGGCGGCCCATTGAAAAATCCCCCTTTTGCTCGAATTCACTGGAACCTTCCTTGATTTCGAGGGTTTCTTTCTTTCAAACTGTAATTGTCATGCATCTATTCCTGATCCTTATCATTCCAACATTCATTCTCAGCTTCTGGGCGATGTCCCGCATCGAAGGCACCTACAAAAAATACTCGCAGGTTCCCTCTCGCAGCGGCATCACCGGACACGAGGCGGCGCAATACGTCCTCCGCAGCGCCGGCATCGTCGACGTCAATATCAAGGCGACCAGCGGCCATCTTACTGACCACTACAATCCGGCGACCAAAACGCTCGTTCTGTCGGAGCAGAATTACCGCGGAACCTCCCTCGCTGCGCTTGGTGTCGCTGCCCACGAGGCCGGCCACGCCATTCAGCACAACGTCGGCTATTCCATGCTCAAGGCGCGGATGGCTCTCGTCCCGATTACCACAATTGCTTCTCAGGCACTGCCATTCGTCATGATTGGCGGAATGGTCTTCGGTGCCCTCGGCCTCTTCAAGCTCGGCATTATCGCCTACGCAGTGATCACCGTTTTCCAACTGATCACTCTCCCGGTCGAGTTCGATGCATCGAAACGAGCGACTGCCCAACTCGCCGGATTGGGAATCATTACCGACGCCGAACGGCCCGGGGTCATCTCGACTCTCAACGCCGCCGGATGGACCTACGTTGCCGCCTTTATTTCCAGCCTCGCCAACCTTCTCTACCTCATTCTGATCACCCGGGACTGATGGGCAGTTGACTTTGTGCACCTCGACTCCGTAAAACGTTTGTCACGGAGTCTATGGACACAGTCGGGAGCCTCATTCTTGTAGGATTTGACGGGACGGAACCCAATTCCGCTCTCGAATCATTCATCAGGCGCTACCGTCCCGCTGGATTCATCTTTTATGGGCGCAACATCGCACCATCCCGCGAAAAACTTTACGCATTCAACCGATGGTTCTTTGACCTCTATCGCAGCCTCGACGAGCCTCCACCGATCCTCGCAATCGATCATGAGGGGGGAAGGGTACATCGGCTCGGCGACCTCGCAACCCGCTTTCCCCTCCCCGGCGAACTCGATCCCGAGGCGATGTCCGAGATCGGTCGGATCGGACACCACCAGGGAAGGGAGCTTTTCGCCCTCGGCTTCAATCTCGTCTTCGGCCCGGTCTACGACATCGCCACAAACGACGCTCAGGTAACCCTCTCCTCGCGGACCTATGGAAATGATCCCCTCCTCGCCACGAGCCGTGCCGAAGCCGTACGCTCCGGCCTGGAGCAGGCCGGAATGCTCGCTTGCCCGAAACACTTTCCCGGCTATGGCTGCACCACTCTAGACCCCCACGTGGGCCTTTCTCATGTCGCCACGACTGTTGACCAGTGGCGTCATACCGACGGATTCCCCTTCGAGGCTGCCATCCACAGCGGTATCCGCGCTCTCATGACCGCCCACCTGACCTTTGACGCGATCGACCCCGTTCACCCCGCATCCATCTCCCACGAATGGACCCGGATTCTCCGCGATGAACTAGGCTATTCCGGTGTGATTATTCCTGACGATCTCTGCATGGGTGCTCTCTCAAAGTGGGCGACATCCACCGCCAGCCTTGCGCTCGAAGTCATCCGGGCCGGTGCGGATCTGACACTTTTCGGACATCCGGGGGACCTTGACGAGCTGTCCTTTCAGATTGACAATCTCGGTCAAAGCATTGCTCAACAGCACTTTCTCAAGCCTCGAATCGAAGCCTCGAACTTTCGCGTTCGCACCCTCCGTAAATGTCTCGCCAACTCCGCCCAAGCCCCCGAAGACCGGGTCTTTGCCGAGGGCGAAGAACTTCTCCAATCCCTCCTTCACTCTACGGGACAGCCCGTCTTCTTTTGAATCCAAAGCGTCGTGATAGATACCCAGTACGTTGAGCGCATTCTCCTGCAACTTCTTCACATCCACAGCCCGTCCGGCTACACCGATCCGGTCGTTCGCTTTGTCAGCGACGAACTCAAGCGACTCGGTATCCGTCACGAACTGACCCGGCGGG
This sequence comes from uncultured Puniceicoccaceae bacterium, assembly GCA_964519935.1. Lineage (GTDB taxonomy): Bacteria > Verrucomicrobiota > Verrucomicrobiia > Opitutales > Puniceicoccaceae > DAISIK01. The sequence goes on along the minus strand of CAZFLQ010000045.1, from coordinate 2,913 downwards.
GCGCTATCCGCGCCACTCTTCCTGGACAAAAAAAAGGTCCCGGTCGCGCCGTTGTAACCCACCTCGACACTCTCGGGGCGATGGTTAAGAGGCTCAAATCAAACGGAAGGGTCGGAATCGTTCCGGTCGGGACGTGGTCGGCGCGCTTTGCCGAAGGTGCCCGCTGCTCCATTTTTACCGATCAAACAATCCTCCGCGGAACGATCCTCCCCCTCAAAGCCTCCGGCCACATCTTTGATCAAGAGATCGACACCCAACCGACTGGTTGGGATCACGTTGAGCTTCGAATCGACGAAAAGGTCGCCCACCGCAAGGATCTCGAAGATCTCGGCGTCCGGGTTGGTGATTTCATCGGGATCGACAGTCAGGCCGAAATTCTCCCGAACGGTTTTATTAACGCCCGGCATCTTGATGACAAGGGAGGCGTCGCCGCCGTTCTCGGCGTGATCGAAGCCTGCACCCGTAACCAGATCAGCCTGCCCTTCGACATCCATCCCCTTTTCACCATTTCCGAGGAGGTTGGATCCGGTGCCTCCGCCGTCCTCCAGGGCGACATCGCCGAAATGGTCTCGGTCGACAACGGGACCGTCGGGCCGGGCCAAAACTCACGCGAGTTCGGGGTCACCCTCGCGATCGCTGACTCGACCGGTCCTTTCGACTATCACCTGACCCATCAACTGATCGGCATCTGCCAGGACGAACGTATCCCCGTCGCCCGCGATGTCTTCAAATTTTACCGCTGCGATAGTGCCTCCGCCGTCGATGCCGGGAACGACATCCGCACCGCCCTCGTCTGCTTTGGGGTTGACAGCTCCCACGGCTACGAGCGCACCAATCTGGATTCGGTCTTATCGGTCGGCCAACTCGTCCTCGCCTACATCAAGTCGCATATGCTCTACGAGGAACAGGACGAGCTTAACACCCTCGAGACCTTTCCTGAAACCCGCCGCGTCGAGGTCCAGTCGTTTATCCAGGAGGGCTCCGCCCGCCTCGCCCAGGACATCCCCCTCAACCACCGTGAGACCGATCCCGACGAAACCAGCACCGAGCCTTCCTGAAATCTTGTACCATAGATATGGATACAAAAAGCGATGCAACCATTGCTGGCCCCGACCGCCGCTTTAGGGGATTTTCCCTCCGCGGTGACATCTTTGGCGGGGTAACGACCGCGATCATCTCCCTCCCCCTCGCCCTCGCCTTCGGGGTCGCCTCCGGGGCCGGAGCCGAGGCGGGCCTCTATGGCGCGGTGATCGTCGGCTTCTTTGCAGCCGTCTTCGGGGGATCCCGTACCCTGATTTCCGAACCCACCGGTCCGATGACGGTTATCATGACGGCGGTCATCGCTTCGACCATCGCAGAGTTTCCCGATGATCGCGCCTTCGGAATCGCCGCTGCCTTTACCGTCGTGATTATCGCCGGACTATCCCAGATGACCTTTGGGCTGCTTCGCCTCGGACGCTACATCACCCTGATGCCCTACAGCGTGATCTCCGGCTTTATGTCAGGAATCGGTGTCCTTCTCATCCTAATGCAGCTCGCTCCCCTCCTCGGGCAGGCACCTCCCGGCGGCGGGTCGATCGAGGTTCTCCGTGCGATCCCCAACCTTGTGATGGGAATCCGCTGGCCGGAGCTTTTTCTCTCGGCAATCGCCCTCGGATGCCTCTTTGGGATCCCCAAACGCTGGCGCCGGATTGTTCCGCCCCATCTCATCGCCCTCCTTGCCGGGACCGGTGTCGCGATGCTTCTTTTCGGCAACACCGACCTCCGCGTGATTGGAACGATCCCGATGGGACTACCCACCTTCCATTTCCCGGTCGTTCCCTTCGAGCAGCTCACCACTCTCCTTGTTGACGGGCTTGTTCTCGGGCTCCTCGGGTGTATTGATACGCTTCTCACCGCGATGATCGCCGACAGCCTCACCCGTCAGCAACACAACTCGGACCGGGAGCTGATCGGCCAGGGGATCGCCAACACCCTCTCGGGACTCTTCGGCGGCCTCCCCGGTGCCGGCGCGACGATGGGGACGGTCGTCAACATTCAAGTCGGTGCCCGCACCCCGGTGGCGGCAATTCTCCGATCCATCATTCTCCTCTCGGTAATCCTGGTAATCGCCCCCTGGCTTGAAAACATTCCCCTCGCTGTTCTCGCGGCGATCGCCGTCAAGGTTGGGTTGGACATCCTCGACTGGAGCTTTCTCGCCCGTGCCCACCGGGTCTCGAGGACCGCCACCGCGATCATGTATGGTGTTATGGCTCTGACCGTCCTCGTTGACCTCGTCGTCGCGGTTGGGCTCGGGGTCTTCATCGCCAACATTCTCACGATTGAGAAACTCAGCCGCCTGCAAAGCTCCAGCGTCCGCTCGATCGACAGCATGGATGGCGAACTTCCACTCGATCCGGTCGAACGCGAACTCTTCAACCGCAGCAACGGCCGTGTCCTCATCCTCCACCTCTCCGGCCCGATGATTTTCGGGGTAGCCAAAGCGATCTCCCGCGAGCAGCACGCCATAGGCGACGCCGAATCGCTGATCCTCGACCTCCGCGACGTTCCCCTGCTTTCAACAACCGTTGCCCTCGCCCTCGAAAACGTCATCCGCGACGCCCGCGCCCTCGGCGTTCCCGTCTTCATTTGCTCAGCCTCCGGCGAAACCCGCGACCGACTCGAACGGATCGAAAACACCGACCGCAAAGGCACAGTCTTTACGGAAACCCTCGAAGCCGCCCTCCGAGATGCCCTCATCCGCCTCGGCGAACCCCTCCCCACCTCCGAACCCGAAGATTTGAACTTGCCCCCAACTCAGATTTAAACCAAACATTCCAATATTCACCCGCCACCTTAGCTCAGTTGGTAGAGCAGTTGATTTGTAATCATCAGGTCGTCGGTTCGACCCCGACAGGTGGCTCCATCTAAGTC
>CAZFLQ010000044.1:3654-18936 GCA_964519935.1 uncultured Puniceicoccaceae bacterium | reverse complement strand
GTGGATGTATGGGGTTACGCGAGGAATTGCATGAAATTTTTCGGGTGCACGAATTGGACGGGGCTTTCGGGGTAGGCTTTTTTCCAGGCGGCGGGGGCGGCCTGGGCTTTGTCTGACCATTTACATTCGAATGCCTGGATTTGGTTGTTTGGATCCACCTCGATGCGGTCGATCTCCTGCTGGTCGTAGGTGCGCCAGAAGTAGTCGGTCACGCCTTCGCGACGGTAGGCGATGCGGCGGCGGCGCTCGTTGACAAAGAAATTTTCCCACAGGGCACCTCGATCCGGGCGGAGGTCGAGGGGTTGAAACTGGTCGATGACTGCATTGCGGATGCCGTTGTCGACAAAATAGTAGCGTTTGCTCTTGCTGACCTCCTTCCGTAGGTTGCGGGAGAAGCTGTCGATGCGGAAGAGCACGAAGCTCTTTTCGAGCAGGTCGAGGTAGCGCTCAACCGTTCCTTTGTTAATCTGAAGGGTGTTGGCCAGTTCGTTGAGTGACAGCTCACTACCGATTTGGTGGGCTACCAGGGTGGTGAGATCACGCAGTTTCCGGGCGTTGCGCAGTTGGTCGAAGGCGAGGATGTCCTGAAACAGGTAATCCTCGACTAACTGGAGCAGGTAGTCGCGTCGCTCGTGCGGGGGGCCGATCTGGAGCACTTCGGGATAGCTGCCGTAATTCAACAGATCGGGTAGCAAGCCGGTGGGTGCCGTCGGGCCTTTCCAAGTGCTTATTTCGCCGACAGTGATGGGGTGCAGGTAGTGAACGGATCGGCGACCGGTCAGCGGTTGTCCCATCATCTGATCCAAGCGAAAGGCGGATGAGCCGGTCACGATGACGCGCAGTTCGGGCAGCAGATCCACCAATAGCTTGAGGGCGAGCCCGACATCGGGGATGGCCTGTGCCTCATCGAGAAAAAATCCGTCGAAGCCTGCAAATGTCTGTCGTAAACGGCTTGCTGAGCGGTCAGCCAATAGCGCCGCCACGTCCCGATCCTCGCCGTGGGCAGAAAACCACTTTTCGCCGGTGCGCTCTGCGAGATACTGTGTCACAAGTTGCGTTTTGCCCACCCGCCGTGCGCCGAAGAGCATCCAAACACGCCCGGGTCGAAGCGTTTGTTCGAGCGTTGTTTTGAGGATGCGGGGGATCATGGTAGCCAAATTTACGTAAAATCGGCTATCCCACAAGCTGAATTTTCATGGAAAAGCCATTGGGTTCAGTCTACGAAATTTTGGTCTTTCTCTGCTTTCTGCGGGAAAGCGGCTACGGGGGCTCGGCAATGCGCAGGTGTCAACGCGCAGGGGTCAGCCCCTTTGCCTTCCCCTGAATCGGACCTTCCTACTGCGATCAATACCCTTCCCGCAAAACCACAGTTTGTGAATTTGCGAGGTCAGGCGCATTAAGATCTTGGGGCTTGGCAACGGTTGATGGGACGAGGGCAGGGAACGTTCGCAATCGTTAACATGGTGATAGTTTTTTCGGATTCAAAAATTTACGGAACGAACCCATTGTGCGCAAAAATATTTGCTCGACTGCCGCATTGCTGTCGTGAAGCCTTTTTGTGTGGTTATTGCAGTTCCGATTAGTGAGCGCCGCACTTTTACAATCCCTCCGGAAATCCGGAAGCGTCTGGGTATCGATCAACTAGAAAATCCCATGCTCCTTGTTGAGGAGCGTGACGGTAAGCTCTATCTTGAGTCTGCTGCGTCGATCCCTGTCCGCTATATTCCAAATGCCACGCTTCGGGGTTGGATTAAGGAAGACGAAGCGGCCATGGCCACCTTCAAGAAATCAGCCAAGCGTCGGTAGTGGAGCTTTTCTTGGAGCGAAAGATCGGCCGGTGTTGATCACCGCGCTTTCGGTGAAGCCGTCTGCACTACTGACTTTAGACCGTGGCGATTTTCATGATCGGCTAGGTACCCAATTTTACGGAACCGCTATTCGGACGCTTGGAGAATGGCTGATGGAAATGCGCGAAGCAGGAAAGCTCTAAGGCTTCGGATGGAAGGGTGAGGCGTCCGGGGATGCCGCGCCGCAGAAGACGAATAAAATTTTCAAGAGAGAGTAACCGATCCGATGGCCGAACCGGAGATTCCTCGCTGAAAAATGGATCCCGTTTCCCTGATCCCATTTCGCACTGAGGCCGACGGTCCATCTTTCCGGCACGAGGGCCACCCGACGCTATTTGTTGAGCATCGCGGTTAGTTCCTCCAGAACCACAGACGGTCCTCGATATTTGGAATCTACATAGCTGGTGCTCAGTAGCTCTCCGTTGCTATCGGCCACGATTAGATTGGGGATGCCTCGTCCGATACGGGGCAGCACCTGAGACTCCTGATCCTTTCGCCGGAGCCGCCCACGCGACCCGACTGGTGCCCGAGCGACAATTGGGCGTCGAGAACCGTCGATGAGGCGTTTTTCGGGCATGAGTGCTATCGGTTCTCGCTGCTCGCCAACCCGACGCGCAAGCGGGTCGTTCGGGACGAAGACGGAAACAAGAAAAAGAACGGAAGGCGGGAACCGATCAGCAAGCGACAGGAACTGATCGACTGGCTTGAGCGGAAGGCCGCCCAACACGGGTTCGCTTTCGACACGGCCAGTCTCAAGACCACTCCACGCCCTCGGCAGACCTTTCTAAAAAACGGGAAAGGGGGCACCCATACCGCGACTGAATTCTCGGGGCTTCTCCGGGTCACCCACCCCGGGTCCTTCAAGCAGGCCGCCATCCAGGGGATTGGCTTGGCCAAGGCCTTTGGCTTCGGAATGCTTTGCCTCGACCCTTCACCCTCCGCCGATTAATCGCTCGTAGATCCGATGGTTTCCAATCCAAAACCAATAGAGACAGCCATCCTTCTCGCGCCCCAATGCCCGGTGGCCAAGTCCGGCACGGATCGACCAGTAAGGCCCGACGCGCTTGAAGTGGAGCGACGGGTGCTTCGGATCCCGCTGCCAAAGCCGGTAGTTTTTGACTGCGGTTCGACGAACGGATTCCGGCAGGCGTCCGAACTCAGCACGGAAAGTCTTTGTTATCGAGGAACGCATCGAGGGACATGGTCGCTCCGGCGTCGATTTCCTTTTCCGCTTTCGCCCACAGCGAATCCAGTCGTCCGGACCGCGCATCCTCGGCAATGCGCTCATCCCACCGGGCCTCCCGCCGCTCAAGGAGCCGATCCGTGAGTTGCCAAAAGTCTTTTTTCGGCAACCGCGTGATCGCCTCTTCGATTTCCTCTACTGTTTCCACGGCCAATAGCCTGTACTTTCCCAACAAATATTCAAACCAAATCCAACCTACAAAATCATGAACCTGATCGAACTCCACATCCTCCAGTCCTTCCCCGTCTCCTGTCTCAACCGGGACGATGTCGGATCACCCAAATCCGCCCTCTTCGGGGGCGTCAAACGCGCCCGGATTTCCAGCCAGTGCCTCAAGCGGGCGAGCCGGATCTACGCCCGGGAAGCTCATGCCGCCTTTCAAGGCATCCGCTCCCGCCACCTCCTCGGACCCTTTACCGAAGCACTGACCACAGCGAAGGTTTCCGAGGACGAAGCGACAGAAATTGCGACTTCCATTTGCAACCTTTTCAGCAAAGTGGATACCAAACATCCCGAACAAGTCACGACCGCCGTTTACCTTTCCCCGAAGGAAATCCAGGATATCGCCGAATTCATTGCCACCGGTTTGCCCAAGGTAAAAACCGCCGCAGAAGACGAAACCGACTCGAAAAAGGCCGCTGAAACAGTCGGCAAGGCCATAACCAAACTCACCAAGGATGCTATCAAAAACGCCACCCGCCTCGACGCGGCCGATATCTCGCTCTTCGGTCGCATGGTCGCCAACGACCCCACGCTAAACGTCGATGGAGCTGCCATGTTTTCTCATGCCTTGTCCACTCACAAAGCAGATAATGAAATCGACTTTTTTTTCCGCCTTGGACGACCGCAAACAGGATGCCGACGACGCCGGGGCCGGCATGATCGGCTCGCTCGAATTCAACTCTGCCACCTACTACCGCTACATTGCGATCAATCTCGACCTGCTCGCCGCCTCCACCCATCTCGGCGGGTTATCCGCCGAGGAACGCACGAAGATCCTCCGCGCCTTCATTCGCGCGGCTCTTGTCGCCACCCCCTCCGCCCGGAAAAACTCCATGAATGCCGGCACGCTTCCTCACGAGGTTCTGGGCGTCCGGAAAACCAATGGCCAGCCGCTGCAGCTGGTCAACGCCTTCGAAAAGCCGATCCGTCCCAACGGGGGCGGTTTCGCCCAAGCCTCCCTGGAAAGCATGAAGGAACATCTGGCCGGAATCGAAAAAACCTGGGGCGAACAAGGTCGGAAAGCCTACTTGACGGAAACCGAGGGCGGCCTTGACGCCTTCATCGACACCCTTCTCAAAGACTAATCCCATGCCCGCGCTAGCCTTCTATATCGACGCACCCATGCAGGCTTGGGGTTTGTCCTCAAGGTTCCAGCATCGGGAGACGAACGCTTTCCCGACAAAAAGCGCACTCGTGGGAATGGTCGCCGCAGCCATGGGAATCAACAAGCACGACGCCGACGAATACAAGCACACGGCTGGATCAGACGTGACGGCCTGTTTTCATGTTTACAAAAAATTGGCGCATCTGGGCTTCGCCTAGAAAAACAACCCATCGAAAAACCTTGAAATTTGAAATTCCAGCGGCGTAAGGCATTGATGGATCGAGGGCTTTCCCCACCCGCGTGGGGATGACCCGCCAGCGCAACAATCATTCGATTTTTACATTCGAATGCCTGGATTTGGTTGTTTGGATCCACCTCGATGCGGTCGATCTCCTGCTGGTCGTAGGTGCGCCAGAAGTAGTCGGTCACGCCTTCGCGACGGTAGGCGATGCGGCGGCGGCGCTCGTTGACAAAGAAATTTTCCCACAGGGCACCTCGATCCGGGCGGAGGTCGAGGGGTTGAAACTGGTCGATGACTGCATTGCGGATGCCGTTGTCGACAAAATAGTAGCGTTTGCTCTTGCTGACCTCCTTCCGTAGATTGCGGGAGAAGCTGTCGATGCGGAAGAGCACGAAGCTCTTATCGGCTATCTCACAAGCTGAATTTTCGACAGGGCGGGCACTAGCCGGCAGAGAAGTAAAAGGCGTAGTCGTCAGCGGGTTCCTCCAGTTCGAGTGGCTTCAACCGACTTCCAACAAGTTTGCGCAACCTTTTGGCAAATCCTTCCTCAAATGCGGTCAATTCCCGTCTTCCTTCCCCCGGGGTAGCGGAAAATCGGGCGAAAAACGATGACGAAAGCCTGATCGCAGATTATCGCGATTGAGGATTTCTGATCGGGGGATCGGCGACGGCAGTCGAGCTTTCGAGTTTGGCGAAAAAACTGCCGACAGCAACTTTACCCCGGACCTGAACGGGGGCGTGGGGGGTGTTCTGGTCGAACCAAATGAAAATGCGGGAGTCATCGCTCTTTTTAAAGACCCCGGCGAGGTCGCCGGTGTCGGGGACGAAGCGGAGGGTGCGGAAAGTGCCGGCCTCGACCTTGATCTTTTCGTCACTTTCAGCTGTGACGGCGAGATCGATGATTTTTTTTCCGTCGGTGATGCGGAGGGGGTAGGAAGGGCCGATCCGGGGATGTCCAGCCCGAAAGCCAAAGAGGGCACCGAGCGGGTCGTGAACGGGGCCGGGGAGGGAGATCGGTTCGGCGGATTCGGTTCGACCGTCCTCGTGCTTGACGTAGGTCGCGGTCAACTTTTCCCAGTCGAAGAAGACCTCGATGTCACGGTTGGTATCGCCCTCGCGCTGGACTTTTTTGTAGTAGAGGGTGCGGCTGAAATCTTCGGAGACGTAGCTTTCGAATCGGCTGCGGACTTTGTAGAATTTGTCGGCAAAGCCGTTCGTGCGGACCCTGAGATGGAGACCGCGACAGGATTCCCCTCGCCAGACGGTTGGAGGGTCGATTTGAAGAACGGCCGACCCAACCTTGAAAATCCCCCAACTGAGATCGTATTCGAGACGTTCGCCGAGGGCGAAGACGTCGTCATTGGTTCCGGGGGCCGATTCTGCGGCGGGTAGGCCGATGGGGTGGGCGATCGTGAGGACAATCGAGAAGTGGAGGAGGGGTTTGAGCATCGGTTACAGGATGAGGGGTGAATTGATTTGAGATTTGTCGGAAGCGGTCTGGAATGGGACGAATGGATTGGCTGGATCGGTTTGTCGACGCGGTGCTGGCTCCCTTCCTGAGTTGGTTGGGGGCTCTCGCCGGGCTGCTCTATGCGCATCTGTTTGCGACCATCGGGATCGGGTTGGGTTTCTTTATTATTCTGACGATGCTGCGGGAAAAGCGGAATCCGAGCAATATCTATGCATGGTCGCTGGCGGTGATTCTGGTCCCGTGGTTGGGGGTTCCGCTCTTTTTGATTTTCGGGGGTCGGAAGAGCCGTCGATGGGTGCGGATTAAAAAGACGGTGATGGATGCGGCGGTGCGGCGGGCGGAGTCGGAGGATCTCCTCCCGCTGCCGGTCCAGTATTGGGCGGTGACGCCGGAAGCGGGAAACCATGTCGAGCTGCTCCCGGACGGACCGTCGGCCTACGCTGCCTTGATCGAATCGATTGACCGGGCAGAGTCGACGATTGACATCATGACCTACATCTTCGGGCGCGATGCGGTCGGTCGGGCGGTGTTGGATCGGCTCTGTGCGCGGGCCCGGGAAGGGGTTGAGGTCCGGCTGCTGCTGGATGCGTTCGGGTCATTTGGAAAGGTTGGAGCGATTCGGCGGGAGCTGGAGGCGGCGGGGGGACGGGTGGCGCGTTTTCTGCCTCTGTTGCCGTTGCACAGCCATAGCTCGGCAAACCTGCGCAATCACCGGAAGGTGGCGATTTTTGACCGACGGGTCTGTATCGCGGGTGGCCAGAACATTGACGGACGCTTCATGGGGCCGGAGGGTGGAGGGGAGATGTTTGTGGATTTTTCGATGCGGATCGAGGGGCCGGTCCTGCGGAGTTTTAACTTTGTTTTTGCGGCGGACTGGGTCTTTACAACGGGCGAGAGTATTGATGCGGTTGAACCGCTCTTACATTTTCAACCAGAGCCGGTTGGGGATCGGTCGGTCGAGGTGATCGAGAGCGGTCCGGAGATCGAGGGAGATCCCCTGTACACGCGTATCCTGCTCCTGGTGCAGGAGTGTCAGCGTTCGCTGACGATTGTGACGCCCTATTTTCTGCCGGACGAAACCCTTTTCCGCAACCTTGCGGTGAAGGCGATGGCAGGGCGGTCGATCCGGCTGGTGGTGCCAATGCGTTCGAACCATCGGGTGGTCGATCTGGCATCCTACCACTACATCCGGGAGCTTTCGAAGGCGGGGGTGGACGTGCGTTTTTATCTGCCGGGGATGATCCACGGGAAGCTGATGATCGTCGATGATGCGATTGCGATGACCGGTTCGGCAAATTTCGATCAGCGGAGCCTTTTTACGAATTTTGAGATCGGCATTTTTCACAGTAGTCGGGAGGATGTTCAGGAATTAACGGAATGGGTTGACCGCCTGCTGCCAGATTGTGTTAACTTTTTGGATACAAGATGGAAGGCTCCGACGGGCCGGGAGCGTTATCTGGAGTCGATAGCCCATTTGCTGGGGCCGCTGCTATAGGAATGAAAACGGAATCGAAGTTTTGGGATCTGGTCGTGATCGGCGGCGGGGCAGCCGGTTTTTTCGCGGCGATCACGGCGGCGGAGCGGCGAGCGGGTGGGCGGGTTCTGGTTCTGGAGAAAACGGGTCGATGTCTGTCGAAGGTGGCGATTTCCGGAGGGGGGCGTTGCAACGTGACAAACAGCGAAGTGCGGCCGGATGAGGTTGTTCGGGGGTATCCGAGGGGGCATCGTGAGTTGCGGGGGCCGCTTCACCGTTTTGGTCCGCAGGAAACAATCGGCTGGTTTGAGGAGCGGGGTTGTGCCCTCAAGACGGAGGCGGATGGGCGGGTTTTTCCGGTCACGGACGATTCCGGGAGTGTCATCCGGGTGCTGGAGGGGGAGGCCCGACGGAAGGGTGTGATTGTGCGAACGCGGGTTGGAGTGAAAGCGGTGCGTTGTCGCGGGGGAGGTGGGTTTGAGATTGGGACGGGGGGCGAATTGGACGGGGAGATTGTGGCGCAAAGGATCGTGGTGGCGGTGGGTGGGCTGAAAGGAAGTCCTCTCTTGGGATTTTTAGAGCGGGTCGGGCATACGATTGCGCCGCTGAGTCCATCGCTGTTTACGTTTCGGATCAACGATCCGCGGTTGCGGGATCTGGCGGGCTTGAGCGTGCCAAAGGCCCGGATCGAGCTGCCGGACTTGCCGCCGGTGCGGGGAAAGGGGATGGAGGGGGCGCGGGTGCAGGACGGTCCGGTCCTGGTGACGCATTGGGGATTGAGCGGTCCGGCGGTGTTGCGTTTATCGGCGTGGGCGGCGCGGGATCTCGCCCCGACGGGCTACCATTTTCCGGTTTGTTTGCGGTGGACGGGGGATTTGCCGGTCGGACGGGTGGAAGAGATTCTGTCGGGCGAACGCAAGCGGAATGGGAAGCGGCGGGTTCGGAACGCGCCCTGGGAGGGAATTCCGAAACGCCTTTGGGGGCGGCTGGTGGAAGTGTCGGGGATCGATGGGGAGAAGGTCTGGGGGCAGGTATCGCGGGAGCAGTTCCGGGGGTTGGCGGAGAACCTCGCGGGGGGAATCTACCGCGTTGCCGGGAAGAGCACGAACAAGGAGGAGTTTGTGACGGCGGGGGGCGTGACGTTAAAGGAGATCGATTTCCGGACGATGGAAAGCCGGATGGTTCCGGGCCTCTACGTCGTCGGGGAAAGTCTCGATATCGACGGGGTGACGGGAGGTTTTAACCTTCAGAGTGCCTGGACAACGGGGAGGATCTGTGGGGAAGCGGTTGCTACCCTTTGGGAAAGAGCGGAAGCGGGGTAGGGTCGGAGGCATCGGGAGGGATGACCTCGAAATGGAGGTGAGGCAGTTTGGTGCGGAGGGGGGCAAAGGTGTCGCGGACGATGGAGGGATCGTTGCAGTCGCGACTGAGGTGGACGAGACAGAGGTTTTGCCAACGGGGGTGGGGAATGGCATCGAGGGCCTCGAACGCCTCGCGGTTGCTGAGGTGTCCGTGGCGGCTGCGGACCCGTTGCTTGAGCGACCATGGGCGGCGGGCATCCTTTTCGAGCATGGACTCGTCATGATTGGCCTCGACAACAACGGTCTCGCAGTCGGCGATGAAGGCCCCGAGGGCATCGGGGACATATCCGAGATCGAGAATCCAGGCGAGTTTGTGGCGGGGGGAAAAGAGGGAATCTCCCCCCCAGGTGAAGGTGTAGGCAACCGGGTCGACGGCATCGTGGGGAATTCGGAGGGTGGCGATTTCGAGGGAGCCGAAGTGAAGGGTTGAACCGGGTTCAAAGCAGGCCCAGCGAACCTTTTGATCAATTCGTGACTGAAGGACCTGAGCTGTTCGCGCGGAGGTGATCCATTCGATCTGTCCCTGTTTGCGGAGTCCACGCAGCCCGCAGGCATGGTCCTGATGTTCGTGGGTCAGGCAGGCGGCCTGTACGGTGTCGAGGGCGATCCCGCAGGCGCGGGTGGATTCGGCAATCCGTCGACCGGAGAGTCCGCAGTCGATAAGAATCCGTTCTTCCCCGGTGTCGAGGATCGCGGCGTTGCCGGAGCTTCCGGAGCCGAGAATATGGAACGAAGGAAGCATTGGGAACGGTATTGCGGAGCGGTGGGGTTGTGAAAGGAAAAAACGTTTGCGGGCACGGCTGTTTTGGCGGAGACTAGAAGGTTTAATAATGGAATCGACGCAAAAGAACGGGGCGGCAGTTTTGAGTGGCTTGAAGCGCGAATATGACCGGAGCTTTGATGGTCTGGGCGGGTATGCAGAGACCTTGCCGGATATGCAAAACAGTCGGACGCTGTTGAAGGAGGGGGCCGATGTGCGGATTCAGGAAGTGGGAAGTTCCAATTTTCGTTTGCCGCTGAGGGTTTCGTTTGGGGGTCCGACGGTGCCGGTTGAGGCGCGGGTGATGGGGGGAGTTTCGTTGGATGCTGGCAAGAAGGGGATCAATATGTCCCGGATTATCCGGATCTTCTACGAATTCAAGGATGTGGTTTTCGACTTTGGGGTGATGCGGGGAATTCTTGGTCGCTACCTGACCGATCTCGACGCGCGGCAGGCGCGCCTGCGTCTGAAATTTTCGATTCCGATGGTGCAAAAGAGTCTGCGGAGCGGTCTTGAGGGCTATCAGTATTACGAAGTGGTGGTGGAGGCGAAGTTAAACGGCGATGGGCGTGAGGAGCGGCGAATCGATTTTGATTTTGTTTACTCGTCGGCCTGTCCCTGTTCGGCTGAATTGGCGGAGCATGCGCGAACGGGGCGGGAGATGTTTTCGGTGCCCCATTCCCAGCGGAGCAAGGCGCGGGTTTCGGTCAAGTTGAAGCCGGGGGCGGATTTTGGTTTGATCGATCTGCGGGACTGCTGTCTGCGGGCCCTGCAAACGGAAACCCAGGTGATGGTTCGGCGGTTGGACGAGCAGGCGTTTGCAGAGCTAAATGGATCGTATCTGAAGTTCGTCGAGGATGCGGCGCGTCTCCTATATCGCGAATTGGACGCGGTGGAGGGAATTGAGGACTTTCAGGCGGCCTGTGCGCACCTCGAATCGCTCCATTCACACGATGCGGTCGCGACCATTTTCAAGGGAATCGAAGGCGGGTTCGACGGGGGCGACGTCGATTACGATCAGCTGATTTGCTGAAGGACGACGCGGGCCCATTCTCCGTCGATCCGGTGGGAGGCGGGCTGGGTCAACCGCGAGTCAGCGGCTGATTCAAAAGTGCGGATGACCTTGTAGACCTCGGAGGCGAGGATGCCGGAAAGAATGAGGGTGCCGCCGGGGAGAACCGCGTCGATAAACTCGTTGGCGTAGAGCCGCAGGACATCGGCCTGAATGTTGGCGACAACGATGTTGGCCTGCCGTGCGGGGAGAAAGTCCTCGATTCCACCCTCGGCAAAGGCAATTTCATCAACGATGCGATTGTCGCTGGCATTTTCGAGACTGACGCGGACGGATTCGGGGTCGCGGTCGAACCCGAAAACCTGGCCGAAACCGAGTTTTCGGGCGGAGAGGGCGAGGATCCCGGAGCCGCATCCGGCATCGATGAGGCTGACGTGCGAGAGATCGGTAGGGTGGTGGGTATCGATCCAATCGAGAATGGCATCGGCGCAGAGGCGGGTGGTCTCGTGGCTGCCGGTCCCAAAGGCCATCCCGGAATCGAGGTAGATCGCGGTTTCATGATCGGGAATGGCGCGGGTTTCGCGCTCCCAGGCGGGAACCCAGTGAAGACCCCGCGAATGCCAGTAGGTGAGGTGGTGGCGGTAGGCGAGTTTCCAGTCTTCGTCGGCGACCGGGATCTCCTCGGGGGTGGGGGTCAAGTCGGGGAAATCGGCCCGGAGTTCCTCCCATTGGGTGGACGCGGTGGCGGCGTCCTGAAAGTATCCCGAAAGGAGAACCGGACTGCTCGGGGTGACCCGAACGAGGCACCACGGAGAGCGCACATCCTCGCAGAAATGGGCCTCGAGTGCGTCGATGAGGGAAGCGGAAACCTCGGCGCGGATCTCGATCATTGGGCGGCCGGTTTGCCGATCCCGAAGGCCTTGAAGCCAATCTTGCGGAGGGCGGGAAGGTCAAGGATGTTGCGTCCGTCGAAGATCGCGGACGGCTTGCGCATGGCGTCGTAGATCCTTTGGTAGTCCAGATCGATAAACGCATCCCATTCGGTCAGGACAGCGATCGCATCGGCACCCTTGACGGCATCGTAGGGGTCGTTGCAGATCTCGACCTGCGGATCTTCGGGGGTTATCCCGAGGTCGACCCACATTTGTTCCCTCGAGACCTTGGGGTCGTAAATTGCGAGCTGGGCCTTTTCCTCGAGAAGGTCCCGGCAAACATACATCGCGGGGGTTTCGCGGGTATCGTTGGTGTCCTTTTTGAAAGCGAATCCGAGGATGGCGATTTTTTTGGAGGAGACCGTGTTAAACATGGTTTCCATGATCCGGGCGGTGAAGCGCTTTTTCTGATAGTCGTTCATTTTAACGACCTGGCGCCAGTATTCGGCGACCTCGGGAAGGCCAAAGTGGTCGCAGAGGTAAACGAGATTGAGAAGGTCCTTCTGGAAGCAGGATCCCCCAAAGCCGACCGAGCTGCGGAGAAACTTTGGGCCGATCCGGGAATCGGTCCCGATGGCATGGGCGACCTCGTTGACGTCAGCCGAGGTTCGTTCGCAGAGGGCGGAGATGGAATTGATGGAGGAAATGCGTTGAGCGAGAAAGCCGTTGGCGGCCAGTTTGGAAAGTTCCGACGACCAGACGTTGGTGGTGAGGATGCGTTCGCGGGGAATCCAATTGGCGTAGATCTCGACGACTTTCTGGACGGCGGCGCGTCCGGTTTCGGTATCATCGCCGCCAATCAGAACCCGGTCGGGGTTGAGGAGATCACGGATCGCGGTGCCTTCGGCGAGGAACTCGGGGTTGGAAATGATCTCGAACTGATGGCCTTCGCTGTTGGCGGAGAGGATTTGGCGGATCGCCTCGGCGGTGCGGACCGGGACGGTGGATTTCTCGACGACGATTTTGTTGCCTTTGGCGGCGCGGGCGATCATCCGGGCGCAGGACTCGACGAATCGGAGATCGGCGGCGGAACCGGCACCGACCCCATAGGTCTTTGTCGGGGTGTTGACGGAAAGAAAAATGACATCCGCTTTTTCGATATTCCCTGCGACATCGGTGGAGAAAAACAGGTTTTTTCCGCGGCAACCCATCACAACCTCGTCGAGACCGGGCTCGTAAACAGGGAGAGTGTCGGAATTCCACTGGGCGATACGGGCCTCGTTGATATCGACAACGGTGACCTCGCAATCAGGCGATTTCGCGGCGATCATCGCCATGGTGGGGCCGCCGACATAGCCGGCGCCAATGCAACAGATTCGGGTAGTCATATAAGCCGTCAAACTAAACGGACTGCTTTCCGATAACTCAAGCTCTGAGATGCTCAGCGAAAAACGACGGATCCAGCGGCGGCCGAGGCGATCACGAGCGCCCAGGGGGGCAGTTTCCAGAACTGGAGGGCGGCGAAGGCGATGGCGAGAAAAGCGAAATCGCCACTGTTGCGAATCCCGACGGTGAAGACCGGATCATAGAAGGCTGCGAGAAGGAGGCCGACAACGGCCGCGTTGGTTCCGGCGAGGGCGGCCTGCGCCCCGATGTTGCTGCGGAGATGATTCCAGTACGGAAGCACCCCGATGGTCAGGAGGAGGGAGGGGAGAAAAATTGCGACGAGACAGAGGAGACCGCCGGGAAATCCGTTGGGACCGTCGACAAAAACGGTCCCGAGGAAGGCGGAAAAGGTGAAAAGGGGTCCGGGGACGGCCTGAGTTATGCCGTAACCCGCGAGAAAGGTTTCGCGGGAAACCCACCCCGGACCGACAATACCTTGTTCGAGGAGGGGAAGGACAACATGGCCGCCCCCGAAGACAAGGGCCCCGGCGCGATAAAAGGCATCGACGTAGGCGATGGAGCGGACGGCCGGAAAAATTGCCGCGAGGATCGGCAAGGCAATGAGGAGTCCAAAAAACGTTCCAAGCCAGATCAACGGTCGCCGGGTCGTTCCTTTCAGGAAGGGATTTTCCTTCCCCCCGACGGGCTGGAGTGGGGGACGGATGAGAAAATATCCGGCGGCGGCCCCGAGGACGATGACGGCAACCTGGGCAAGAGGGCTCTGGAACGAGACCATTGCGCAGGTGGCGAGGGCGGCAACGGTTCGGGTGGTCCGGTCGGGACAGAGTTTTTTGCCCATTTCGAAGACCGCCTTGGCGACAACTGCGACCGAGGCTATTTTCAAACCTCGAATCCAGGCGGCGGCACTGACATCCCCGGCGGCGAGGACCCCGTATCCGCAGGCGATCAGAAAAAAGGCGGATGGGAGGGTAAAGCCGCACCAGGCGACAACTCCGCCGGGGAGGCCGCCCCGCATGTAGCCGACGGCAAAGTTGAGCTGGCTGCTGGCGGGGCCGGGGAGAAACTGGGTCAAGGCGACGAGGTCGGCAAAGGCATCCTCGGAAAGCCATTTGCGTCGGCGGACAAACTCGTCGCGGAAATAACCGATGTGGGCAACCGGGCCGCCGAAGGAGGTTAGGCCGAGCCGGAGAAAGATGAGGAAGATCCGGAAGTGGTTGACCGATTGCATGGTAATGAGTGACACGCTGATCGGGGACCGAATCAAGTCCGCATGGTCGCGCCTGACAAAACCGGACAACTTTTTTGCGCTCTACGGGCGGATGCGATCAGGGAATAAAGGTGTTCGTGTCACGTCCAAGCGGGCGATGGTGCGAGTTTTCTGGATTATGTTGGTTTTGTGGGTGGTTTCGATCTTGCCAATCCACGGGCAAAGTCTTCTCGGGTTTGATCTCTCAAACGCGACGGTTCCGGTGGACGAGATTCACCGCGGGGGACCACCCCCGGACGGGATTCCGGCGATTGATGCCCCCCGGTTTTCGCCCGTAGCGGCAATCAGCTATCTGGAAGACGATGATGTTGTTCTGGGATTCTACCACAGCGGTGAGCGAAGGGCGTATCCCTTCCGGGTTTTGATCTGGCACGAGATCGTTAACGATACGGTTGGCGGTCAGCCTGTCGTGATAGTCTATTGCCCGCTTTGTGCCAGCGCGACCGTTTTTGAGCGTAAGATCGGGAATCAGCTTTTCGATTTCGGGGTTTCCGGACTGCTCTACAACAGCGATGTCCTCATGTTCGACCGGCAATCCCGCAGCCTTTGGAGCCAATTGGGGATGGAGGCGGTCTCCGGCCCGATGGTTGGTCGAAAGCTGGCCTGGCTACCTTCGGAGCAAATGACCTGGGGCGCGTGGAAGGCGAGGTATCCGTCGAGTCTTGTTCTAACGACCGAGACCGGGTTCCGGCGGGATTACGAGAACCTCCCCTATGGATCTTATTTCGAGAGCCCGCGCACGATGTTTCCGTATCGTAAAAACCGGGCGGCGTTGGCGGCGAAGGATCTCGTTGCGGGGGTCATTCTCGATGGGGCGGCGATGGCCTTTCCATTGCAGCACCTGCCGGACGGGGAAACAGAAACGGCTATCGGTGACCGGACGATACGGATTTCCTACGACCGTCGAACTGAGAACCTGGCGGTAACTTCGGACGGGGGTGACGTGCTGCCGTCGGTGCGGGTTTATTGGTTTGCCTGGCAGGCCTTTTATCCCAAGACC
>CAZFLQ010000044.1:0-3554 GCA_964519935.1 uncultured Puniceicoccaceae bacterium | reverse complement strand
TCGGTGCGATCAACGGGCTGGTGCCCGCCCCCTGACCGGCCCTTCGATTCCTGAATCGGAATCAGGGGAAGGCTCGCGGAAGCCGTAAACTTTCGAGGAGAAGTGTACGGGCTGGGGGAAAGGGATTGCAAATTCCTTCTCCATAGGTGGGCAGGGGTTTTGAGCCCTCCTTCCCCCCTGTGATTGCGGGGGACGGTGGGCGGGCCAACGCTTTTGCGGTCGTCTTCTCCAATCCCGGTATCGGGCTCATCTCACTTCCACGGCACTCCGTCGCAATCACTCAAATTCCGAGGATAGGGCAGGATGTCTGAGGCTCGTCGATTTCCGGTTGAAACAGGTAGCTGAACCCATTGCTGATTGTTTTGACGGCGAGGGCGGGGATGATCGCGAGGATATGTGGTATGATTTGATCACGGAAATTCCGGAATGACTGGACGTGTCATTTATTCGCGGAATAGACGGGCAACTGGACCGTCTTGATTGTATGACCAAAAAAAGATTGGACTCGAATCCGACTGAAACAAGGCAAGCCGCTTGTCCGACGGGAGCCTGCGGCGGGCGAGGTCTCTGTCCCGGGGTCGCGCTCCTGGTGGCGTATCTGTTCGGTGCGGGCGTCGGCGTGCTCTCTGGTTTGGAGTGGTTGGGCTGGATCTCAGGGGTCGCTTTGGCGATCATTCTGATGACAGGGGCGTGGCGTCTTCTTCCGCAAAGTCGTGGGCATGGCACTGAATAATCTGTCTAACCGAAAGATGAATCCTATGAAAAAACCACCTAAAAGTATCGTTTCCTGGGTTCTCCAGCTTGCTCTCGCCGCCCTCTTTCTGATGGCAGCGCTGCCCAAGCTAACGGGAGATCCGATGGCGGCGGCGATGATCGAAAAGCTTGGCGTCGGTTCGTGGGCCGGGCCGGTGATTGGTCTTAGCGAGCTGGCAGCGGCTCTTTTGCTGGTGGTTCCGGCAATGATCCACTGGGGGGCACTCCTGTCGGTCGGGATCTTGGGGGGAGCCATCTTTTCCCACCTGACTGTGCTGGGGATTTCGATCGGTCCGGATGACGGCGGCGCGATGTTTGGGATGGCCCTGGTCGGTATGGTTTTTGCGGGGGTTGTGGTTTACCTGCGCAAGGAGAAGTTCCTCGGAGGGAGCAAATGAATCCGAAGGCCCTCGATTATCACGCCAACTCCCGGGAGTATTACGGAACGACACTGGGATCAAAGGATGACCTGAAAACCTCGGCCTGTTGCGCGAACGAGGCACCCCCGGCCTGGCTGCGACCCCTGTTTTCGAATCTCCACCCGGAAGTGATTGAAAAGAGCTATGGCTGTGGGTCTCCGATCCCGGTTTGTCTGGAAGGTTGTACGGTGCTGGATCTAGGCTGCGGGACCGGACGGGATGTTTTTCTGGCCTCGCAGTTGGTGGGTCCCGAGGGTAGGGTGATCGGAGTTGATTTCACGGACGGGCAACTGGATGTCGCCTCGCGTCAGGTGGAATGGCATCGGCAGAAGTTCGGTTTTGCGCGGGCGAACACCGATTTTCGAAAAGGTCCGTTGGAAGACCTCGCGGCCCTGGGAATCGAAGACGATAGCGTCGATGTGGTGATCTCGAACTGTGTCCTCAACCTGTGTCCGGACAAGGGGGTTGTTTTGAGGGAAATCGCGCGGGTCCTGAAACCGGGTGGCGAACTGTATTTTTCGGACGTGTTTGCGTCGCGGCGGATTCCGACCGACCTCGCGAACGACCCGGCTTTTCATGGAGAATGTCTTGGGGGAGCGTGGTACTGGGAAGACTTTCGGCGTGTGATTGGAAAGGCACTCTCGCCGGATTTCCGGGTGGTCTCGCGGAGTCGGCTGAGCCTCGAAGACCCACACATGGCAACCGTTTCGGAGGGAATCGATTTTGATTCAGCAACCGTGCGGGCCTTTCATATCGATTCGATTGAAGACCGTTGTGAAGACTATGGTCAAACCGTGATGTACAAGGGGACGGTGTCGCCGTGCGGACGGATCTTTCAGCTCGATCCAGCCCATCGATTTGAGGTTGGCCGTCCTGAACGGGTCTGTGGGAACACTGCGGCGATGCTTGCCGAAACCCGGTTCGGGCGGCACTTCGAGGTCTTGGGTGATCGGTCGAGCCACTTTGGACTGTTTCCCCGTGGTGAGGTGGAGGAAGGGAACGACAGCCCGAGGTGTTGTTAGGGTGAGACCGGGTCGGGAACGAAGGTCGGGGAAATCATTTGGGGAGGTTCACGACCGTTATGGAGTCGATGGATCGTCGGCTTGCTGATTGGGGAGCGGGCGTCCATCGTCGGGGTATGTTGTCGGATAAAATTCAAACCTACCCGCTCGGGCCGATTGAAACGAATGCCTTTCGTCTGAAGGGGGAGAACGGATCGACGATCTGGGTGGATGCGCCGGAGGGGGCCTTTGCGGCGATGGAGATGGAACGGGTGGAGGGGTTGGTGCCAGTGGCGCTGATTTTGACTCATGGCCACTGGGACCACACGACCGATGCGTGGCGGTTCGCGGAGGCGGGGATTCCGATTTACGGGCACCGGGCGGATGCGGTTTTGTTTGAGCAGCCGGAGGTGATGGCCCCGTTCGCGATGCCGGGGATCCAACTTCAGCCGGTGGTGGTTGATCACTGGTTGGCGGGGGGGGATGTTCTGGAGATAGCGGGTTGGAAACTGGAGGTGAGGGAGACCCCGGGGCATTGTCCGGGGAACATCACCCTGGTGTCGTCGGCGGACGGGCTCGCGTTTGTGGGGGACGTGATTTTTGCGGGGAGCGTCGGACGGACTGACTTGCCCGGAGGGGATTTTGAAGAACTGGAGCGGTCGATCCGGACTCGGATCTACACGCTGCCGGAGGAGACCTTGCTCTATCCCGGTCACGGTCCGGTCACGCAGGTGGCGCGGGAAAAGGCGATGAACGGTTTTGTGCGGGGATGAAATCTGATCACGAATGGATGGTAGAGGCGATCCGGGAGGCGGAGAAGGCTTGGGGAGAGACACACCCGAATCCGATGGTTGGGGCGATCCTGGTGGAGAACGGGGCAGAGGTCGCGCGGGGTTTTCACGCGGTCGCGGGGGGGCCTCACGCCGAGCGGGTGGCGTTGGGGCGCTTGGGACGGCGACCGGCGGCGGGGGCAACCTTGTACATCACCCTCGAGCCCTGTTCGAGTCACGGGCGAACACCGCCCTGTGTGGATGCGATTCTTGAGGCGGGGATCAAGCGGGTTGTGGTCGGGGCGACGGATCCAGATGGGCGGCACCGAGGCAGGGGATGCCGGATTTTGCGGGAAGCGGGGGTCGAGGTGGTCGAAGGGGTTGAGGCGGAGGCCTGCGAGGATTTGAATCTGATTTTTCACCATCGGATGACGACGGGTCGACCGTTGGTGGCGGCGAAGATCGCGACCACCCTCGACGGCAAGACGGCGACCCGGACGGGGGAATCGCAGTGGATCACGGGGCGGGCGGCGCGGGCGGATGTGATGCGCTGGCGGCGGTATTTTCCGGCTATCGGGGTGGGGGCGGGAACGGTCGCGGCGGATAATCCC
>CAZFLQ010000043.1:0-19023 GCA_964519935.1 uncultured Puniceicoccaceae bacterium | reverse complement strand
TCAACGCGCCTTGATGCTGCGATAGGTCTTCAAGCCGGCCACCCCGAGGGCCACTCCGGCCGTTCCAGCAATCGCGATCAAGCTGCCCCCGGGCTCCGTCGCCGGATCCCAGTGGTCAATGATCCAGATAGCCCCCGCCGCATAGGCACCGAAACCCGCCGTGAAGGCTACCGATTGTCCCGCCATCGCGGATCGACCCGCCGGAAGGGTCCCGATCAGGTAAATATGCGCCGCACTCTGCGCCAGAACGAGGCCAACAATAAATCCCGGCAGGGCCGCCACGCGGTAGCCCCCTACTGCCAGCAATACCAGACCCGTTACGATCAAATTCGTCACGAGAAGAATTCTCGGTTTCCCTAACGCCAGAGGGATCCGGTCCATACTTGAGACGAGAACCTGAATCCAGCAGTACAATGCCAGCCAGCGGCAAATTTCCCCCGCATCCGCATAGCGGTGATCGTAAAGAACCTCGAAAAACCACCGCGCCCCCAGCGCAAAGGCCACGCAAACCGCCCCACTCAACCACAGAACCGGCATCCGCGCTTTCAGACAGGCCCGAACCAGCCCGCCGGGATCATCCTGCCGCCGCGAAAGGATGGGAAAGATCACCAGCGCACTCAGCCGCACCGACACCTGAATCGGAACCTGCGCGAGGGCCATTCCAATGCTGTAAAGGCCGAGTTCCTCCAAACTGAGCAACTTTCCGAGGAGGATGCGGTCAAAATTGATCGCAAAAAAGGTCACCACCGTGCTCAGGAAAACCCAGCGTCCGAACCGAACCAGTTCCCCCACTGCCTCCCGGTCCCACCCCGGACGGTCGCGCTCTCCCGGGTTCCAAAGATGACTCAGCCCCAACCGGACAACCGAAAAGGCAATTCCCCCACCAATCAGTGACCAGACCGTTGGATGCACCCACGCCCAGACCACCATCACGACCAACGAGATGACCTGCGGGATCAGCTCCATCCCGGCGACTTTGGCCAACTTCACATCCCGGTTCAGGATAAAAACGCCGGTCGAGGTAAACCCGCCGAGCAGGGCGGTCAGTCCTGCTACCGGCAGCAGGACCGCCAGTTGCAGGGCCGCCGGATCACTCGCCCCATAAAAGTGCGCAACCGGTCCGGCGAGAACCCAGGTCCCCAGCCAAAGAATGACGCCACGGAGAATCTGGATCGTCCAGGCGGTGCGCAGGAATGCCGGTTCGTTTCCCCGCGGATTCTGAATGATCGAAGGCCCAATGCCCACGTCAGAGAACATTTGTAGTCCCTGCAGGAATACATTGACCAGTGCCATCAACCCAAACGCCTCCGGAAAAAGCAGATAGGCGAGGACAAGGTTGCTTGCCAAACGAAGCACTTGGGAAAACCCATAGCTTCCGACAGTCCAGAGAGAGCCTTTGATGGCCCTTGCGCGATCCGGGGATTGATCTGACATCCGTTGGGTGAAACCTGATCCCGGATCGAAATGTCGGCAATCCTAAAGCCTGCCCGGCAAACGTGACCACTTGCCTTTCGGCAATCGGGTCGGCCGTAACCCCGCCTGCCGTCCCAACCCGTTCAGGCGTCGCACGGCCATGCCCAACAGGAACCCCCAGGTGATCCCGATCAATGCCCCTGCGGTCACATCGCTCAACCGGTGACGCCGGATCTGCATCCGTGCCCAGGCCGTCTGCCCCGCGAAGATTGCCGCTGGAATCGTCAGTTGGGGAACCGCCACTGCGAGGGCCGCTGAATAACCGAAACTGGCACCCGAATGGCCCGAGGGAAAACTCTGGAATCCGTGCTCCGTTGTTGGTCCGTAGAATCCGTCGGCAACCTCCGTCGTCGGACGGGGTCGTCCCAGTCCGCCGCGAAAGATATTCACCGTCATCCCCGCAATCAGACAGCTCGCCATTGCCACGACCGCTGCCTCGCGCCACAGCCGCCGTTTCCGCCAGACTCCAACCGCGAAGACAAGGACTGTCGCCAAGAGCGGAACCCAGTGGGGCTTTGAGAAATCTCCCGACCAGCGCCCAAACTGATCCGCTGACGGGTTGTCCTCGAAACGCAGAGCCTCTAACAACAGCGGATCGTAGGGTATCATCCCGACCACGAGGATAATACCACCGAACCAGAACCAGCCGATCTCCGAACGGTAGTCACGCCAAACCTCGACGAGGGTTCTCCGGTATGCAGCCATCCGTGAACGCCATCCGCCCCACGGTGTCATGTCGCAACCTCCTCCTGCAACCGCAACTGACCGCAGGCCGCCGCGATGTCATGTCCCTTTTCCCGCCGGATCGTCACCGACAGACCAGCCGCCCGCAGACGCCGGGCAAAAGCATCCTGCCGCGCAATCGGCGGCCGTTTCCAAGGCAACCCCTCCACGCGGTTGTAAGGAATGCAATTGATGTGAACGTGCAGACGCCGGGCAATCTCGATCAGGGCGTCGGCCTCGGCATAATCATCGTTGACCCCGTCGATCAGAATATACTCCAACGTCACCATTCGCTTATGACGCCTTTGGAAAACCTCAATCGCGTCAACCAGTTGCCCAATCGGATACCGTCGGTTGATTGGCATGATCCGGTCCCGCGTCGGGTTGGTCGCTCCGTGCAGAGAAACCGCCAGGCGGATGCCAAGACCCTCATCCGAAAGCTTTCGGATCTCCGGCACCAGTCCCGAGGTCGACAGGGTAATCCGCCGCGCCCCGAGGCCGAATCCCCACTCCGCCGTCAGAGCGCGGATCGCCCCGACAACTGCATCATAGTTTGCCAGCGGTTCCCCCATCCCCATAAAAACAATGTTGTCGATGTTGAGATGATCGGCCCGCCCGGCGGTTTCGTCGGCATCGGGATCGTCGCGAATCTCAAAGAACTGCGAGAGGATTTCCGCCCTCGATAGATCGCGCTTCAAACCCCGCAGCCCGGATGCACAAAACTTGCACCCGTAGGCACAGCCCACCTGGCTGGAAACACAGACCGTATTCCGCGATTTTTCCTGCCCCACCCCCGTCATCGGTGCGTTGATCAAGACGGTCTCGACCAAAGATGCGTCTTCGAGACGGCTGAGGTACTTCAGGGTCGTGTCGCCGGAATGCTTTTTCAGGATCACCTCGGTCGACCGCAGGGTGTAGCGTTTCTCGAGTTCATCACGCAGCGGCTTCGGCAGGTTGGCCATCTCCGCAAAGGTTCCCACCCCCCGCCGATAGATCCACTCGAGGACCTGTCCCCCGCGGAAGGAAGGCTGCTTTAGTTCCACCAAAACGGCCTCAATCGCCGACGGTTCCATTCCCAACAAAGAAGGTCGGGCTGGTAAAAATCCCCGCTTGCCCATCAGACGGCCTCCATTTCAAAAGCGGGTTGACGCAGAATCTCCCGAACCCACCCAATCCGCTCGAAAAGAAGCTCCCGATCTGTCGCAAGCAGGTTAACGTGTCCCATTTTGCGCCCTTTTCGAGCTTCCCCTTTGTCATAGAGATGCAATGACGATCCGGGGATCGCCAGAATCGCCCCCCAATCGGGCGGTCCCTCATTCCAGGAATCACCAAGAATGTTTACCATTGCTGCCTCCGGAAACAACGGATCAACCCGCCCGAGGGGAAGGTCCGAAACTGCCCGGACAAATTGCTCGAATTGGGAAGTGAGCGCTCCGTTCTGGGTCACATGGCCCGAGTTGTGCGGCCGCGGAGCAATCTCGTTGACCAACCAGCGGTCATCCCCCGTTCGAAACAGCTCGATAACCAACAACCCCTCCAGTTCGACCTGCGACGCCAGATCGAGCGCCATTCGGCGGGCCTCGGCCTCGAGGTCGGATTCCAACCGCGCTGGAAACAGGGTAACGTCCAGAATGTGATCGCGGTGAAAATTCCGACAAACTGGATAGGCGACCGCCCCACCTGAAGGGCGCCGCGCCACCACCACCGAATATTCTCCCCGAAACTTAACCCAGCTTTCGAGAACACAGGTTCCCGATTCGAGCAACGCGAGGGCCGCTCCCCAAGCCGTCGATCCGTCCGGTTTCAGCGAATCGAGCCTTTGCTGCCCCTTTCCGTCGTATCCAAACCGGGCAGTCTTCAGAACCGCCGGAACCCCGATCCGCTTCAGTGCGTCTGTCAGGTCTTTCCTCGATCGGACGACCGCGTAGGGAGGGAGCGGCAATCCGTACCCGGAAAGAAGCGCCTTCTCCCGCTCGCGGTTTTGGGATGCCGCCATCAGGACCGTTCCGGGACGCAGAGGAACGCCGCCGATTGCCGCAGCGAGGCCTTCGACTGCGATATTCTCAAATTCGTAGGTAATGACATCCGAAACCTCCGCCAGACGGCGTAATCCCTCCGCATCGTCGTAAGCTGCCTCGATAAAGTGATCCGCCACCGGTGCTGCCGGACAACCCGCGCTGTCCTCCAGGACCGCGATCCTGAACCCCATTTCCCGCGCTGCGATTGCTGTCATCCGACCGAGCTGCCCGCCGCCAAGGATGCCGATTGTTGCCCCCGGGGTAATCATCCGATCCCGGGGAGCTCCGCCGCTTTCACCGCCGCCGTCTGAGCGGCACGGTAGGCATCCAGTCGCTCCGCAATCCGCTCATCGGTCAGGGCCAGAATCGCCGCCGCCGCGAGGGCCGCGTTGATCGCACCGGCTTTGCCAATTGCGAGAGTCGGAACCGGAATGCCCGCCGGCATCTGTACGATTGATAGCAGCGAATCGACGCCTTTCAGAACCCGCGACTCGATCGGCACCCCGAGGACCGGAATCGGCGTTATCGCCGCCGTCATCCCGGGGAGATGGGCTGCCCCGCCAGCTCCCGCAATGATCACCTTGAGACCCCGATCCCGCGCTGATTCGGCATAGGACACCAAACGATCCGGCGTCCGGTGGGCACTGACAACCCCTGTCTCATAAGGAATCCCAAAATCATTCAAAATCCGGGCAGCATGCTCCAGCG
This sequence comes from uncultured Puniceicoccaceae bacterium, assembly GCA_964519935.1. Classification (GTDB taxonomy): domain Bacteria; phylum Verrucomicrobiota; class Verrucomicrobiia; order Opitutales; family Puniceicoccaceae; genus DAISIK01. The sequence continues at coordinate 14,101 of CAZFLQ010000043.1, read as the reverse complement.
TGGGCCAGTCTGAGGTACTCCCCATGATGACACCCACCACCGCACCACCCGCATTCGTGGTAATCCCTTTCATCCCCAAACGGTATCACCATAAACCCATCAGCGTGCAACCGGAAAAGTCCCCGCCCGTCCCACACCCTCATGTAGGGGCGTCGCTTGCGACGACCGCCCGCCGAACCCATCCCACACCCTCATGTAGGGGCGTCGCTCGCGACGACCGCGCAGTGCCAACGAATTTCCGCGACGCCAGACTCAGACATCCTGATCGGGAAGGAATTGAAATGGCCCTAACCTTTCGCAGGTCTGATATGGGGCGTGACGAAAGTGCAGGCTGTCGAGTTTGATGAAGTTTTCCAAATCGAAATCGCTATCGCTATCGGGTCTCGAATCAGGGGAACGCGAATCGATTTCGATCCCGATCCCGATTTCGACCAACAAGGAACCCATAACAGGCCGCAATTTTCAATCGTTAGGCCGACCCTTCGATCATGAAGCAAGGCCTCGACATCCAGATCCGGAGTGTGCGGGGCGCAGGAAAGGGATTGCAAATCCCTTCTCCATAGCGGGGCTGAGGCCTCCTTAGCCTCCCTGATTGCGGGGCTCTGGCGTGGGAAATGCCCGGCTGGAGGGGGACAGTGGGTGGGCCAACGACTCAGCGATAATCTTCTCCAATCCCGGAATCAGGTTCATCTCACTTCCACGGCAGGCCGTCGCAATCGCTGTATTTTCGAGAGTGGGTCAGGATGTCTGAAGCTACCCCGAAATCACCCTCCGGGCACCATAAAGCTTCCCCAAGGTCAGAACGGTCCCGACCCACATCGCTGTGATCAGGATCGCCGCGACCAGCTTCGGCTCACCCCCGAGCCATGCTTGCCACGAAACCGTCGCCCGCCAGGAAAACGCAGCAACCAAAAGAATCGAAGTCAGCAGACCCGCGACAAATGGCCCCTTCCGTCCACCCTTGAGAAACCATAGGCCCCAGACTGCCGATAAAACCCCGAAAGTTCCCCCCGACATCAGGGCGGTTTTCGCTGCCGCCGGATTGGACAGGTATCCGATCAAACCACAGAAAATCAGGAACACACCGAAACCCACAAACCATTTGCCAAGCTTTGCACCATCCATGGTCGACTAAGAATTCGGCCGGGACGGAAATGCAAACATTCTAAATTGAAAATCCTCCTCAGTTTTCGTCAGTTGCCGTCCCTGAAGCAGAATCCGGATCGATCCTCACGGGCGGATTCTCCGGATCGTAAGGGGGCGGTCGGTGATTTCCCGCAAAGCGGATAAAACTGAACCACAGGAAGACATACGCCAGAAAACCGATCACCAACCACAGCCAGGGGTGCTTCTTGAACAGCCTCAACACAGCGACCTCCAAACGTTCAAAACCGTAAAGTCAGAGTACACCCTCGCAGGGTTCTGTCTCAGGCGACACCACGCTTACTCTCGGCGATAAAGGCAATCATCGCGTGAAGATGCGGCGACGGACTATCTGCACCGATTTCACGTAGTTTCTCCAGAGCCTGAGACCGGTTCAGCCCATCGCGGAAAACAATCCGATACCAATGCTGGATCTCGCCAATCGTCTCCGCAGTTATCCCCTGCCGCTCCAGACCGACCTTGTTCACCATCCGGATCGCCGCCGGATTGCCATCACTGATCATGTAGGGCATGAGATCATGGACCTGTTTCGACATCGCCGCCAGCATCCCGTGCCGCCCCAGTCGACAGAACTGGTGTACCCCTGCCCCCCAACCAATATTGACATGATCCTCGACCACGACATGACCACCAAGTGCGGCGTGACTGCTCATAATCAGGTGGTTGCCGACCTGACAATCATGGGCGATGTGGCTGTAGGCCAACACGAGATTCTTATCCCCAACTCGCGTAAAATCGCCGTCCGAGGTCGCCACGTGCACGGTTGAATACTCGCGAAAGGTATTTCCATTTCCGACGATCAGCCCCGTCTCTCCCCCGCAGTATTTCATGTCGTGAGTTTTCCCACCAATAAAGGCGTAGGGAAACACTTCGTTCTCTGTCCCCATCACGGTCAGACCGTCAACCGTCGCGTGATGGTGAATCCGGCAGCCCGCCCCAATCTCGACCCGTCCTCCGATGTAAGCGTAGGCCCCCACATCGGCTGTCCGATCGATGACTGCTCCGGGTTCAACAATTGCGGTGGGATGAATGCCAGCCATATCCAGACGTCCCATCACGCTCCCTCGCCCCCTTCAACAAGGGCGAATTTCAGGCTCGCCGATGATACCACCCGTCCATCGACCTTGCACTCCCCCTCGGCTAGCCCGATTCGGTTTCCCCGGGTCTTCAGCATTTCAATCTCAATCACCAGTTGATCCCCCGGCTCTACCGCCTGTCGAAACTTGACTTTGTCGCAACTCATGAAGAAGGCGATTCGGTTCCGCAGGTTCTGCGACCGCAGGAGCAGAATACCGGCTGCCTGCGCCATCGCCTCGATTTGCAAGACCCCCGGCATCACCGGACGCCCCGGGAAATGACCTTGAAAATAACCCTCGTTGATCGAGACATTTTTGACCGCAACAAGACGGTTGTCGTCGATCAGGACCACCCGGTCGACCATCAGAAAAGGGTAGCGGTGCGGGAGGATCTCAAGAACCCGGCGAACGTCCATCGTCGTTTCATCGGGATCGAACTCGAGGGTCCGCGTCGCTGGCTTGGAGACGACTGCACGGGCCGCCCCCTGCTCTGATTCCATCCGTTTGCGAATCGCCATCGTAAGCTCCGCATTGAGGGCATGGCCGGGACGAATCGCCACAATGTGGGCATGAATCGGACGGCCCAACAAGGTCAGGTCCCCGATGATATCGAGGATCTTGTGCCGGACAAACTCGTCCTTAAAGCGCAGGGGCTCTTTCGCAATGATTTTGTCGCCCTTGATCACAATCGCGCTGTCGAGGCTACCTCCCTGAATCTTTCCCAACTTCAGAAGCTCCTCGATATCCTCATAAATCGTAAAGGTTCGCGACGGCGCGATCTGCGTCGCGTAGGTTTCCGGATCAATGTCAATCGTCAGGTTTTGGGTGTGAATCCCGCGGTCGTCGGTTGATGTGCAGGTGATCCTCAAGCCGTCGTGGGGAAGCGCGATCAGAGATCGGTCTCCCTCCGAAACCGAAATCGGATCGGTCACACAATAGGGCCGTCGCTCCGCTTCCAACTCGACCGGTCGACAGGATTGCACCAGGTCGACGAACGGTTTCGCGCTCCCGTCAAAGATCGGCGGCTCGCTCGCGTTCATCTCGATCAGAGCATTATCCACTCCCAAACCGGCAAGCGCGCTCAGAATATGTTCGCAAGTGTGAACCTTGGCGTGCCCCTCCGATATCGTTGTGCTCCGCACCACATCCGACACCAGGGACACATCCGCCCGAACCTGCGGGCTACCGTAGAGATCAATGCGCCGAAAGATGTAGCCCTCGTCCGCCGCCGTCGGCTTGAGGGTCAATGTCACCTCTTCGCCGGTGTGAAGGGACTTACCGGAGATTGAGGCTTCATTGAGGATGCTGCGTTGCTTCATTGAAAAAGGTTTTGTCACCGGGGAGGCAACATCCGTAAAAAAAAACGTGAACGCTTTCGTTTTGTAAAGCGTCTACTTTCTTTTTAACCGAATCAAACCACATTTTGAGCCTACGCGCCCTGCCAATGACCGAGCCTTCTCGGATGACACCGGTATCGACGCCGAGTGCCCTCGCACCGATGCAAAATGTGACTGACCTCGCCTTTATGCGGGTCGTAACAGCTATTGGGGGTCCGCCCGATGCATTTTTCACAGAGTATTTCAGCGTTCATTGCCATACCCATCTCGACCCCGCAATCCTCCAATCGATAACCGATAATGACACCGGTCAACCGGTTTACGCCCAGATTCTCGGCAACTCTCCTGAGTTCTTGATCGAGGCGGTTGAAAGGCTCCATAGCTACCCCGTGGCGGGGATCGATCTCAATCTCGGCTGCCCTGCCCCGAAGGTTTACAAGCGAAACGCCGGTGGAGGCCTCCTTCGTGATCCCGATTCGACCATTGATCTCGTTGCCCGACTCCGTGATGCCGTTCCCGGGAGTTTTTCGGTTAAAATGCGCACCGGCTTCGATCACACCGATGACTACGTCCGTTTTCTTCAGGCTTTCGCCGGTCTCGGGCTCGACTTCGTGACGGTTCACGGACGAACGGTCGCCGACAGTTACCGTGGGGCAGTTCGCTACGACCTTATTCGGCTCGCTGTCGAGACTCTTCCCTGCCCGGTTTACGCGAACGGAAACGTCCGGTCTGCCGAAAGCGGAAAATCGATTCTCGCCCAGACCGGAGCCTACGGACTGATGGTCGGGCGGGCCGCAATCCGCAACCCGTGGATCTTTCGCCAGATTCGCGAATCTTCGTCCCAACTCCCCGTTTTTCAGCCCCGGCTCAGTGATGTCCGCGAATATGTTCGTCGGCTCTATGAGGCCAAAACCAACTCCGCCACCCCCGAATCTCATCGCGTCAATCACATCAAACGCTACCTCGTATTCGTCGCCGAGGGAATTGATCCAGACGGTGGATTTCTCCATCAAATTCGCCGCGCCCGTTCCGAATCCGAACTCTTCAGGATCTGCGATCAATGGATGATCGAGGACGGCAAGGATCAAGTCCTCTTTGCCGACGAACCTTACGAGGGCGTTGTTGCCCGTCCGAACCAGGAGTCCTGACGAATCGAACCAGAATCAGCTCAGGTGTCCCGCTCGGCGGTGGTTCACTCGAACTCAAACCGTCAGAAGGTTCAGATACGCTCTCCAAGCGTCCCCGCTTCCCAGGACTCCAGCAACCCAATCAAGTTCGCGAGGGATCCGGTCCTTCCCGATCGCACGAAATATCCGCTCGAAGCGTTCCCACAGAACAAACTACCTGCGAGATCCAACCCGATCAGCTTTCCGGCCAGAAACCCCGCCCCAAAATGGTCTCCTGCTCCGGTCGATATCAGAGGTACCTTGCAAACCGGTCCGGGAACGAAGACGACTTCATCTGCATCCGCCCCGGCTGCTCCGTCATTCGGGTGGACAACAATCGTATCTACCTCAACGGACTCCCGCAGCATTCCGCAGAGATCGACAACTGCCTCCGGATCCTTTTTTCCCACGAAATCGCCCCCAAGGTGCTCAGCCAGTTGCCAGCCTTCCTTCAGGTTCAAACTCAGAATCGTTTCGCATTGCGCCGTAATCGCACCCAGTCGCCCCAACAACCCGTCGATATCAGCCCCGTCGCGATGCTGAAATTCAGCCAGGTCCATGAAAAACGGGATTTCCTTTGGTTTCCTCCCCAGCTCCCCCAGCCGTCTTCCCAACCAGGACCAGATCTCACCAACGTGGGGCAGCTTCCCCCAGTTGACCGCCGAAAGAAAAGTCGCCGTCCGCAATTCTTCATCGAGAGCCTCTGCCCCGGCTCTCTCAATCAAGCGGTCCAGAGTGATCTCCGCACAGGAACGCATGTCGCTCAACATCACCTTTCCATCGACAAACTCGAGGCAATCACTGTGCGCTGGCTCGGCCAGGGTCACCAATCGCCGGGTTCGCGTCGCGAGGGCCTCCTCAAAAATCGGCAACACCGTTTCAGCACCGAGTGCCCCGCAATAAGTGAGGCCGATTCGACCCTCAAAAAGCCCGTCCAACGCTGAGGCAAAGAGCGGCCCGTTCCCGCCGAACCGATCCCCTTCGTGATGCACCGACATCGAGGTCGCAATACCTGCCGCCGCCGAGACTTTGGTCCCAAAATCGGACATTTCTTCCGGCGACTCCATCCGAATAAAGGAGTCGATGAAACCGTCAAACCCACAAACCCCTTCGGGCTCCACTTTTCCCTTCTCCAGGCAGCTTCTAAAATCCCCGGTCACCCGCTTGAGGTCATCCTTTGCGTCAAAAATCCTTTTGCTCGCCATCCCTCGATGATGCCCACACCCGAACCTGGCGTTCAACCCTGAATTTACGAAACCTGAACCCACACCAAACCCAACCCGCCATCTCGCGGATGCCATGCCTCATACCCTGAATGAAAAACCGCCCGCCCCCGACCCTCTCAAATCACAAATCACAAATCACAAATCTCAGTTCCCAAGTCCGCTCTCCCGCCCGAGCTCAAGGACTCAGCCGCCGACAACTCCAACCCCCGTCCTCTGCGGAGACATACTCAAACCGATCATGCAGTCGACTTTCCCGCCCTTGCCAGAACTCGACCGCCTCCGGAACCACCCGAAACCCACCCCAAAAATCCGGCAAAGGAACCTCCCCATCGGAAAACTTCCGCTTCATTTCGCCGAGTTTCATCTCGAGGATTTTGCGCGAGCTGATGACTGCGCTTTGATCCGAAACCCACGCGCCGAGGCGACTCCCCACCGGACGCGATAAAAAATAGCGCATCGACTCCATCCGCGAAATCTTCTCCGCCCGCCCCCGCACCGTTACCTGGCGTTCGAGCGGGAACCAGGGGAAACAGAGACCAACCCGCGGGTTGGCTTCGATCTCCCGCGCCTTCCGGCTCCGGTAATTCGTGAAGAAGACAAAACCTCCCTCGTCGTATGCCTTCAGTAACACCGTCCGCTGCGAAGGCTGACCCTCCGACCCCACAGTTGCCAGAACCATCGCATTCGGTTCCGGAAGCTCTGCTGCCCTCGCCTGCTCAAACCAGACCCTGAACTGATTGATCGGATCTTTCGCGAGATCGTCCCGGTCCAGTCCCCCACGGGTGTACTCCCGACGTAGTGTGCCTACATCCATCGGTCAATACTTGACCGAACACCCGTAAGCTCTCGTCGTCCCAACCTCAACCGGCTCTTTCGCCGCGATCTGATCAAGCGCAACGGTAACGTAGTTAGTCGCCTCCGATACCGGACCCCGTGGCTTGTCGTCAATTGCCCCTTGATAGGCCAAAGTTCCATCGGCATCGATGACGTAGAGGTGCGGGGTAGTCCGCGCTCCGTACGCTCGGCCGACTGTTCCGTCCTCATCAATCAAAATGAAAGATGCCTTTGATCCAACCCGCGCCTTATCCGCCATCGCCTTCTCAGGCGTGCTGTAGCCCTGTTTCCCCGGCGCCGATGAAATGATCGACAGCCAGACTCCACCGTCTTCCAAAACCCGTTCCTGCAACGCCTGCATGTTCCCATCCTTGTAGTGCCGAACGACGAATGGGCATCCGTGGTTCAGCCATTCGAGAACGACAACTTTCCCGACATGATCGGAAAGCGTAATCTCCACCCCACCCGCCGAGGTCAGGGTAAAATCAGGAGCCTTCGCCCCGGTTTCAACCGCCGCCCGAACCGGCGAGGCGAGAAGAATCGCTGCAATGCTTGCGAAAAAGATGGATTTGATCGTGGTCATAGTTGTGATTGGTTCAACCTATCCTCGCCGCAATCGGAAAAAAATCAAATCCCGAACGATGGAAATGCATCCACAGCCCGATCCCGTTTGGGACTCAGTCCGGGAAGAAGCTGCCCGGATCGTGACCGACGAGCCGGTTCTCGCGAACCAGCTCGAAGATATGGTCCTCAGTCGCAGCTCGCTCGAAGAGGTCGTCGCCCTCCACCTCGCCCGTAAACTGACGTTTCTCTCCCACACCGACATCCATCTCGAGGATGCCTTTAACGAGATCCTCGACCGCAACCCCGAAATCGGCGACGCGATCCGCGCTGACCTTATTGCGATCAACGACCGTGACCCCGCCTGCCCATCCCTTCTCACCCCACTTCTTTACTATAAGGGCTTCAAGGCCATCACCTGCTACCGAATGGCCCATCAGTTCTGGAACGACGGGCGCGAACACCTCGCCCGGCACCTTCAGAGCCTCACATCCGATTTCTTCAACGTGGACATCCACCCCGCCGCCCGGATCGGCTGCGGCATCCTCCTCGACCACGCCACCGGTTTTGTCGCCGGGGAAACATCCGTCATCGACAACGACGTCTCCATCCTCCACGCCGTCACTCTCGGAGGGACCGGCAAAGTCAAGGGCGACCGGCACCCGAAAATCGGCAGCGGTGTCCTCATTGGCGCCGGTGCCAAGATCCTCGGCAACATCCGGATCGGCAAATGCGCCAAAGTCGGGGCGAACAGCGTTGTTCTCGAGGATGTTCCTCCTCAGGCGACCGTCGTCGGTGTCCCCGCACGGGTTATCGGCTTTGCCGGAGAACCACTCCCCTCCCATTCCATGGATCATCACATCAATTGCGGTTGAAAAGGGACTCCCGACCAAGCCTTGGCTTGCCAATTACGTCTCCTTTCAGATAAGTCTCCTTCACCATGGAGACGATCATTATTCTCGGAACGGGTTGCGCCGGATTGACTGCCGCGATCTACGCGGCCCGCGCCGACCTCAACCCCCTCGTGATCGAGGGATCCCAACCCGGGGGGCAACTCACGACCACCTCCGAGGTCGAAAACTTCCCCGGATTCCCCGAGGGTATCGATGGGTTCATGCTGATGGACAACCTCCGCAAACAGGCCAAACGCTTCGGTGCCCGCTTTGCCGTCGATGTTATCGACCGGGCCGAGCTCTCTGGCCCGACGAAAAAACTTCACGCCGGTGGAAAAACCCACGAGGCCCGCGCTGTCATCATCGCCACCGGTGCTTCGCCCCGCTTGCTTGGTATCCCCGGCGAAATGGAAATGTACGGCGGGAAGGGCGTCACGACTTGCGCTACCTGTGACGGTGCCTTTTACCGCGATATGGATGTGGTCGTTATCGGGGGTGGCGATTCCGCCTGTGAGGAGGCCCTCTTCCTGACCCGCTTTTGTTCAAAGGTTAGCCTGATCCACCGACGCGACCAACTCCGCGCCTCCCAGATCATGGCCGACCGGGTTCTCGAACATCCGAAAATCGAAACCGTCTGGAACACCCTCGTCGAGGAAATCCTCCCCGACGATCATGGACAGGTTCGTGCTGTCCGTCTCCGCAACCGCCAGACGGACGCTACCACCGAAATGGATTGTAAGGGCGTTTTCATTGCCATCGGGCACATTCCCAACACCGCCCCCTTCCGCGAGGAACTCGACACCGATGACGAGGGCTACTTCGTCTCCGAGACCGGCAGCCAGGTTCGGACCCGACTCCCCGGTGTCTACGTTGCCGGAGATTGCGCTGACCACTTCTTCCGCCAGGCCATCACCGCCGCCGGAATGGGATGCCAGGCCTCCATCGAGGCCGAACGGTGGCTCGCCGAACAGGGATGACCTCGGGCCAATCCACAACCTCAAAAGATCATCCGCCCGTCACCTCCACTCGCCCATCCCCGACCGTTTTTTTTCGCAACGAAATCCATCCTCTGCGGTCAAACCTTTCGAACCTTTTGTCCCCAACTCTCAAAAATCAACGCTTTATGAATTGGAAATCCACCCTCTCCCTCGCCCTCCCGGTCCTCTTTGCTTCCGGACCGCTTGTCGCCCAAAAGACCGCGACAACCGATTCGGCCGAACCCCCCGCCGCCCGCCCGATCGTCGCCCTTCTCGTCGAGGCACAGTCACCAAAACTCCCTGACACTGCGGGGGCCGAACTCTCCGACCAGCTTGCCGCCCGCCTCGCCGCCGCTGGCTATGACGTGATGACCCCCGATGACGTTCTCGAGGCCATCCAACCGCCGCTCGACCCGAAAGAGGATCTCGACCGCGCCCTTCGCGAAAACACCTCCGCTCTCCAGCTCGCCCGCAATATCGGCGCCGACTTCCTTCTTGTGACGTCAATGCTGTCCTACGAGACCGAGTCCAAAAACTATACCGGCTACGGGGTCGAAAACCGCAACGAAACCTACCGGATGCGGGTCTCCTCCCGCCTCGTGAAAACCTCCGACGGATCCGCCCTTTCCGGGGACAGTGTCACCGTCGCGAAGACCTTCCGCCAGGATGCCAACCTCACCACCCGCTCTGACGGGATCGCCTCCGGCTTGATCGACGACGCCTCCGCCGTCATTGCAACCTACTGGCGTGACCAGCTCGCGACCGGAAAAATTTCCGACCCCGGTCAGCCTGCCCAGCTCGCCAACGTCACGATCCGAGTCAGCGTCCGCGACATCTCCGTCCCCGTCGTGGTCCGCACCTCCGGCGGTGAGGCCGTCACCACTGGCGAAGCCGCCCCTGCCCAGGCCCTCGGCGTTTCGGTCGAGGCCGATGGCGTTGTCGTCGGCAGTGCCCCCGGCACCATCCAGCTCCGCCCCGGCATCCACCGCCTCAAACTCACCCGCGAGGGCTTCCGCGACTGGAACCGCCAGGTAAATGTCATCGACGGACAGGTCCTTGAGGTGGCGATGGAGTTTGACGAGGCTGGCCTCAAACGCTGGATGGAAACCTCCGCCTTTCTCGAAAGCCTCCGCACCGAACGCGTTCTTACCGATGCCGAGGTCACCCGGATTGAGGGCGAGGCCCAGCGGCTCCGCCAAAGCGGGATTCTCTACGAGATCCGCGTCGACACCGACGAGGCCATCACCATCCGAAACGAGAACAAGACCCTCCAGGGTAACATCGAAAACTGATCAGACCCCCCACCATCCGAACACACCCGAAAACAGCGATCATGAAACACCTTCCCTTCAGCACCTGCCTCGGCCTCGCCGCCCTTCTCCTCCCCCTCGCCCCATCCGCTTCGGCTCAGAAACTGACCCTCGGAATTGGCCCCGTCGAGGTCAACGAATCCGTCACCCGCGCTGCCTTTCAGGAAAAAGCCCGTGACGACCTCAACCGCGTTGTCGAATCCCTCGACAGCAATCTTATCGACCGATTCCAGAACACCCGCAAGTTTGATCTCATCGCCCGCAGCGACCTTGCCCCCCTCATGGCCGAACAGCAGTTCGCCGCCTCCGGCAATGTCGACGCCACCGACCCCAACGCCGCTCAGTCCTTCCAAATCGGCGGCATTCAATACCTCGTTGTGACCACCGTGACGGATTTTCAGAACTACGAGGAAACCGCCCGCTTCGAGGCGATCGGCAAGGAGGCCACCAAGCGGATTGTCCGCCTCTCCGCTGTTGCCAAGATCTACGACACCACCAGCGGCCGTCTCCTCGAATCCGCCAACCTCACCATTGATGAGAAAGACATCCGCGACGAGCCGACCTACCAGTCCACCCGCACCGGTGATATCTCCGACAACGTTCTCCTCCAGCTCAGCAACGCCATGGCCCAAAAGGTCACCGACCGCACGGTCGAGGTCCTTTTCCCCGCGCGCGTTATCGCCGTCAGCGATTCCACCGTCACGATCAATCGCGGCGACGGCACCGCCATTGCGGTCGGGCAAACGTGGAAGGTCTTTGCCCCCGGCGAGGAGCTGATCGACCCTGACACAGGCGAGGTCCTCGGCAGCGACGAAATTCTCGTCGGAACCGTCCGCGTCACCCGGGTTCTGCCAAAATTCTCTCAGGCCGAGATCGTCGAAAATCTTGGGATCGAAAAGCTCCAGATTATTCGACCCCAATAAGCGGACAGTCGATGTCCGCAGGCCGCCGCAGATCGCCCCTCATGCCCGGTCGCCTCTGGCTTGGCCTCCCTATCCTCTGCGCCACCCTCGCCTTCTCCGGCTGCGCCACCTATACCGCCCAGACCGCTGCCCTGAGGGCAAACTGGTCCAACGGCAACATTACGGCCGCCGCCAATGCCGCCTCCGGACTTGCCGAAAAGTCCGGCCCACCCCGCGATCGGGTCCTCCTCCGGCTGGAACAGGCCAACATCCTCCGCGCCGCTGGTGATTCCCGGACCAGCGCGGCGATCTTCGAAGAGATCAACGCCGGCTTTGAGAAAGACGACTTCGGCCCCGATGTGCGGATCTCCTCCTCCGGGGCTGGTCTCATCACGAACCCGGCCCAGACACCCTACACCGGCCGGACCTACGACCGGATTTTCGCGACCGCCCTCAACGCTCTCAACTACCTCGCTCTCGGCGACCCCGCCGCCGCCCGCGTGGCCCTGAATCAGGCCTACTTTTGGGAGCAACGCGCCGTCGAATCCAACGCCGGGAAAATCGAGAACCAACTCACCGCCCTCCAGTCCGAAGATCAACCCGGTGCCTCCAACGCCCTCGACCAGGCCGACGTCCGCAGTGCCCTCGACCAGCGCCTCGACGGCCTTGCCGAATACGCCATCTACGCCCCCTACGTGAACCCGTTCTCCGTTTGGATGGATGCGGTTTACTTCCTTCACCTCGGCAGCGATTCCGCCGATCTCGAACGCGCCCGGAAATCCTTCGAACGGCTCCTCCCGATGGCCCCTGACAACCCCTTCGTAAAAGAGGACCTTCTGCGGGCCGAAAACGGTGCCGGCCCCGCCGCCCCGCCTTCCGTTTACATCCTCTTCGAAACCGGGATGGCGCCCACCCGGCGCGCCGATGTCATCAACCTGCCCCTCTGGATTTTTGAGGGGGATGTTTCCTTCTTCGGAATCGCCCTCCCCGCCCTCGTTTTCGACAACGATTACCGCCGCTACCTCGAGATTGCCGCCGACGGGAAACGCGTCCGAACCAGCCTTCTCGCCAATGTCGACGCCATCGTCGCGACCGAGTTCCGCGACACCTATCCGGTTATCTTCATGCGTGCCCTTCTCGCCGGGATCGTCAAGGCCGCCGCCCAATACGGGATCCAGGAATCCGTCAAAAATCAGGATCAGGCGATCCAGAGCCTCGTTCTCATCGCTGGTTTGATGTATCAGTATTCCATGAACCAAGCCGACCTCCGTACCTGGACGACCCTCCCGAAACAGATCCAGATCGCCCGCATCCCCCGCCCCGACAGCGGCATCATCGAAATTCACGACCTCAATGGCCCCACACGCAGTCTTGAACTGGAACCTGCCCGCCACATACTGGTCTCCATTCAGGCACAATCGCGCGTTGCCCCACTCAACATCCATCAATTAACTCTCGTTCCATAAACTGATGAAAGCCCACCGCGTCTTCCTCCCCCTCCTCGCTGCCCTCCTCTTCCTCGGCGGATGCAAAACCGTCAATCGGACCGAGCGCGCCGAACCCCGTGCCCGCCCCGACGTCGTTCAGGACCGCCGGATCGAGACTGACCCCAGTGCCGCCGACCGCATTGCCGTCACCCAGGTCGCCGAGGACACCTCCGGCGAATTCCTCCGCATTCAGGTTTCCCTCGAAAGCACCAGCAGCCGCACCCGAACGTACTCCTATCAGGTTGAGTGGATTGAGGCGAACGGCTTTACCGTATCCTCCCCCGCCCCCGTCTGGAAACCCCTTCGCATCGCCGGACGGGACACCACCGCAATCGTCGCCGTCGCCCCCAACCCCCGCGTTGTCGACTTCCGCTTTAAGCTGATCGAGACCTACCGCGACAAGATCTTCGAACCCTGATCTGATCCCGCAACCTTCTCATGTATCCAAAATCCTCTTACATAAAAATGAATACCAAGACCCGTCTTCTGACCACCCTTTTCGCCCTCACGACCGTCCTTCTCGCCGGATGCAACAGCAAGGCAAAGTATATCGACCCGGAGGGTAACGAAACCATCGTCAGCCTCGACAAAATCAACATCCAGGATTGGAACAACGCCGCTGACGAGATGGTGCAGAACCTCCTCGCCTCCGGTTCCCTCGACCGTGCACCGGTTCAACCCTCGGTCATGGCAATCAGCCAGGTCGTCAACAACACCCGCCAACAGGTTGACACCAACATGCTGACCAAGAAGATCCGCGTTTCTCTCAACCAGAGCGGTAAGGTCTACACCACCACCACCACCGGCCTCGGCGGTGCCTCCGAAGACCCCCTCGCCCGCGACCAGGGCGAATACGCCCGGTTTACGGAGTCCCCTGAAGCCCGCCCCGAGGCCAAGCCCTACTGGTCCCTCTCTGGCCGCATCATCGAAGACCGCGCCTCCGCCGGATCGATTCGCAAGACCAAACAGACAACCTACATTTTCCAACTCTCCCTGACTGAAATCCCCACCGGCCTCGCCATCTGGGAAGACGAAAAACAAATCACCAAACAAGGCTCCGGCTCCCGCGTCGGCTGGTAACCGCCCCAAAAACCCACACTTTCGTCACCCCCACCTTTGGAGTGCGGTGGCAGAGCGAGGAACGAGCGCCGACACCGCTTTGAACCCG
>CAZFLQ010000042.1:2435-19395 GCA_964519935.1 uncultured Puniceicoccaceae bacterium | reverse complement strand
GTCCCGGTCGGGAGAATGTTTGGTAGTGCCCCCGCAACCGAAGATGTATCCGGTAAACCCGTGGCCGCTTTCCCGTCATCGCCCTCGCCCGATTCTGTGCTGTCCGCGTCCCCGCTCCCCGGCATGGCTGATTCGACTGCCTGCTCCAGACCAGCGCGATCCGCTTCCGAGATCGCCTGTCCGCGGGCGAGCGACCCCCCCTCCAGATTGCGGCGGGTCCGCATCGAAATCGTGTCACCGTAGGCACTGAGGCGATCTTCCATTCGCTCCATCTCGCCCTCGGAGACCGAACGCCGGAAACCAGCTTCTTTAAAAGCTTCCCGCTCCCGCCAATTGTCGTAAACCAAATTTGCAAGTACCAGAGAATTACCTCCGTCGATCGGATGATCTGCCGCTTGAAACAAAAGTTTCCAGGACGCTATAACCGGTTCCCAAGCCTCGTTTCCGGTCGCGTCATTCTCCGCTCGCAATCGAACTGAAAGGCGGCTTTCGATCTCATCCAGAATCGAAACGTAGACCTTCGCGTTCATTCCGTCCGAAGGAGTTTCCAGATACCGGACAAATCGGCTCCGCATGATCCGTCCATCCCCGAGGTTAAAGGTTTGTCCGTTCCACTCGAAGGTTCCCTCCTCAAAATTCACCGAATCACTCTCGCGCGCGAAGAGGGTCTCAAAGACCTCCAGCGCACTCTCGCTTTCGATCGCGGTCGGCGGGCTCCAGACCATTCCGGGGGCTGCCGGGGCTGTTCCAGCGTCAGGCGCCGTCGGGGGCTCTCGGACAGACTGACCTCCGAGACCACTTGTCCCCAACATCAACACGGAGATCACCAAAACCGACAAACGGTTTCTAGAGTTTTTCCATCGCATCTGCATAAACCAAACCTCCTTCCCGGACCCGTACGCTAAAACGATAGCGTTGCCCGAAATTCAAATTTCCGGGGAGGGTTTCCGGTACAAAAACCGGCAATGGTTGCGAACCTACCCCGGCCCTCAGAACCACAACCCGTCCAAGCCCCTCCTGCGATCCGATCACGGCCTCAACTGCCCCGGCGATCTCGTAACGGTTCCCGATGTAGTTCAAGGGAGCCTCCACAAAACCTTCGACCGGAAAATCGCCGACACCGGAAAAACGGTTCTCCAAATTCGGTCGAATGACCCAGAAAACAGCTCCGAACAGACCCGCCATAAACAAAATTGGTATCAGAAACTTCATTGCAAATCTTCAACGGGTTTGGTTGCGACATTCCCGTCGCCGGTCGCCGAAAGGGCAACCGACCCCACGCAGGGATCACAACCAGCGGGTCTTTGTTTTCGGGGTCTTTGTAACATCACCCTAAACGATGATTGCAACATCTGACGGAGGCAAGCTGTCAATCGAAGTCAGGGCCAACAGCATCACGAGGGGCACCAAAAGGTCCCCGGGTGCTACAGTGCCCACACGCTTCCAGCGTGTGGTTCCTACTCCCCCGCGCCGACACGCAGGATGCGTGTCTCTACAGTGCCCACACGCTTCCAGCGTGTGGTTCCGCCGCTAGAGTGAACAGGCTAAGATGCACCTTACGTTCCCCGCACCCGCCGGACGACCGCCTCGATCTCCGGCCACTCCGACTCCGGTACGCGATCCAGATTCTTCAACTGCAAACTCATCCTTGCGTTCCCCTTCAAACGCCCGCGATTACGGCGCAGAAAGTCCCAATACAAAGCCGTGAACGGACAGGCCTTTTCCCCCGTCCGCGCCGCGGGGTCATAGGGGCATTCAACGCAATAGTTACTCATCCGTTGAATGTATTTACCCGTCGCCGCATAGGGCTTTGATGCCATCAGCCCTCCATCGGCATACTGTGACATCCCGAGTACATTCGGCAGCTCGACCCACTCGATCGCATCGACGTAAACCCCGAGGTACCACTCGTGGATGGCTTTTGGGCGCACTCCGTAGAGCAGACTGAACAGCCCTGTCACCATCAATCTCTGGATGTGGTGGGCGTATCCATGCTCGAGGGTCTGACCAATCGTCTCCCGCAAACAGACCATTTCGGTCTTCCCGGTCCAGAAGAACTCTGGCAGATCCTCCCCCGCCTCCAGTGCGTTCAACTCGAGGTACCCCGGCATTTCCCGCCAATAAATTCCCCGCACATATTCCCGCCAACCGAGGATCTGCCGGATAAACCCCTCCACTGCCGCGAGGGGTGCCCGCCCCGATTTCCAGGCCGCCTCCGCCGCCAGAATAACCTTTCGCGGATGCAGCATTTTCAGATTCAGGCCAACCGAGAGGAGGGAGTGGTAAAGCCACGTTTGTCCCGTCCACATCGCATCCTGGTGGTCGCCAAAACTTGGCAGACGGTTCTCAATGAAATCCTGTAACGCCTCCTCTGCATCCGCCGGGGTCACCGGCCAGCGGAAGGTATCGATCCCACCTGGATGATCCCCGAAAACCCGCTCGACAACCGCCAGAACCTCCCGCGTGAGCTCATCTGGCTCAAAATGCAGCGGCTCCGGAAGATCCTCCGGACCGGATTTGCCAAAGGCCTTCCGATTTTCCGAGTCATAGTTCCATTTTCCCCCGACTGGCTTGCCACCATCGTCCATCAGAACGTTTTCCAGCTTCCGCATCTCCCGGTAAAAATACTCCATCCGAAGCTCCTTCCGCCCCATCGCCCATTTTTCAAAATAGCCCGGTGGAGTCAGGAACGTCCGATCCCTCAGAACTTCCAACGGGATCTTTCGATCCCCCGCGATTCGCTCAACCCCCCGGCGAATCCGCCATTCACCCGGCTCGACCATTCGGATTGCCTCGACCCGATGCACATCGAGAAAACCTTTGAGCTTTTCGCCGAGCGTTTCAGCCTCTTCTTCCTCGACATCAGAATAAAAGACCCGGACTCCCTCTGTCCGCCGCTCGTCCCGAAAATGCCGCATCGCCGAGAGAAACACCGCGATCCGCTGCTTCGTCGACCAACCATACTTCGCTTCGTACCGCGCCTCAGCCATCCAAATGGCATCCAGCTCTGCGTCAAATCCATCCCGCCACGCCGCCTCCGGATCGAGCTGATCCCCAAAAATAACGACGAGCTTTCGAATCGATTGCGTTCCCTTCGCCATCACTGCCCTTCCTTTACTGCCGCAAAGGCCGCCAAAGCCCGGTTCCGTCCCTCCGTATGCCCGATCACCGGTTTTGGGTAGCCCGCCGGCAGACCCCCGGGATCATCCCAGGGACAGTGTATCCATTTTTTAGATACATTTTTTAACTCGGGAACCCAACGCCGCACGTAATCGCCCTCCGGATCAAACTTCTGCCCTTGGGTTATCGGATTGAAAATCCGGAAATAGGGTGCCGCATCGGCCCCGCATCCACCGATCCACTGCCACCCCAGCACATTGCTCGCGATGTCGAAATCGACCAGCGTATCGCGAAACCAAGCCTCCCCTTCGGTCCAGGAAATCAGGAGATGCTTGACCAGCAATGACCCCACGATCATCCGGACGCGGTTGTGCATCCACCCGGTCTCCCAAAGTTGACGCATCCCCGCATCTACAATCGGATAACCGGTCTCGCCCCGCTCCCAGCGTCGCAAGGCAACCGGGTCGTCCACCCAGGGGAATTTCCCGAACTTTGCGCTCAAGGGCTCCCGCAAGGTCTCCGGAAAATGAAAGAGCACGTGATGGGCAAACTCCCGCCAGCCGATCTCCGACCGGAAGACGCGGTCACCCTCGGAGGGCGGTCCCGGTTTGCTCCGGATCGCCTCCCAGATCGTCCGCGGTCCGATTGCCCCGACCGCGAGGTATGGCGACAGGCCCGAGGTCCCGTCAACTGAGGGCAGATCCCGAGCTTCACCGTAGTCACGGATTCGTCCCTCCAGGAAGCGTTCCAGAAGTTGTTCCGCCGCCGCTGCTCCCGGTTTCCAGGCCTCCGCGATCTTCTCCCGCCACGGATGATCCGGAACCAGACCGAGATCTTCGATGTGTCCGCCATCCGGTGGCTTATTCAGGCGCCGCAATCCCTCCAGTCGACTCTCCACTGGTGGCTCCACCCGTCGGCCGGAAACGGCCCTCCAAAACGGGGTAAACACCTTGTAGGGATTCCCGACCGCCGTTTCCACGGTGTGCGGTTCGAAGAGGAGTCGGCTCTTGAAGCTTTCAACCCGATATCCCTCCGCCCGCAACTCGCGTTTGAGTTGACCGTCGCGCTTCACCGCTACCGGATCGTAACACCGATTCCAATACACCCCCGCTGCATCGACCTCTTTTAGAAACCTCGGGACGATTTCTTCCGACCGTCCTCGCCGAAAAGCCAAAACCAGACCCGCTGCCCTCCACTCATCCGCCAACACCTCCAGTGTCCGATGCACCCAATACCGTGACGCCGCCCCCGCCACACCAGGCTCCGCCCGTGCCGATCCATCGCCGATATATAGCCCAATCACGGGCCGACCGCTTTCAGCCGCCGCCGCCAACGCACTATTGTCCCCAACCCTCAGGTCGTCCCGATACCACAAAACAATCGGCTTGTCTAAATCCACCATCTTACCAGCCAACCCGATCCCCATTTGTTGTCAAATCGGACCCCATACCAGCGACCGTCGAATACGGGCTCGCGTGTGATCATGATTCAGGTGCACTCGCCATTCCGATCAAAACCAAGGAAAGAACGGCCACCGTTCCGTTCAGGATTGCCTTTCATCCCGCCGTCTCAATTCTGGATTGTTTTTCCTATGAAAGTCATTGTAGCAGACAAAATCTCGCCTACAGGTGTTGAGTTCCTCCGTCAGCAGGACGGGTTTGAAGTGATCGAGGCCTACGGGTCCTCCCCTGAAAAGGTCGTCGAACTGGCCGCCGATGCCGCCGCTATCATCGTCCGCAGCGACACCCGTATTCCCCGCGAGGTTTTCGCTGCCGCCCCCAGACTCAAGGTCGTCGGGCGCGCCGGGGTCGGGGTCGATAACATCGACATTGATGCCGCCACCGATTTCGGGGTCATCGTCATGAACACCCCCGGCGGGAACACCATCGCAACCGCCGAACTGACTTTCACCCACATGCTCTGCGGTGCTCGCCCGATTGCCCAGGCCTGCGCCACCATGCGGGCTGGCGGTTGGGACCGGAAAAAATATGTCGGCTCGGAGCTTCGCGGCAAAACCCTCGGGGTCTGCGGGATGGGACGGATCGGGGCCGAGGTCGCCCGACGCGCCCGCGTTTTCGGAATGCGCGTCCTCGCCTACGACCCCTTCCTCGCCGAAAGCCGCGCCAACAATCTCCATGTCGAGAAGGTTGATCGCGACGATCTCTTCCGCCAATCCGACTACATCACCGTTCACATGCCCCTCAATGAGGAGACCCGTCACATGATTGATGCCCGCGCCATCTCGATCATGAAGGATGGTGTAAAACTGTTCAACTGCGCCCGCGGCGGGATCATTGAAGAGGACGCCCTGATTGATGCCCTCAACTCCGGAAAGGTTGCCGCCGCCGGTCTCGATGTTTACGAAAACGAACCTCCCCCTGCTGACAGCCCTCTCCGTTCACACCCGAACTGCGTTCTTACCCCCCACCTCGGCGCCTCCACGACCGAGGCCCAGGAATCCGTCGGGATCGAGATTGCCGAACAGGTAGCTGATGTCCTCAAGGGCGGGATGGTCCGCAATTCGATCAACATGCCAAGCATCGACCCCGAGGTCGTTGCCAGGCTCACCCCTTACCTGAACCTCGGCGAGGCACTCGGAACCTTTGTCCAGCAACTCTCCAACGGTACCGTCGACAAGCTCCGGATCACCTACTACGGGAAGATCGTCGAGTTCGATGCCCTACCCCTCAGTCGCGCGATCCAGCGCGGATTCCTCCGCCATGCGACCGAAAACGTTAACGATGTCAACGCCCCCAAGAAAATGCAGGCCCTCGGGGTCGATGTTGAGGTCGTCAAGAGCAACCAGGATACCGATTACACCGAGCTGATTGAGGTCACCGCAACGGTCGGCGCAAAAACCCGCACCGCCGCCGGAACCCTTTTCGGCAAAAACCAAATCCCCCGCATTGTCAGTATCGACGGTCACGGGGTTGAGGTAAACACCGCCGGAACCCTTCTCGTCCTCAAACATCAGGATGTTCCCGGGATTGTCGGTTTCCTCGGGACCACCCTCGGCGCCGATCAGACCAACATCGCCAACATGTCTCTCAGTCGCGAACGTGACGAAGGCTTTGCCGTCACTGCCTTCGAACTCGATTCGGTTCCCTCGAAAGAAACCTGCGCAAAAATCTCCGAGCACCCCGCGATCGAGAAGTTCAAAGTTATCCGGCTCTAGGCGTCCCCCTTTTCATGTCCGTTCTTCCGATCTTCGTCGTGTCCGTCGCCGGATACCTCCTTGGCGCGGTCTCGTTTGCCGTCATCATCGGAAAGGCCCGGGGAATCGATGTTCTCGCGGCAGGCAGCGGCAATCCCGGCGCCACCAACGTCAAACGGTTACTCGGTCGGAAGGCTGGAAACACCGTCTTTGTTCTCGACTTTCTCAAGGGAACCGTTGCCGCCGGATGGCCCCTCCTCCTCGGTCGCCCCCTCTTTGGGGTCACTCCCGAAGGCGCCTCCGGGCTCGCCATCCTCGGTGCCGTCGCCGCGATCATCGGACACAGCTTTTCCATCTTCATCCGCTTTCGCGGCGGTAAAGGCGTCGCCGTGACCATGGGCGGTCTCCTCGTCGTCCTCCCGGTCAGTCTTTTCATTGGCCTCGTCCTCTGGCTGATCACCTTCCGCTTCTCCCGCTACGTCTCCCTCGCCTCAATCGTCTTTGCAGTTTCCCTTCCGATCACCGCGAATCTGCTTGCGACCGGCGGTAGTTCCCGCGCGACCACCTTTGCCGCCGCCATCGCGGTCCTGATCGTGTATCGCCACCGCTCCAACATCGCCCGCCTCCTCAACGGGACCGAACATCGCTTTGAAAAATCCACGGCTACGGCCACAACACCCACCCGCAATGGTCAGTAAACAATCACTCGGCATCGGCTTTCTCGGTATGGGGGTCGTTGGACAGGGGGTCTGGAAGCACCTCCTGCGCCATCGCGAGATTCTCGAAGAACGCATCGGTACCAATCTCGACCTCCGCAAGGCCGCCGTCCGGTCACTCGACACCCCCCGCGTGGGCATTGACCAGCGCAACCTGACGCTTGACCCCGAGGAGGTCGTTCAGGACCCCGAGGTCGACATCGTCTGCGAGTTGATGGGCGGGATCGAACCGACCCTCGAATTGACCCTCGAGGCCCTCCGCCGCGGCAAAACCGTCGTCAGTGCCAACAAGGCCCTCCTTTGCGATCACGGGACTGAAATTTTCGCCGCCGCCGAGGACGGTGGAGGCCACTACTTTTTCGAGGCCAGCGTCGCCGGAGGCATCCCTGTTATCAAGAGTCTCCACGAGGGACTTGTCGCCAACCGCTTCAGTCTGATCTACGGCATCCTCAACGGAACCTCCAACTACATTCTGACCCGGATGGAGCGCGAGGGCCTTCCCTTCGAGGAAACCGTCGGCGAGGCCCGCCGTCTCGGCTATGTCGAGGCCGACGAAAGCCTTGATCTCGATGGCTGGGATGCCGCCCACAAAACGGTCATCCTCGCCTACCTCGCCCACGGGATCTGGATACCGACCAACAAAATGACCGTTCGCGGGATCCGCGAGATCACCGCCGAGGACATCGCGGCCGCCCGATCCCTCGGGTTCAAGATCAAACTTATCGCCCGGATCAGTCGCGATCTCGACACCGATCTCGTTACTCTCGGAGTCGAACCAACCCTCATCCCGATCGATTCGATGATGGCCAGTGTCGACGAGGTCTACAATGGGGTCAGCATTACCGGGGATGTCGTCGGAACCACTTTTCTGATTGGACGGGGTGCCGGACAGGATCCCACCGCCAGTGCCGTCATTAGCGACATTGTCGACGCCGGCTGGTCCCTCGTCCGCGGCGTTTTCGAAAGCGGCCTGTCCCCCTCCAATGTCAGCGGGGACGCCTGCCATCTAGCCGGGGAAGATCAGATCTCCGATCCCTGCTACCTTCGTCTCTACGTCAGCGACCGGGTCGGGGTTCTCGCCGATATCGCCCGTATTCTCGCCGACGAGGGCATTTCCGTCGCCCGCCTCGTCCAGCGCGAGGCCGACCAATCCGGACACGCCTCCCTCATTTTGCTGACCCACCGCGCGCCCCGCGATCGCGTCCGGATTGCCCTTCGCCGGATGGCGGAAAATCCGGAAATTATCGGCGATCCTGTTTGCTTCCCGATCTTCCGTCCCTGAAAACGGATCTTCATTCCGTCCATGGCATTGATTATTCAAAAATTCGGGGGTACCTCCGTCCGTGATGTTGAGCGCATTCGGGCCGTCGCTGAACGGGTTGCAAGGACCCGCGCGGAGGGCAACGAGGTCGTTGTCGTCGTCTCCGCCCGTTCCGGCGTGACCAACGAACTGATTGCCCGCGCCAAGGCCCTCCATCCCAATCCTGCCGAACGCGAGCTCGATATGCTCCTCTCGGTCGGCGAACAGGAAACCATCGCCCTCACCGCGATTGCCCTCCAGGCGATCGGTATCCCCGCCGTTTCCCGAACCGGTCCCCAGGCCGGAATCGAGACTGATGGTGCCTACACCCGCGCCCGGATCGTCAACATTAGCGGTGGCGATATCCGCCGGCAGCTCGACGAGGGCAAGGTCGTCATCGTCGCGGGATTCCAGGGCTTTCACGACGGCAATCAAACCACCACCCTCGGTCGGGGTGGTTCCGACCTCACCGCGATTGCCCTCGCCGCCGCTCTCAAGGCTGACCTCTGTCAAATTTACACCGATGTCGAAGGCGTCTTCTCCGCCGACCCCCGCAAGGTCCCCCATGCCCGCAAGCTCCGTCAGATTTCCTACGAGGAGATGCTTGAACTCGCCAGCAGCGGCTCCAAGGTAATGCAGAGCCGCGCAGTCAAGTTTGCCCAAAAGTTCAATGTGGTCTTCGAGGTCCGCAGCAGTTTCAACGACAAACCCGGAACGATCGTGAAAAGTGAAGTCAACACCATGGAGGACGTCGTTGTCAGCGGCGTCGCAATCGACCAGGGACAGGTCAAATTTGCCGTCTCGGATATTCCCGACCGACCGGGATCCGCCGCCAAGCTGTTTACCTCCCTCTCCCGCGCCGGCGTCATCGTTGATATGATCGTCCAGAACATTGGGCGACAGGGACGCGCTAATCTTACCTTTACGGTCCCCGCCGACGACGCCTATCGCGCTTCCGAGGCGATGGAATCCCTCCGTGACGAATTCCCCGGATTCTCGGTCGAGACAAACGACAATATCGCCAAGGTTTCGGTCGTCGGTGTCGGGATGCGCTCCCATTCCGGGGTCGCCGGTACCCTCTTCGATGCCCTCGCCCACGCCGGGATCAACATCCAGATGATCAGCACGTCCGAGATCAAAATCTCGGTCGTGATCGATGCCGAACAAGGGGTCGACGCCGCCCGTGTCGCCCATGCCGCCTTTGGTCTCGACGGCGAACCTGAATCCGAATGATGCGCTACCGATCGACCCGCGGAACTGCCCCCGAGGTCTCCTTTACCGAGGCCGTCGCCAACGGGCTCGCCCCCGATGGTGGTCTCTACCTGCCGGTCGAACTCCCCTCGCTACCGTCGGGATGGGAGAATTGGGCAGGGCTTTCCTATCCCGAACTGTGCTATCGGTTCCTCTCCCTTTTCGCGACTGACATCCCCACCGATCATTTCCGCCGCCGGACCGATACCGCCTACGCTGACTTTGACGACCCCCGGACGGCTCCTCTCGTCCAGCTCGGCGACCGGCTTCATGTCCTTGAACTGTTCCACGGCCCAACCCTCGCCTTCAAGGACTTTGCCCTCCAGTTGCTCGGGCAACTCTACGAGGAACAGATCGACCGCACTGGACAACCCATTACCGTCCTCGGGGCAACCTCCGGCGACACCGGTGCTGCCGCCATCCACGGGCTCCTCCGGGTCGACGGGGTGCAGATTCATATCCTTTACCCCGATGGACGGGTATCTCCCCTCCAGGAACGCCAGATGACCTGCACCGGGGCCGACAACGTCTTCCCCCTGGCAATTGAGGGCTCCTTTGACGACGCCCAGAAAGCCCTCAAGGAATGCTTCCGCGACCGCGCTTTCAGTGCCGAGGTCGGACTCTCCGCCGTCAATTCAATCAACCTCGCCCGCATCCTCGCCCAATCCGTCTATTACCTCCACGCCTGGCTGCAACTGCCCCCCGACCAGCG
Organism: uncultured Puniceicoccaceae bacterium; assembly: GCA_964519935.1. GTDB lineage: Bacteria > Verrucomicrobiota > Verrucomicrobiia > Opitutales > Puniceicoccaceae > DAISIK01. Next base: position 9,142 of record CAZFLQ010000042.1, on the reverse strand, counting down.
CGATGCGGTCGAGTTCATCGTTCCGACCGGAAACTTCGGCAACGTCCTCGCCGGCTGGATTGTCGCCCGGATGGGAATTCCGAATGTCCGCTTTCGCGTCGCTACCAATCAAAACGACATCCTTTTCCGGTTGTTCGAGTCCGGGATCTACGAGCTCGGACCCGTCCACCCCTCCCTCGCCCCCTCGATGGACATTCAGGTCGCCTCGAACTTCGAACGCTTCATCGATTACCTCTACGACGGCGACACCGCCCGCGTCCGCCACACGATGGAGACCTTCACCTCGACCGGGCGGGTCGATTTCGGGGATTTCGACCGCCTTGGAATGACCGCCTCCCGTACCCGCGACGACGAAATTCCCACCATTACCGCCAATGTGTATCAGGATTTTAGATACATTCTAGATCCCCATACCGCTTGTGGCTTCAAGGATCTCCCGATTGCCGGGACCCGTATCGTCCTCGGCACCGCCCACCCCGCAAAATTTCCCGACACCATCGAAAAGGCGATCAACATCCATCCCACCCACCCACGTCTCGAGGTCCTCAAGGACCGCCAGATTGAAAAACATCCCCTTGAACCAACCCCCGAGGCCATCAAAACCTTCATCCGCGCCCAGCGGTCTTAAACATCCTCTAGTTTCCTCCTTTGCCTCAAGGCCCGTCAAAACCAGGTTTACCCGCATGGCTTAGTCAGCAGTGGCGGGTTCGGCGCAACGCCAGGTTCTACGCCTGCGATTTCATCCGTCGCCGAAACTTCCGAGTTCCTCATCGCCTCGATGGACATCCCGTCCAGTTTCCCTCGGGGGACCCCGGGATCCGCAAAGATTTTCTCTATGTCCTCGCCGAGGATGTTTACGGCATCCGGCAATTACCCCGGGCAGCCAACCGAATTCTCGATATCGGTGGCAATATCGGTCTCGTCGCCATCGCCGCGCGCCTCAACTATCCCGGCGCCGTCATTCACAGCTACGAGCCCAACATCGACGTCCTCCCATTTCTGCGCGCAAATGCCTCCACATTTGGATTTTCGGTCTTCGATGAGGCGGTTGGGGCTTCGAATGGAAAGGTCGAGGTCTCGGGCGAGGGTGACCTGACCGACCGGACGGTCGTCGAAGCGCCTGACGGCTCGGTCACTTTACGCTCAATCCACGAAGTCCTGAACCGAATTGACGGACCGGTTGATGTAATGAAGTTGGATTGCGAGGGCTATGAGTGGGCGATTCTCGATCAAATCAGGTCTTCGTATCCCCCATACTCTTCCTGCACAAAAGGAAACTCGAACCTGAGGGCATCGGCCAAACCGCCGCTGTCCGAGTCTGACTCTACCGTTTACCACCATCAATGGCCTCAGTCCTCAACACCCTCTTCCCGGTTTTCTCCCTCATCGCGCTCGGATATGGACTCGGACGCAGTGGCTTTTTCGATAGCCGGTTTCTCGAGTCTTACAATCGGCTCCTCTTCTACATCTGTCTCCCCGCCCTGATTGTCGCGAGCATCATTGGCGCCCAAGAGCTTCCCTCCGGTTCCCTACCCCTTCTCGGCGCGATGTTCGCCGTCACAATTCTCGGCATCCTCATCGCAAGGGCTATCGCCCGGTGGCGCGGACTGCGCCCCAATCAAACCGGAACCTTTGTCCAGGCCGCCTTTCGCGGCAACCTCGCCTTTGTTGGAATCCCGGTTATTACCTACAGCCTTCGCTCCGCCCCGCCCGAGGTCATCCAGTCAGCCCTGACCCAGGCGATCTTTGTCTTTGCCCCCACCATGGTGCTCTTCAATTTCGCCGCTGTCCTCCTCCTCGTCCAACCTTCCGACAAGGGCTCTCCAGACGGCAGGCTCCGGGAGACCTCCTTCAAGGTCATCCGCAACCCCCTCATCCTCGCCAGCCTCCTCGGCGTCGTCCTCCGCATCGTCCCCGGCCTTTATCCCCCACAGGCAATTCGCGACAGTCTTGAACTACTTGCCCAGACCGCAGCCCCTGGTGCCCTTCTCGCCGTCGGTGGCAGCATGGCCTTTGTCTCGATGCAGGGGCGCTACCGCAGTGCCCTCCTTGCCTCAGCAATCAAGGTTGCCATCCTCCCCCTGATCGCCCTCTCTCTCGCCGCCGCCTTTGGCATCGACGGCACCCCCCGCCTCATCCTCCTCATCCTGACCGGATGCCCCACCGCCGCCGCATCCTACATCATGGCCCGCCAACTTGGCGGTGACGAACCCCTCGCCGCCGGTGCCATAATCCTCAGCACCATCCTGGCAATCCCATCCCTCGCCCTCCTCCTCTACGCCTTCGCCCCGTAGGCTCGAACAATTCGTGCCGTGAAAGTGAGATGAACCTGATTTCGATTTGGAGAAGATTACCGCAAATGCCTTGGCGTGCCCCTTCGTCGTACCCAGTGTTTATAGGGGCGCCGCTTGCGGCGACCGCCGGGAGGATAGAGAGGATTTGGAACAGGCAAGCGTGAGGCTGCCCGCATACGATCCGCTACTCTGTTTCAGGACCGCTCCAGAAATCCACGTGAAACCTCAACATATTTCTCCGCCCATTTCCGAATCCCCGCCCGTTCCTCGTCCGTCAAGGGTCGCTTGATTCTCGCCGGGCTACCGATCACTAACGAACCGGGTGGAATCGCAGTTCCTTTTGTCACCAGTGAACCCGCCCCGATAATGCACTGATCGCCGATCACCGCACCGTCGAGGATGATCGCCCGCATTCCGATCAAACACTCATTCCCGATCTTGCAAGCGTGGATCATCGCCCCGTGTCCGACCGTCGTGTAGTCCCCGATCTCAACCCCGAAATCATCGGCCAGGTGGATGATCGTTCCATCCTGAATATTGCTGCCCTCCCCGATCCGAATCGATTCAATATCGCCCCGCAAAACACACTGTGGCCAAACGCTCGCCAGCGGCCCGATCGTGACCGCCCCGAACAGCTCCGCGCTTGGGGCAATGAAGGCATCCTCGGCAACCAGCGGACTCTGGTCGAGGAAGGTTCGTAATCGATCTTTAACTTGCATGAAGGGGTTCATTACAGAAGGATCGCTTAAATTCAACGGTATCTATCCCCAATGGAAAATCCGCCCGACAACTCGCCCCTTCATCAAGCGACCGAAACGGATCGCGCTCGTGTCCGACGCCACCAGTGGATCCTCCGCCTTGTGACCCTTCTTCTGGCCTCGATCCCGCTGATTCTGGTATTCGTTTTTGGGATTGGAACCGGGAAGTAGGCATCGTAGTCCAGAACTGCCACGAACCCCGTTTTCCCGGATAACCCATTTGTAACGCTCGGGCCCCGATTACGGTTTGACTCAGTTGGGGATTCGGGAGATGCAGACGTTCATGGAAGATTCTCCCACCGATGATCCGATTTTTCAGGCACACTGGGAAAGTCACTCCTCTGGAATGGTTGCGCTCAGTCGGGACTGGTTCAGCCGAATTCAGAAGCCACCCCTCTTTCTTGGACCGGAGAAAAGGCCCTTTGCCAAACTCGAGGCGGTTCCTCCCCTGACTTTTGGTAGGATGGCGGGATACTGCCGTCTCGGACAACGGATTTGTTTTCTGATTGAGGAGTCGGCCATTCCCGAGAATCTCCGCAGCGCCGAACTCTTTGTCGGCGGTTCATTCAACAACTGGAATCCACAATCAGATAGCGACCTCTATCGCCTCGATCCGATCACGATCGAAGGCGAGACCTTTCGAACCGTCCGGATTCCCCGCGAGGTTTACGAGGACGGGTCGACCCACATGTTCAAGTTCGTTACCGCCGGTAACTATTGGCTTCCCGTCTCCGAGGCCGCCCCTAACGTCGCATTCTCACCCGATGGGATCCAGAATCTCGATTTCAATCCGCACCGCACCGGACGCCACCTTTTCTCCTTCGAACTCCCCCCCGACCATGTGTTGATGGGCAATGAGGAAATCCTCTGGTCTTCATTGGTTGAAAAATCCCGCCACAAATTGCCCCCGACGGTTCATTTCCATGACCTTTCGGCTTCCGAGGATCCCGGTGTCGAGGTCGATCCACAAAAGACCGTTTTCAAATTCTTCGCCCCCCGGGCCTCCGGTGTTGTCCTCGAATGGTCACGACAGGCAGATCCGTGGGAACCCGACACAGTTAAGCTCTCTGCCGTCGGGCGCGGACTTTGGAAAGCCACGGTTGATGAAAATCTCTCCGGAGCTTACTACTACTATCGGGTATTCGGCAAAAACCGGGACCGCAGCACCCACTTTGATCCCGATTTCCGAATCCTTGATCCCTACGCGAAGGCCGCCGTCTCACGCTCCGGTCCCGCCATCGTTATCGACCCAGCCCGTCTCGAAAATCCCAACCCTCCACACACCACCCCCCCCGTTGCCGACCTTGTGATCATCGAGGCCCATGTCCGCGACCTCGTCGCCCATGCGCCCATTCCCCTGTCATCCCAGCAGCGCAAAGGCTTCGCTGGTACCGCCGCCTGGATTCGCTCCGAAGGATCCTACCTCCGTGCTCTCGGGGTCAACGCAGTGGAATTTCAGCCCGTTCAGGAATTCGATAACCCCACCCCCGATGACTACCACTGGGGATATATGACCGTTAACTGGTTTTCTCCTGAAAGCAGCTACGGATCGGACCCTCTCAACGCACGGCAAATCGAGGAATTCCGCGATCTGGTAGCCGCTTGCCACGAAAATGGACTTAGCGTTCTCCTTGACGTCGTCTACAACCATGTCGGCGAACCCAACAACCTGCTTTTCATCGACAAATTCTATTACCTCGAAACCGCCCCGCGTTTTCACCTCATGAACTGGAGCGGCTGTGGCAACGACCTTCGCGCGAACACTCCGATGGCGAGGCACCTGATCATCGAAAGCCTTCTCCATTTAATCCGCGCCTATGGGGTAGATGGCTTTCGCTTTGATCTTGCCGACCTCCTCGGCAAAGAGACCCTCGTTGTGATCGAAACCGCCCTCCGCGCTGAGAAACCCGATGTCGTCCTGATTACCGAACCGTGGAGTTTTCGGGGCCATATCGCCGGGGAACTCAGGGATACGACTTGGTCGTCCTGGAACGATGGATTTCGTAAATTCGCCCAGGAATACGTCAATGGCGAGGGCAACCAGGATGGAATCAAACACTTTCTGGGCGGATCCGTTGGCGGAATGACCGACCATCCCTTTCAAACCATCAACTACACCGAATCGCACGACGACCTCTGCTGGCTCGACCGGATCACTCGCAACGCCAAACACAACGGCGCGGTTCCAACCGCCTCCGACATCCGTCGCACCCACCTGATGCTGGCCATGCTCCTCGCCTCCCTCGGCACCCCCATGATCGCTTCGGGCCAGGATTTCCTTCGGTCGAAGTACGGTGTCAACAACACCTACCAGCGCGGCGACCTCAATGCTCTCCGTTACGAACGGATGAGCGAATACAGCGGCACCCACGAATACGTTCGCAACTGGATCCGCTTCCGCCTCTCTCCTGACGGGGCTGCCTTGCGCCAGCCTGAACGCACCTCAAACGACATCGAATGGTTTACAACCGACAATGTCTCCTCTCTCGTCGCGATATTTACAGCCCAAAACATTGCAGGTCCCCAACTGGCTTTCGCAATCAACCCCCATCGCGATCCGGTTCGAATCAACACCCCTCGCTACGATCTCAGCACATGGCAGCAGATCGCCGACACCTGGCGCTGCAACCCGGACGGACTTTCGACCGCCCAAACCCCCGTCGATCGGGAAACCGTCCTCATCCCCCCACGCAGCTGTGCCCTCTGGAAATCGCCCCGGTAAAAACCTGGGGGGATGATTAAGTCCGGTGATCCTTCCCTCGCTTGATTTCCTGTTATGTCAAACGAAGTAGCCAACGCCAGCAGCGTCAGCCTCCTCTCGAACATCGCCCTCGCCGCTGTCAAGGTAGTCGTCGGTGTCGTCGGTTCCTCCTATGCTCTGATTGCCGACGGGATCGAATCGCTGGGAGATACGCTCTCGTCACTCGTTGTTTGGAAGGGGATTCGGGTCGGCGCCAAGCGTCCCGATCCCGACCACCCCTACGGGCACGGCAAAGCGGAGGCAATCGCCTCATTCATCGCCGGGGTCGGACTGCTCTTCTCAGGTCTTCTCATCGCGATTCAGGCGGTCCGCGAAATCACTACCCCTCAAAGCATTCCCGCCGCCTTTACGGTTCCGGTTTTGATCGCCATCATCGCGATCAAGGAATTCCTCTTTCGGTACCTCTCGCGTAAGGCCGATCGATTTGACAGCAGCGTGCTTCTTGCCGAAGCCTGGCATCATCGCAGTGACTCCCTGACCTCCCTCTGCGTCCTTTTCGGACTTTCGATCGCCGTCTTCGCCGGACCCGGCTTCGGTACTGCCGACGACATTGCCGCCCTTCTTGTGACCGGCCTGATCGTCCGCAACGGTTGGCGAATCCTTCGACCGGCCGTCGATGAACTCATGGACCGCCGGATCCTCGGCGACCGCTATGATCGACTCTATGCTGCAATTGAAAGCACCGATGGGGTAAAGGGAATCGAAACCCTTTGGCTCCGTCGCAGCGGTAGCCGCTTTCACGTTGATATTCACCTCGAGGTAGATCCCGAAATCACCGTCCGCGAAGGCCATGAGATCGCCCACCGGGTAAAAGACCGTCTCCAAGGCCTCAAAGACATCGAGATTCAGCACGTCGGTACCCACGTCGAACCCCACCCTTAACCCGCATTTCTC
>CAZFLQ010000042.1:0-2335 GCA_964519935.1 uncultured Puniceicoccaceae bacterium | reverse complement strand
CGAATCGCGACCATGCCTCCCGGTCGCCGAGCGCCACCACCACTTGACAAGCACCCCTCCCCGCAACTCTTTCTTTTTCCATGAGTACTGTCAGTCTTAACGACCGGATAAACGGAATGATCTGGGGCCAATTCATTGGCGATGCCTTTTGCCTCGGCACGCACTGGATCTACAACCTTCACGATCTGGAGACCTTTTACCCTGATCTCGTGGGTTTCGAACCCCCCAGGCCGGGTCACTATCACGAGGGTAAAGCCCCCGGTGCCCTTACCCACTACGGCGAGGCCGCCCTGCTCCTTCTCGAATCAATTGCCGAAAAAGGAAGTCTCGACGTCGTTGACTATGGCCAACGCTTTGTCGCCCATTTTGGCAGTCCGGAATACAAAGGATACCTCGATTCGGCAACCCGCGGTACTCTCGAAAATATCTCCCGCGAATCAGCTTCCAACCCCTCCGGCGACCTCACCTTTCAGTCCGGTGCCGACGACGACCAGCTCGCCACCGCGACCAGCCTGACACCCGTCGTCGCTCGCTACTACGGACAACCTGAAATGCCCGAGCGCGTCACCGAGGTCACCCGGGTTCGACAAAACCACCCTCGCAGTATCGCCTACATAAACACGTATTCCCAAATCCTTTCAGCCCTCCTCAGCGGAACCGACCTGCACAGTGCGGTTCACCAGGTTCAGGAAACCGCCGCCAAACATCCCGAATTCGGACCCGAGCTCGCCCAGCGCTTCGCGGATGTCTTCGAACGCAAACACCTCGACACCTCCACTGCCACCCAACAGCTCGGTCAGTCCTGCCCTCTGAAAAACAGCTTCCCTTCCGCCCTCCTCGCCGTCATCCAGACCCCGGACGATTTTGCTCCCACCCTTCTGCGAATCGCGGCCGCTGGCGGCGACAACGCCGGCCGCGCCGCCATCGCCGGTGCCCTCCTCGGTGCCCACCTTGGCATCGGGGCGATTCCCCCGTCGATGCGCGAAAAAGTCCTCGCCCAACCCAAAATCGACCAAGCCATCGAAAGGATGATGCAAAACCCTGCTCATCCGGTTTCCCCGACTGCTCCCTAGCCCTGCGCCTGCCCCCCAACGTAGCATTACCTCCCAGCACCTGCCCCACAGCCCCCCCAACGTAGCGGGAGCTTCCAGCTCACGCTGCCGTTCCCCGAAATTGTTCGACCAACCATTCCTCGCAACACGACCCCCCTATTCGAGACCCGATAGCGATAGGGTGGATTCGACAGCAAATTCGTTGGCCCGCACTAACGCGGTACCGAGGATCAGACTTGCACCAGTTTAGGACCCTTCCAATTCCATTCAGATCAGAAGATCTGATTCTACATACGACTCCACCAAACAAAAGGTCGAGACCCCGGCCCGCATCAACCGCACCGTTTCCTCGACCCGGAGCTCGACTGGTCTCGACCGAACAAAAGTACCCTAACACGCGCGCGCGTATTAGGGAGATCGGTTCTCAATAAACAAATCCACCCTATCCGCGCGAATCCGACCACCCAACCCAACCATCCCCCAAGCACCTACCAATCAACACATTGAAATATCTTCAAATTTTCCCCTTGCCATCCCCACCTCAAACCGCCACCCTCCGCCACAGTCGAAAGATACACTAAAAAACACTGATCTACAAAAGAAATGAAATTTCGAAAAGCCATCAGAACCCCTTCGGCGTTTCACAAACAAAATATCGACGTCACCGATAAGGAGAAGGACTTCGAATGGGTCTGTATCGAATGTAAGGAAAAGATTTCAGTCCCCCTGAAAGAGCGTTTGATTTTTCCGACGGACGAATTCCCCAGCGGTGGCTTCACCGATGAAGAAAAAAAGGAAATTAAGGAGTTCTATGCGATGGGGATGCACAGTAGGTCACCTTGCGGCGGCTATTACGTGTTTGAAAGAATACCATGCCCTCTCTGTAAGACTGACTACCTCTTCGCATACGGAATAAATGAACCATCGAACAGCTATCTCATTTTGACAGTCCAAGGTATTGTCGAACTGGAGGGTGTAGATCCAGTCGCTGGTATCAACTCCGTTACGTCGCTCCGCGACTCCACTACGTGATACAGCTCTACGTTCTGAAATAGAATCTTGTTCTGTGTTGTTATTTGTATTTGTATTATTCATAAATTAAAAAGTTAAAATGAATTTTATAGATACTCAAAATCATGAAAAACACGAATCTAAGTTTTGTTAGTTAATTATTAACATAACAGGGTGAACTATACATCTCTCTATTCCTTTAGAATATCAATTCACCCACTGCTGTCCAGTTAAGCAGCATTCTCGCGTTTCGATACTGCCGGATATGAACG
>CAZFLQ010000041.1:0-19496 GCA_964519935.1 uncultured Puniceicoccaceae bacterium | reverse complement strand
GGGATTTGCAATCCCTTTTCGCCCACCTCGCCTGGATCAACAGTTGCTTCCGCCCCCTTGATTGGATCATCGTTCCCCTTCTCATGATACGATCCATCATCACCCACCCCGGCGGTGCCCACAAAGACGACTTCCTCGCCTGCGCCCTCCTCCTCGCCGATGCTCCAGTCATGATCGATCGGCGCGAGCCAACCACCGCCGAACTCGCCGATCCGACCATCGCAGTGGTCGACATCGGACATCGCCACGAACCCCCACTCAACAATTTCGACCACCATCAGTTCCCCCGCGAAACCCCTCCGACCTGCTCCCTCTCGCTCATCCTCCAGCACCTCGGGCTCTACGAGGATGCGCGCGAGTTCTGCGAATGGTTGGAGGTTGTCGAGTGGTTCGACTGTCGCGGCCCGAACGAAACCGCCGCCTGGCTCGGCACAGACCGCAATACCCTTGGTCAGCTCAATTCACCCATCGATATCAGCCTCCTCCGCCGCTTTGGCGGCCGGAACATCCACGCGCCCGGAGAACCCATCTGGGAATTGATGCGGATGATCGGCGAGGACCTGATCACCTACATCACCAGTCTCCGGGAACGGCTCAACTTCATTCACCAGCACGCCGAGGTCTGGCAGCTGGATGGCTTTAAGGCTCTTTTCATGCCCCGGACCGATCCCCTTCCCGAGGAGCCCTCCGCTGGGCTCGAACGCTACATCCTCCGTGAAAATCTCGAAACCGATCTCCTCGCGATGGTCTATCCGGATCGGCGTGGCGAAGGTTTCGGACTCCGCCGGATCGACGACCACCCCCGCGTCGATTTTACCCGCCTCAGGGACGAGCCCGACATCCACTTCGCCCATCAACAAGGCTTCATCGCGAAAACCTCTGCCGAGGATCCAACCCGCCTCAAAACCCTCCTCACAAACGCCTTTCACCCCTGACCTCGACTTGGTGCCCCGCACCCCCCTCAAGCCATGATCTTGATCCCTTTGCGGATAAAGGTGGGTACATCGAGGTCTACGCCGCTCCGCAGGTTCCGTTCCGTCGGTCCAAAAATCCCCCGGTTGCCTCCTTCGATCAGTTCCAGAAACTCTCCCTGTTCACCCGGATCGACCGTCGCCAACACCAGACTACTCGACTCAATCAAATCCGGGTCGGTCGGCAGCAGTCCCGGTTTTGCCCGCCTCGGATTGAGAAATTTGCGCCCGTCCAGATCGGTTGAACCGATCACGCAGACCGCTACCCGCGAACCCAGACGATCAATCCGGGTCGCCCCCACAACCGTCTCCGCTTCGCTCCCAAAAATACGGTTGATTTCTGTTACGATCTCCTGGATCACCGACATCGGGAGGTCCGGGCCACTCGCGAGGTGCACCAGGAGCGTATCCACCCGCGTTCGCCCCTCCTCCAGTTCGAGAAGTGGACAGGCCAGAAGGTTCCCCATCACTGTCGCCGGATCCTCTCCCTCCCCAAAGGCGAACAGCGTCCGACCGCCCTTCCCCCCGAGAGCACGCCGCATCGAGGCAAAATCAACCTGCATCCACCCGACCTCGTAAAGCAGCATCTGAATTGCCCCGACCCCCCGCGTGATCCATTCGTCTGAAATAGCAAATACATCGAGCGCCGTGCGCCCGTCACCACCCTCAGGCAACAAGAGGTCGTTCGGCAACAAAATCAGGGCATCACAATACTCCCGCATCTCCCCGATCGCCTTTCGCGCCACCGTCATCCGCTGCTCCCCCTCAAAACCAAACGGCAAGGTCACCAATCCGATCACGACCGCCCCGCTTTCCGACGCAACCCCCGCCATCAAGGGGCCGATTCCACTGCCAACCCCACCCCCGAGTGCCGCAATCAGAAAAACCAGCTCACGGTTTGCCACCAACCGTCGCAACGCATCCCGATCTGACGAACCCGCCGCGTTCCCGAGGGCGACATCCCCACCGCAACCCAACCCCCGGGTCAGCGTCTGCCCGATGGTGACCGACTGTTCCAAGCCGAGGCTCGAGAGCATTCGGCTGTCCGTATCGACCGCGACCAGCTCAGCCGCTTCGCCACCCCCACCCGATGCCTCGATCCGACGCAGGATATTCCCGCCCCCGCCACCCAACCCGATCACCACCGACCGGACCACCCCCGGCGAAGGATTTTCTCCACCAGCCATCGGCCCGCCCGAAGCTTGTCGATCAGCGCCCCCCTCTCCCGCGCCACTCAACCCGGGTTCACACTCAAGTCCCTCTGCCATCTCAGATCTTCAACAGTTTTCGGAAGAGCCCCTTTCCCTTCCGCCCCTCTCCCGAAACCAATTCCGTTTGTCCCGTCAGGGCAAAATGAAGCACCCCGAGGACCGTGCTGAACTCTGGACCGTGCAGGGACGGGTCCACCCAATCAGGTGCCACTGCCAACTCGGCGTCCTCTCCGAAAATCTGCGCCGCAACCGTCTCGATTCGCCGCAAACGCGAAACACCCCCCGTCAGGATAACGCCCCCCGGCAGCGGTTTACCGAGGTATTTTTGTCCTAATTTTTCTCTTACAATTTGAAAAATCTCCTGTAGCCGAACCTCGACGATCCGGTCAATCGAGCTGCGCGGTATCGAACGGTCACCGATCATGTTATCTCCATAAAGCCGAATCCGCTCCGTTTCGTCACTCGGCAACACCACCGCCCGGCCCAGTTCGTGGAAAATTTCTTTTGCCCGCCGATGATTCAGGCGCAAACCGATCGAGAGATCGTTCGCAAAATGCTCACCCCCGACTGCGACCACCCCCGTGCTCACGATAAAGCCATTCCGGTAGAGGACGTAATCGGTTGTCCCCGCCCCGATGTCCAGCACCAGACACCCCGCCCGCCGCCGATCCTCATCCGCCACAATACAACCCGATGCGACCGACGAGACGATCACGTCGCTCACCCCCAGACCGAACCCGTTGATGATGTGAATTCCATCCCCCACCCGCCGGGCATCGCCGTGAATCGACCAGTAACCCGCCTCGAGCTCACTTCCCCGCAGACCGATCGGATTCTCAACGACCTCCCCGTCCAAACGAAAAGGATTCTGGATGTGGTGAATATACAACCGGTTCTCCGGCAATTTGCGGCGTTTTGCCTCGTCCACTGCCCGCCGCGCATCGTCCTCCCCGACCAATCCGTCCGCCCCCGAAACGGCCGCCGTCCCATTTTGGAAAACGCCATCGAGGTGACCACCCGACTGACTCAGATAAACCGTCTGGATCCGCGCCCCCGCCTCTGCCTCCGCAAAGGCCAACCCCTCCTCAATCGAAGCCGCCGCCTGCTCGAAATTGACGATTTGCCCCTTCCGGATCCCCGACGACGGTCGGGTCACCTGGGTCAAAATATTCAACGATCCCGGATCGTGAATCTCCCCCACGAGGACCGAAATCTTCTCCGTTCCCGCCTCGACCGCTGCGACAATTTTCGAGCCCATCGCCTAGTTCGACAACCCCTCTCCCGTTTGCTCGGGGGCGCTCATTGCCACCGGCATCACCGGAACAGCATCCTCGTAGCGGAGATCCACCCTCGCGACCGCTTCCGCCTGCCGGTCCCGCAAAAAGGCGACCACGCTTTCGAGTCGCCGCAATTGCAGCTCGGGCTCATCCGGGCTGAAAAGGCTCTCCTTCACCTGCACCCCGCGGATCCGGATGGTCGAGAAAAACACCTCCGGATCGGGGTCAAATTCGCTTAGATCGACCACCCGCCAATCTGCATAAACCTCCGGAAACCGCGATCGTGCCAGGTCGATCAAATCGAGCACCGGCTTTAACCCCTTGATCGGCGCAAACCGACCGTCTTCCATTCTTAACTTGACCCCTCCCAAAAAGGGCAAGGTCCGAACACGCCCCATTTCGTAATCCCTTCCTCGATACACCATCCCATCAGTCGCAACCAGGTACACGCTCCGCTTACCGCCCCCATCTGGAACCACGATCCGGAAAACCGGCACCCGTTCACTGATAAAAACCTCCAAACGGTCCGGCAACTCCCGCTCGATCGTCGCCCGATAGACCTGCGGCTCCGCCTCCAGCCGCGCCCGAATCGCATAGATGTCCAGCTCCAGCAAGGGTGTCCCCGGGGCCAGCGCTATCTGCTCGCGGACCCACGCCCGCGAGAGAACGCCATCCGTCCGAAACCCGATCTTCCCAACCACCGGGGACCGGCCGATCCTTGCCACCGCCTCCGGTTCCTTCGCCCATCCGGCGATCGCATATCCCGTCGCCGCAAGAAGCCCGACCGAAACCAAGCCCATAAGCCCGACCAGCAACCGCCGGTTGACCCGTCGCTGAACTCCCGCCGCCGAAGAAGCCCCATGTGCCGCCGTCTGCCGGATCTGCTTCCAGGTCGGGGTCGTTCCGCCCCGTCCAACGGCCTCATCCCGGGTCGTTTTCATCTCCAGTCCTTCCGCCTGAAGGTTATTCCGCAGACCAATCGCCCCCAGAACTGCGGGGAAAACCGGTGGGACTGGGAACGGGTCGACATGGTGAGAGTGAGATGTGACAATGAAACCCTTTTCTCCTACCGTTGACCACTGTGATTGTCGATTGAAAAAGGCTTTGGGACGAGGACCTCACGCTCCAACCGCACCCCGTACGCCCGCTCGACCTCTGCCTCAACGTGCTTCATCACCGCCTCCAGATCCGCCGCCGTCGCCGTCCCGTCGTTGACTATAAAATTCGCGTGAACCGATGACACCGATGCACCCCCCACCGCGAATCCCTTTAGCCCGGCCCCATCAATCAAACGACCCGCCGAATCCCCCGGCGGATTCTTGAAGGAACATCCCGCACTCCGGTCCGAGGGTTGCGTCGCCCGGCGTCTCGCCGCGTTCTCCGACATCCGCCCCCGAATCGCCGCAGGTTCCTCCCGCCCCTCTGCCCGCAGTCCTGCCCGCAACACAATCCGCTTCTCCAGCTCAGGACACTCGCGGTACCGGACCGTCAGATTCCCCCGTTCCCAACGACGACGACGACCTTCCCCATCGAGCGTTTCGACCCAAACCAATCGGTCCAGAATCCACCCTCCCATCGCCCCCGCGTTCATCCGCAGACTTCCCCCGACCGACCCCGGTATCCCCTCCGCAAACTCAAAGCCCGTCCACCCGCGATCCGCCGCCCGCTGCGCCAGCTCCTGCATCCGCAGTCCCGGCCCGACCTCAACCGTCCCGTCCTCCCCCGGTTCCCAGATCCTCCAGACCGGATGCCGCAGACGTAGGACCAACCCCGGATACCCTCCGTCCGGGAACAGCAGATTCGAACCCCGCCCAATGACAAACCAGTCCATCCCCCAGACCCTCGCCGTCTCGATCAAAACCCGCAGGTCATCGACCCCCGCCGGCTCCGCATAAACCCGCGCCGCCCCCCCGACCCGAACCGTTGTTTTCCCCGCCAGCGAAACCCCAAACTGAACCCGCGTCTCCACCCCGAGCATCCCCTCCAGGTAATCCTCCCACGCCCGCCTCTCGTCCCCCTCCGCCCGCAACCAGGATGCAAATGCCCTCCCGAGGCGCTCGATGTTTCCTGCCCCGACAATCGCGTAGTGGCGTTTTCCCGGCACCGCCGCCCGGTCCGCCCGCAACCATTCGAGGCCCTCCGCCAAATCCGCCGCCATCGACACCTCGACCCGGGAGGTCTCGAGATGGCCCAGAATCGCCCCCGATCCCGAACCCATTTCAACATCCTCGCCCGCCCCGTAAACCGGCAAAAGCAACGATCGGTCGACCCGCGACAAATTCTCCGCAAATCCCTTCGCGTGTTGACGCGTCCGGCTAAAACGGTGGGGCTGAAAAACACAAACGTATCCATAATTTGGATACATTTTTTGCTCCTCCCGCAGAAAGGTATCCACCTCCGTCGGATGGTGGGCATAATCCTCCCGCACCACCGTCTCACCGTCATCATAAAGGGTCGTCTGCCGTCGGCAAATCCCCGGTAGGCCCGCCGCCGCATCAATCGCCACCGGACGTCCGAGAATCTTCCCGACCGCCGCCGCTGCTGCCTGAAGGTTCAGTCGATTGTATACCGGCAATGTCCGATCCCACCCCCGTTCGCCCCCGATTTCACCCCGCTCCCCCGTTACCAGCAGTTCAGCCCCCACCGCCGCCAACCCCCGTTCTTCTCCCGCCGGAACCCAGGCGACTTTCCGTGTTCGTTGAACGAGGTCCCGGAAGGTCGCCCGGAGGGCATCCTCGTCCGCATACCGAACCACGTGATCGGGATCGAAATTCAACCACAAGGTCCACTCCGGTCGAAACCGCTCGATCGTTCCGTCACTCTCGTCCACCTCCGCGACAAAAATCGCATCGCGTCCCCACGCCCCCGGCACCGACCCGTCCGCCCGCAACCCCCCGATCAAATAGCCGATCTCCACCCCCGCCTTCTGCAGCAGATCGACCACCATCGCCGAGGTCGTCGTTTTCCCGTGTGACCCGACCACCGCTAACAGGCGTCGGCCCGCGACCAGCTCGGCGAGGGCCTCCCCCCGCAAACACACCGGCCATCCCCGCTCCCCTGCGGCCACCCGGATCGGATGCTCATCCCGAATCGCCGCTGAACAGATGACCCGGTCCACCTCCGGAATGGCTCCCAACCCGTCCCAGATCTCGATCCCCGCCCCGCCGTAAAGCTGTCGGATCGCGGCCGGCATCGCATCGTCCGAGGCAATGACCCGGTTCCCCCGATCAGCCAGAATCAGCCCCAGCGGAACCATCCCCATTCCCGCTGCCCCGACCAACAGAATCCGTTCGTCCCCGCTCAATCCGAATCCCCCCTGTCCGCCGTCCGCTCCTCGACCACCGCCGCCGCCATCCCGATCAGGTCCTCGACAAGATCCGCCTTGCGGTTCCGTAGGTCCATCAGTCGCAGATTCTCTCGCATCCTTGCCAGCATCCATTCGTTCCCCGCCAGTCCGGTCACCTCATCGATCAGCGTCCCGAGGTATCCTTCCTCGACCACGATCCCACCGCCCTGCGCCTCGTGAAAACGGGCATTGACCGTCTGATGCTGGTCCGCTGCGAAACGGTAGGGGATCAGAAGCGCAGGCACCCTACAACGGGTCAACTCCGCCAGGCTCCCCGCCCCCGCCCGCGAAACCACCAAATCAGCCGCGTTCAAGAGACACTCCATCTGATCACAAAAGGGCATCGTCCGAAACCGTCTCCGGATCCCTTCCCCCACCTCGATCACCGTCTCGCTTGCCGCCCCTTTTCCCGGCCCCGACACCAGAATAAGATTCAGACCCGCATGCGCCAATCGGGGAAAGGACTCCACCGCCCAATTGTTCAGGGCCTGCGCCCCCTGACTCCCCCCGATCACCGCGACCCACCGGCCCCCGGTCGGAATTCCCAGACGCCGCCGGGCCGCCACTTTTGGCATCGGACCGAACTCCGGCCTTACAGGATAACCAAAATTGCGAACCTTTCCGATCGGCAAATGCGACAAACGGAGTCCCTCAGGCAGGTAGACGCGGTTTGCCAGTCGGCTCAGCCACCGGACCGCCCGCCCCGGCACCCGGTTTGCCTCGTGCAAGGCCAGTCGGGTCGACCGCCGCAGGGTCGCCACCGCCGCCCCGAGGGAGAGAAACCCTCCAAAAGCCAGAATCACGTCAGGCCGGAAGCTTCGTACGAGGCGAAAACTCGCCCCAAGGTTTCCGAGATGGCCGCCCGCCGACCGAATCAACTGAATCGGGTTCAAACTGAAGGCCGCCCCCGGTACCGCCGAAAACTCGAACTCCGGGTACTTCTCCAAAAGCGTCCGGTCAATCTGCTTTCGGCTGACGACCAGACGACAGACACAACCCATATCTTTCAAGGCCGCCGCTGTCGCGATTCCCGGCGAAAGATGCCCCCCGGTTCCCCCGCAGATGATCAGAAACCGGTACCCTCTGCCCTCCGCCTCCATCAGAGAAAGCGTGCCCGCCCCAGGGCTGGTCGGTTCCAGGATCGAAATCCGTTCAGAATCACTCCGAGCATCGCATAGACCACCACCAGGTTCGACCCCCCATAGCTGATAAAGGGCAGGGACATTCCCTTCGTCGGGAGTAGCCCCGTGACCACCCCGAGGTTGATTAACGATTGAAAGGTGATGAAGAAAAGTGCTCCCGCGTAGAGGAGGCCCTCGAAAACGCTCGGTGCCTTCCGCATCTGCTGCACCCCCAGCAGGAAAAACAACCCGAACAAAATCACTACCGAGGACGTTGCCACCAAACCCATTTCCTCCCCCACGATTGAAAAGATAAAGTCGGTGTGTGCCTCCGGGAGATACTCGTTTTGCTGCCGCCCGTTCCCGATCCCGACCCCGGTCAGACCACCCGCCCCCAGCGCGATGATACTCTGCATCAACTGATACGCCCCATCCGCCCGGTTACCCTCCGGATCGAGAAAAGCTGTGATCCGCTCCAGCCGCACCGGATCATGGTAGACCAGAATCGAAATTCCCACCAACCCTATCCCCGCCGTCGGAATCAGGTAATACCACCGGCTTCCCGCCAGAAAAAAGACACAATACGCCGTCAGCCCACATAACCCCGCCGTCCCGAAATCGGGCTGTAAGAGGATCAATCCGACAAAAAGCCCGAGGACCACCGCCGGGATCAGAAACCCCACCACGAAGGTTCCCGCCAACCGCTGATGCCGCGCATACCAGGCCGCCACCCCCACGATCAGCCCGAACTTCGCGAACTCACTCGGCTGCAACCTCTGCCCTGCTATATCGATCCAGCGCTGCGCCCCGTTCACGGTCACCCCAATCCCCGGAACCAGGACCAGAACCAGCCCCAACAAGGAAGCTCCCAAAAAAAAGGGTGCCGCCTTTTCGATCCACTCCATTTGGGCGAAAGTGAATAAAAGACAGCCCGCCAACGCGATCACCAGCCACCGGATCTGACGCCCGAGCAAAAAGGTCGCCTCCTCGTGCATTCCCTGGCTGGCACTGAACAAGACCGACAGTCCGATCGCCGTCAGGATCGCCACCATCGACACCATCGCGATCGCCGCTGCCTGGAACCGACGGGGAGCTCCCCCCGGATCCTCCCAGACGATTTCCCGATCCCCCGCCATCTGGACCCTCAGTTCCGCTCGATCTCAACCGTCGGGATGTCTTCGAACTCAATCTCGTCGAATCCGATTTCATCATCCTCGATCGGTTCGACCTCAAGAACCTCAGCGCCCGGAACCACCAAAGGTGCCACCGTGCTCCCCTCGCGATTCAAGCTAACCTCGGGGATGTCCACCTCGATAACCCCATCGTCACCCATGAAAGTCGGAATTCCGCCCTCCCCGGAACTCGCCGTCGGCTCAACAATGATCGCTTCGTCACCGCCCACCGCGTTGATCTTGCTACTGCCCGACCGGGCAGATCCGGTCCCGTCGACTCCACCCGTCGAACGTACCTTCAGGACCTGCCCCACCCGCATCCGCGTCGGATCGGAGATGTTGTTGATCCGCAGCAACTCCGAGGTGCTCATCCCATACATTCGCGCGATCGCCTGGGGATATTCCCCTGCCTGCACCGTGTGGGTTCCGTCCACACTCCCGCCCGACGACCCGCCCGATGACGCCGACACCGCCGCCGATGCACCGACCGCCGATTCACCTCCCGGAACCTGCAACTCCTGCCCCGCGAAAATCGTGTTCCCGCTCAACCCGTTCACCCGCTTTAACTCGGAAACCGTCGTCCCCGTCCGCGAAGCAATCCGCGACAGAGAATCGCCCGAACGCACCGTGTAAGGTCCCCAGCCCTCGGTCGGGACCGGACCGGAAGCACCCGCCATCGCCGCACCCGATCCCGCACTCCCGTAGCCACTCGGCAAAACCAGACTTTGTCCCACCCGCAGTTTCGTTTCCCGCGTCATCCCGTTCGCATCCAGCAACGCGTTGAAAGGAATACCATTGCGCTGCGCGATCGACCAGAGCGAATCACCCGAGCGCACCGTGTAGGAGGATCCCGACCCCGTCGGCTGGCTCATGTCCACCAACGGTTCGTTCGGTTCGATCTCAAAATCGTTCACCCCCGCATTGATGAAATCATTCGTGATCGGCGCGACCGATTCCGGCTGGCTCGCCGGACGGGTCGGTCGAAACCGGGCCTGCGCCCCGACCAGATCTGTCTGCGGGATCGTCACCTGATTGAGTTCCGTATTCGCTGCCGCCAGCGGTGCCGGTGTTGGCAGCAGATCCGGCTCCTTCGCCAGAACCGTCCCACGTTCCGCCCGATGCTCCTCCCATGCCCGGTCAATCGACTGACAACCCGGTTGGACAAGAACGACGAACAGCCCAAAGTGGATCGCTCCGACTATCGTGGAGATTTTTAGAAATTGCATAAGTTGATCTTTTTTCACGGGTTTGAACAGGAAACTGAGGTTGACAGTGAGAGATTAGGTTAGAGGAGAATCCGGCATCAATTCCAAAACCGCCGAACGAAACGCTTCACCGCGCTCGCGGTAGTTTTGAAAGGCATCGAAACTTGCATAGCCGGGGCTCAAGAGGACCACGTCGCCCTTCTGCGCAAGACGAGCCGCGATCCGGACCGCTTCCGTCACCGTCTCAACCGTCTCCACCGCCACGCCCCTGCTCATAAAATGGGAGGATAGAAAAGGCCCCATTTTCCCAAA
The DNA here is from genome assembly GCA_964519935.1 of uncultured Puniceicoccaceae bacterium. Taxonomy (GTDB): domain Bacteria; phylum Verrucomicrobiota; class Verrucomicrobiia; order Opitutales; family Puniceicoccaceae; genus DAISIK01. Next base: position 8,881 of record CAZFLQ010000041.1, on the reverse strand, counting down.
ACACACCGCTGTCTTCACCCGCCCTGCAACCGCCCCGCAGAATGCCGCCGTGTCCTCTCCCTTTGGCGCCCCCCCGCCCAACCAGATAACCGGTGCCTCCACCCCGCGCAATGCCCCGAGGACCGCATGTGGATTTGTCGCCTTTGAATCATTGACATAGACAACCCCGTCAATCGTCGCAACCGGCTCCATCCGGCAGGGAGAAAGGTGAAACTCCCGACCTACCGACGCCAGTTGCTCCCGGTCCAGACCGAGTCGCTCCCAGAGAGCGTCCACCAGAGCAAAATCCTCCGTGTAGGGCCAACGTGCCAGAACACTCCCCGCCGGGGCCGGATACCGGTCCACCGCGACCACCTCCGGCTCCCTCGCGAAAGCCACCCCCAGCTCCTCCCCCGCCTCGACCACCGAAGCTCCCGCCAGGAAAATACCCCCCGGCCGCAACCGTTCCACCAACCGCCTCTTCGCCAGAAAATAGTCCCGCAGGTCAGCGTGGTGGTCGAGGTGGTCCTCCGCAAAGTTGGTCCAAACGACCACATCCGGCTCCAGCAGTTCGAGATCCTCCGCCTGGAACGAACTCACCTCCAATACCGCGATGCCGTCCGCCCGCGGCCCCTCGAGAATTCGCGCCGCAAACGGGGTCCCGCTGTTGCCGTTCAGGGCAGCCGTCCGTCCCGTCGACCGCAACGCCTCGGCATGGAGACGCGCCGTCGTCGTCTTTCCATTCGTCCCCGTGACCACGTGGATCGGTCCGTACCAAAAGGCCGCCGCCAAATCGATCTCACCGATTACCGGAATCCCCGCCGACCGCGGTCCCGCCACCCAGGGATGGTTTCGCGCAAAGGCCGGACTTCGGACAACCAATCGATAGTTCCGCCAGTCCGCCGGACCGAATTCCCGCCGCCCAGGACTCGCCCGCTCATCAAAAAGATCCGCCCGCCCCCCCGAAAACTCCACCAAACGCACCGCCGCCTGCCCGGAGACCCCCGCCCCGAGAACCGCGACCTTCCCATCGCGCAAGATGTCTCTGCAATCTTCCCGCGTCATCGTAGTTTCAGTGAAGCCAGCCCGAGAATCGCAAACAGCAGCGAAAGGATCCAGAAACGGATCACCACCTTGTTCTCATGCCACCCCTTCAGTTCAAAATGATGGTGGATCGGCGACATCAGGAAAACCCGCCGCCGGGTCGTTTTGTAGGAGGCCACCTGCACGATCACCGAGACCGCCTCAAAAACAAAGATTCCTCCCACAATCACCAGCGTAAATGGCTGATGTATCAGAAAAGCCATTACGCCAATAAAACCGCCCAAGGCGAGCGAACCGGTATCTCCCATAAAAATCTCCGCCGGATGGGCATTGTACCAGAGAAAGGCCAGGCTCGCCCCGAGGAGTGCCGCCCCCACCACCGCCAATTCCCCTGTCCCCGGCAGGTAACTCAGAAAAAGGTAGTCCGAGATGATCACATTTCCCGCGAAATAGGCCATCGGCACAAAGGCCAGCATCGACGCCACCGTACACCCGATCGCCAGCCCGTCGATCCCATCCGTCAGGTTGATCGCATTGCTCGAACCCGCCAGAATCAAAAACAGAAACGGGATCAGGAGAAGCCAGGGCAAGGACTCCGTTACCGGAAATTTATAAAAAGGCACCCACAGTTCCCGCATCTGCCCCCCCGCCGCCGGATCGAGGGACAAGATCCCCAAAACCAACAGCGTCAGCACCCCCTGCGCCGCCAGCTTGTATTTTCCTGCCAACCCGCGGCTGTTGCGCTTCGACACCTTCAGGTAATCGTCGAGGAACCCGATACCCATCAACCCGACAAAGACTATCAACGCCGTCAGCACATAGACATTCGGACGCGCCCAGAGGAGGGACGAACTCAGAAATCCCGCCGCAATGATCAGTCCCCCCATCGTCGGTGTATTCTTTTTGCTGCGATGCAGCTCCGCCAGATCACCAACCACACTCGCGTCCCGACCCACCTCCCGCATCTTCACCCTCCGCAACCACCGGATCAAACGCGGGCCCACCCACCATCCGATCAACAAACCGGTCCCCCCCGCCAGCATCGCCCGCAAGGTCAGGTAACCAAAAAGCCGGAAAGGCCCCCAAACCTCGCTCAAATATTCCAGATAACTTAACATCGCGAAAATCCCTTCACCTTTCTCCCAACGCCCTCCGCCGAAGCGATTCCGGAAGGATCGATTCCAGACCAGAGGATCGACTCCCCTTGATGAAGATGTCAACTGCCTGATCCGTCTCCAGCAGCTCCCGCAATTCCCCCGCGTATTCCGACCCCCTGTCGCGGTGCCGGATCCGGTCCTCCTCGACCAACGTTCCCTCGAACCCCCCGAGGTACTCCCGTGCCCGCGCCCCCACCAGCCAGAAGGTATCATCCCTGCGCCAGGTCAACCGCGAAACCACCTTGGCGTGAAATCCGGCCGACAGTTCCCCCAATTCGTGCATTCCGCCCAAAATCAAGAGTCTCTTCCGCTCACTCCGCGAGGCCGCCAGAAAGGTGTCGAGGGCATCATCCATCGACGAAGGATTCGCATTATAGCTGTCGAGATAGATCCGCGCCCGCCCCTCCTCAATCCAGACCCCCCGGTTCTCCGCCGGAGTCCAGGCCGCCATTCCCGCTGCAATCGTCTCCGCATCCACTCCCAACCCGTGCGCCGTGATCGCCGCGAGGGCACTGTTCGATACCATCCCTTCCCCCACCGCTGGCAATCCGTAGACCAACCCGGTGCCATCCGAAACCCGCCGCAGATAAACCGCCTTCCCCTCCGGCCGGACCTCCGACCGGCGCTCCCAGACATCGACCCCCTCGTCCCGCGACCACCCACTGCCCTCCGGGACACAGACGATCCCCCCGCGCTCCCGGATCCAGCCAGCCACCGGGCGGTACCGCCAGGCACTTTCCGAGACCACCCCAAAGCCCCCTGCCCGGGTCGCCTTCAACAATTCAGACTTTTCCCTCGCGACCCCTTCGAGTGAACCGAGACCCTCCAGATGCGCCGCCCCGACCATCGTGAATACCGTCGCATCCGGTTCCACCATCGCCGCCAGACGTCCCATCTCTCCCCGCTGGTTGATCCCCGTCTCGATCACCGCCCGTTCATGCCGCCCCCGATCCAGCCGCAGCAGCGTCAAGGGCACCCCGATCTCGTTGTTCAAATTCCCCTCCGTCGCGTGCGTCACGTCCTTCCCAAGCAATCCATGGAGGAGCTTTCGGGTTGAGGTTTTTCCACACGATCCGGTGATTCCGACGACCGCCCCCCCGAAACGCCGTCGATGCCACCGCGCGATCGCCTGCAACCCACCCAACGGGTCCGCCACCACCAGTTGCGGCAGGGGATCGTCCACCGGACGCGCCACCATCGCCAATGCCGCCCCCGCCTCCCGCGCCGCCGCAACGAAATCGTGCCCGTCCCGCCGCTCAGTCCGCAGGGCAACAAAGACATCACCCTCCCGCAGGATCCGCGTATCGACACAGAACCCCCCGATCCTCCGATCCGGGCAATTCGATCTCCAGACCCCCTTCGCTACTTCCCGCAGCTCATCCTGTTCAAATTCAAGCATCCCTCCCCGTCCGTTTCAATTCGATCAACTCCCGCGCCACCGCCCGATCATCAAACGGCACAACTGTGTCCTGAAATTCCTGATACGTCTCATGCCCCTTCCCGGCGATTAAAAGGGTGTCACCCTCCCTCGCGAACTCGAGCGCCTCCCCGATCGCCGCCCGCCGGTCCTCTACAAAGCGAACCTTCGACGGCTCCGTTATCCCCGTTCGCATATCCGCGAAAATCTGTCCGAGGGGTTCGTTCCGCGGATTGTCGGCCGTCGCCCAGGCCAGATCCGAATACCGCTGAACCACCGTCATCATTTTCGGGCGCTTGGATCGGTCCCGGTCGCCGCCACAGCCAAAGACCGTCAGCAAGCGCCCTCTCGTTACTTCGCGTAACATCGAGAGGGCATTGTCGAGGGCATCATCGGTGTGCGCGTAGTCAACAAACACACTCGCCTTTTGCCCTGCTTCAACCCGCTCCATTCGACCGGGGACGGCCCGAAATTCCTTCAAGCCCTCCGCGATTTCACCGACCGCCATTCCCTCCAGATGCGCCGCCGCCGCCGCCGCCAGCGCATTGCTCAGGTTGTAGCGTCCCGGCAAGCGGATCGATGTATCCACCGTCTCGCCCTGAATCCTCAGACCAAAAACGGTTCCCTCCGAACCGAACTCCGGGGAAACCGCCCCGACATCCGCCGCCGCCGACATCCCAAAGGTCAGAATCCCCGCAGCGTCCCCGAGATCATCAATCAGCTTCTGCCCCCATGGATCGTCCCGGTTAATCACCTTGGCCGGAGGCTCCCAGCCGATCCCACCGTTAAAGAGCCGCGACTTGACCTCAAAGTAGGCTTCCATCGTCTCGTGATAATCGAGGTGATCCCGCGTCAGGTTTAAAAAAACTGCCGTATCAAACTCAAAACCCGCCGCCCGGTGCTGATGAATCCCGTGCGAACTGACCTCCATCACCGCTCCTTTGCACCCGCGCTCCCGCATCTGGTTCAGCATCGATAGGGAATCAACCGACTCCGGGGTCGTTCGATAGGATGGGATCGTCCGCCCCCCGAGATCATAGTGGACCGTCCCGATCAACCCCATCGAAGCTCCTCCCTGCCGCATGAGGTGCTGCAGCAGCCAACTGACGGTTGTTTTCCCGTTCGTTCCGGTGATCCCTGTCAATCGCAGGTCACGGTCGGGATAGTCGTAGAATTTCCGGCCCACCCTCGCCAGCGCGAGGGCAGTTTCCTTAACCTGAATCTGGGCGACATTTCGCACCACCCCGGGCACCCGGGTCGATACAACCGCAATCGCCCCTCGATCAATCGCCTCCTCGGCATAGTGAAAACCGTCCGTTCGGCTTCCGTCCCGCGCAAAAAAGACCGATCCCGGAACCACCCGTCGGCTGTCGGTGATCAATGCCCGCACCGGCTTATCCTCGGGTATCTGCACTTTAACCCAGTCGATCCCCTCGAAGAGCTTCCGCAGGGTCCACCGCGGTGTCTCCCAACCGCCGTTTCCGTGCGGGACAAAACCCATCCGGCCCATTCGGGTCGCCCCGTCGATCAGGGTGCTAATTTGCAGTGTCGGTAAAATCATCGTTTCGATCAAAGGGTTGCCTCAGCGTGCCACTCCCCGCACCCCCACCGCCTCAATCCCTGCCAACAGGTTTTGATTCGTTTCCGCATCCGGTTCGAGGCGATAGTATTGGACCAGCCCCTCGGCAATCCGGCGAAAGGCCGGTGCCGCCACCAGCCCGCCGTAACCAACCCCTTTCAGTTTCGGGTCCGCCACCATCACCGTAATCGCGAAACGTGGATTGCGCGCCGGAAAAAATCCCGAAAAGGACGCCACGTGATGCTGGCGGGAATACTGCCCATCAACGATCATCTGGGTCGTCCCCGTTTTCCCCGCCACCGCAAAACCGTCCAAAGAAGCCCGCCGAGCGGTTCCCTCCACCGAAACCACCTCCGTCATAAAGCCGGTTACCAGCCGGGCCGATTCCGGACGGACGACCTCGCGGCGTTCCTGCGGATCAAACTGCAAAATGGTCTCCCCCTCCGCATCAAGAATCCGGTCGACCACCTGCGGACGCATCAAACGCCCTCCATTGGCGACCGCACTGATCGCACTGTGGATCTGTATCGGCGTCACCGAAATCGCGTGTCCCATCGGCAAGCGAGTGATCGTCAGACCGTCCCAGTTGCGCACCGGATGAAGAATTCCACTCACCTCGCCATCCAGACCCAGCCCCGAGGTCTCCCCAAAGCCGAATCGGCGGGCATAATTGTAGAGTCGCCGTTCTCCCAATATCATCCCGAGGTAGGCCGCCCCCCGGTTACTCGACTTGATCACGATCTCGGCCACACTCAGCTTTTGAAACGGGTCGTGGTCCCCCGGCAACCGCACCGTCCGTCCCCGGTAGTTGGCCACCGGAAAGCTGCAATCAAAAATCGTTTCCGCCTCGACCAGACCCTCGTTCAACGCCGCTACCGCCGGAATGATCTTGAAGGTCGAGCCCGGTTCGTAAACGTCCGTCACCGCGCGGTTCCGCTGGGTCGCCATCGGGTATTCCCAGAATCGGTTGCTGTCGAAGGTCGGATAGTTCGCCATCGCGATGATGAACCCGGTCGCCGGATCCGAAACAATCACGCTCACCGTCTCGGGGTCGTATTCCCGCCCGAGGTGCGCGATCTCCGTTTCAACCATGTTTTGCACTGCCGCGTCGATCGTCAGTTGGACATTCAGACCCGGGTTCGGCCGGACCTCCCGGTTTCGCAGGTGGGAGAGCTCCCGGTTGTCCCCGTCGCGTTCCAGCTCCCGCCAACCACGCTGCCCGGAAAGATAAAAATCCATCGCCCGTTCGATTCCCATCACGGACGAGTTCGCCAGATTGACAAAGCCGATCACATGCGCACCCAGCTGTCCCCCCGGATAGGTTCGGACGTATTTGCGGTTTCCATACACGCCTTTGATCCCGAGGTCCATCACCCGGTGGTAGGTCGCCTCGTCCGTGCCGTCGACCAGTTCCCGCCAGCGGACTTTCCGGCGACTGCCATCCGCCGTCTCCCTCCAAAGACTCGTTACCGCCGTCTGCACCTTTCCGACCGGTACCTTCAGCGCTTCCGCCAGTTCCCCCAGACGACCCATCTCATCCGGGTTAAAGGAGTGCGGATCAACCCCGATATCGTAACGGGCCTCAACCGTCGCGAGGATCGTGCCCCGGCTGTCGAGAATGTCCCCCCGGCGGGCCTCGATTACCTCGATCCGCTTGCGTGCGTTTTCGCTTTCTTCAACCAGCTCGGCATGCCGCACCACCTGAACCACGTACAGCCGCGCCCCAACCGCACCGTAGGAAAACAGAACCGGTACGCCCAACAGCAGTAGTTTCCATGACTTTATATAGCGGGTTTTCAACTGGATTGGATGGTTTCAAAAAATCAGCGATCGCGTTCCGACACCTGGGCCACACCTACCGCCCCCGTAAAGGCTACCCCCGGAACAAGTCGGTCACCGTCACGCTCCGCCGGACGGTGCCAGACGATTTGACGTGGCTCGGGTACCCGCATCCGCCCCTCCACCCGTGCGATCAGACGATCCGGCTGGTGTGCCTGCGCGATCTGTGTATCCACTTGTTGGATGCGTCGATTCAGATCGGTTAGGACCCGCTCGGTTCGTTCGATCCGGTCAGCCGATTTCCGGATCTGGACCCGCGTCCAGATCAAGGACATCGCACCGATCAGGGAGATCAGCACGCTCAGGAAAATCACAAAGGTTAACCAGCGATGAAAAGGGGATACGTGATTCATAGTGCGTCCGGATGGAGTTTCTGGATTGCCCGCAGGCGCGCCGAGCGTGACCGCGGATTGCGTTCGATCTCCGCCCCGTCGGGCAGAATCGGTTTCGAAAAAGGAAGCTCCCCGAGGACCGTTCGATCTTCCTGGAAACGGCTGTCATTCCCATGTTCCGGACGGCCTGCCATCCGTCGGCAAAACCGTTTTACGATGCGATCCTCCAGCGAATGAAAACTGATCACGACGAGACGCCCGTTCGGCTTCAAACGGTCAAAGGCCAGTGGCAGCGCCCGCTCGATCGAACGCAGCTCGTCATTTACCGCGATCCGGATCCCCTGAAAGGTTCGTGTTGCCGGATGGATCGGACGACGCCCACGCGGAGCCCGCCCTCCCAGAACCGATTCCAGCATCGCCGCAAAAGCCCCCGTCGTCTCCAACCGACCGGTCCCCCGCGCCGCCATAATTGCCCTGACGACCCGGCGCCAGGAGGGTTCTTCCCCAAAATCCCGGACTGCCTCGATCAACTCCGCCTCCGCCGAGGTCTCCAGAAAGGTCGAGGCGGGAACACCGCTTGCATAGTCCATCCGCATGTCCAGCGGCGCATCCGCCCGGAAAGAGAACCCCCGCTCCGGATCGTCCAGCTGAAAGGAGGATACTCCCAGATCGAGAAGAATCCCGTCGTAAAAATCCGTCAGCGTCGCCAGCGTATTTGAAAACTCCCCCCGGAAAAAACGGAAACGTTTCGGGTACCGCTCGTCGAATCGCGAAGCCCGCCCGACCGCCTCAGGGTCACGGTCAATTCCATCGACCCGGTTTTCCGGATTCGATTCGAGAATCGCCCGGCTGTGTCCGCCACCGCCAAACGTTCCATCGAGGTAATGTCCCCCACGCGCCGCGTCGAGCTGCCCTAAAACTGGCGCCAGCATCACCGGCAGGTGCCCCGTTCCTTCCGTTTCAGGGGCTCCGTCGATTGCATTCGAATCCCCCATCACCATCATCAGAGTCCTAATTTCTTCAGCGCGTCGTTCATATTCCCAACCGCCCCCGGATCCTTCCCCTCGTAGACCGGGCGACTGAAGATGCTGAAAAACGTGAAGTTCCCGACCAGGACCGCTTCCTTCTCGATCTTCGCGTGTTCGATCAATTTCTCGTTCAGATTGATCCGCCCCTGCTTGTCGCATCCGAACGAGTGCGCCTTCGCCGAGATCTGCATCAAAACCGCCTGCCCCTCCGGATCCCCCAAGCTGATGTTCGCCACCTGATCCTTCAACTTCTCGATCATCGAGGGCGGGTAAACCGTGATGAACCCCCCCGTATTGGGCAGGCCGAGGTAGACGTCCGCCTCGTCGCCGGGAAAACGCCATCTCGAGGGGATCGTCAACCGCCCCTTCGCGTCGAGGTTGTGGAAAAACTCCCCGACATAAAGTCCGCCGCCCAGTGGATTCATCTACGTACATTTGGTGCCCTCTACCGCCATTTGACCCCATTTCGCCCCACTTTGACCCACTTGTCAACACCCAAACCCACC
>CAZFLQ010000040.1:0-19656 GCA_964519935.1 uncultured Puniceicoccaceae bacterium | reverse complement strand
AAACCCCAACTGCCGAATAGGGTTGAAACGACGGACGAGCTTGTTTTTCTAATAACTTTTACGAAATCCAACAATGAATACATCAGCCGCAAGGAGCCTCGAAGAAACCGTTCTTCCGTTCCAGCCTCAGTTTGAGGAGGGACCCGAAATGAAGGGCGCTGACGTCGTCGTCGAGTGCCTCGTGCGCGAGGGTGTTGATGTCGTTTTCGCCTACCCCGGAGGTGCCTCGATGGAACTCCATCAAGCCCTCGTCCGCGGACAGGACAAGATTCGGACCGTCCTCCCCCGTCATGAACAGGGCGGCGGATTCATGGCCCACGGCTACGCCCGCGCCACCGGCAAGGCGGGCGTTTGCATGGCGACCTCCGGACCCGGTGCCACCAACCTCATCACGTGCATTGCGGACGCCTTCATGGACAGCGTTCCCCTGATCGCAATTACCGGACAGGTTTATCAAACCCTGATCGGCAAAAGCGCCTTTCAGGAAACCGACGTCCTCGGGATGACCCTGCCGATCGTCAAGCACAGCTATCTCGTCCTCGACGCCAACGACCTTCCGACCGTCTTTCGCGAAGCCTTTCACATCGCGACCTCCGGACGCCCCGGTCCCGTCGTGATCGACATCCCCAAGGATGTTCAGCAAAAGATCTTCAAACCGCGTTTCCCTACCGGCCTGACCCTTCCAGGTTACCCGGTACCCCCTCAGGCCAGCGACGCCGAACTCATCGAGGTTCTCGAACTGATCGAACGCTCCACCCGGCCTATTCTCTACACCGGCGGCGGCATCCTCTCCGCCAACGCATCCGACGAACTTCGTGAATTCGCCGATCTGACCGGACTGCCCGTTGCCAGCACTCTGATGGGTCTCGGGGCGGTCGATCCCGACAGTCCCCAAAGCCTCTACTGGTTTGGGATGCACGGAACTGTCGCCGGAAACTGGGCCGTTTGCGAAAGCGACCTTCTGCTCTGCTGCGGTGCCCGCTTTGACGACCGCATCACTGGCAAAGTCGAACTCTTCGCCCCTGATGCCCACATCGTCCACTTCGATCTTGATCGATCCGAACACCACAAGAACAAGCGTGCCCACCTCCCGATCCACTCCGAGATCGGATTCGCCCTGCGTCGGATGAACGAAATCATTCGCGATCGCGGTTTCCGCAACCCCGAGATCGGACCATGGATGACCCGCTTGTCCGACTGGAAGGCAAAGCATCCTTTCACGTATTCAGAATCCCCTTACATCCTCGGACAGGAGGCGATTGAAATCCTTTACGAAGAATCACGGGGCGAGGCCATCATTACGACCGGCGTCGGCCAACACCAGATGTGGGCCGCGCAGTATTACAGATTCAAGAATCCCCGGACCTACATCAGCTCCCTCGGGCTCGGCACAATGGGCTTTGGTTACCCTGCCGCCGTCGGTGCGAAGGTGGCTTTCCCCGACACCGAGGTGATTGACATCGACGGGGACGGATCCTTCCTCATGAACGTGCAGGAACTCGCCACCGCCAAGATCGAAGGCATTCACGCGAAAGCCCTTATCCTCAACAACCAGCACCTTGGAATGGTTGTGCAGTGGGAAGACCGCTTCTACGAAGGCTGTCGCGGCCAAACCATCCTCGGCGACCCCAACAACATCGGCGGCCCCGAAAACCTCGATGCCATCTATCCCGATTACGTCAAGATTGCCGAAGGTTTCGGGGTCAAGGCGCGTCGTGTTTGGAAAAAAGAAGAAATTCGGTCAGCGATTCGGGAAATGCTTGACTACGATGGAGTTTACCTTCTTGATGTAGTTATTCCTTATTCGGAACATGTTCTTCCGATGATCCCCCAAGGTAAATCGGCCAAAGACATTATCACCAGTTAACAGAGCCCAATTTCTCCTCCCCCCCTGGGCCTCCAGTGAGTCTAAGACTCCTGGAGGCCCTTATTTTTGCACTGCTGCGGGGACGCTACACTCCACGCCCCCACCGACCCAACCGCGTCGGGTTTCGCCCACGGACTCCGCCCGCCGCGCCCCTGCGATCCCTGTCACTCGACCAAAAAAAGAGCGGCATCCCGAAGGATGCCGCCGATTAGCGCTTGAAAGCTCCTTTCTCCGGGCTTCAAGCCGTCGGGACTTCCGCAACCGTCTTGAGGACGCGCGAGGCAATCTGGTAGGGATCCCCCTGGGAGTTCGGACGACGGTCTTCGAGGTAACCCTTGTAACCGTTATTCACGAAGCTGTGCGGTACACGGATGGATGCCCCACGGTCGGCTACACCCCAGCTGAACTTGTCGATCGACTGGGTTTCATGCAGGCCTGTCAATCGAAGGTGGTTATCCGGGCCATAGGCCGCAATGTGCTCGTCGCGATACTTTTCGAAAGCATCCATCAGCTTCAGGAAATACTCCTTGCCGCCGACTTCGCGCATGAACTTGGTCGAGAAATTGCAGTGCATTCCCGATCCGTTCCAATCTCCCTGGAAAGGCTTGCAGTGGTACTCAACCGTCACTTCGTACTGTTCGGTCAACCGTTGAAGCAGATACCGGGCGACCCACATGTCATCCGCACAGGCACAGGAGCCCTTGTCAAACACCTGGAATTCCCACTGCCCCTTGGCGACTTCGGCATTAATCCCCTCGTGGTTGATCCCCGCCGCAAGACAAAGCTCAAGGTGCTCTTCAACAATTTCCCGCGCAATGCTCCCAACATTCTGGTATCCGACGCCCGTGTAGTACTCACCTTGGGGATTCGGGTAACCTTGGTCGGGCCAGCCCAGCGGACGACCATTCTTGAAGAGGAAATATTCCTGCTCGAACCCGAACCACGCGTCAGGGTCGTCGAGGATCGTTGCACGCATGTTCGAGGGATGCGGTTCTCCCGAGGGCAGCATCACTTCGCACATGACGATAAATCCGTTCTCACGTCCAGCATCCGGATACAGACCCACCGGCTTCAGAACACAGTCCGAGTCGCTCCCGGAGGCCTGCATGGTGGAACTGCCATCGAATCCCCACAGCGGGCAATCTTCGACTGAGGAAGGCGCTTCGCTCACTATCTTGGTCTTTCCGCGGAGATTGGGGACGGGCATGTACCCGTCGAGCCAGATATACTCGAGTTTGTATTTAGACATCGTTACTTTGTTTTGGTTGTGTAGGATAAGAGTCCAGTTCAAGGGTAAAATCAGACTCTGGACATGCAGACTACAGCAATCGGTTTGCCAATCGATAAAAAAGTTAAAAATTTTGAACAACATGCAGGAAGTCAAAGATTCCAAACAGGCCACCGTGCGGATTGGCTACGATGGAAGGGTCCACAAGACCTTCAACGGACCCAGTGCCGCCGCTCGATTCGAAAACGAACTCAAAATCCTCCGTTTCCTCGAGGAAAAGGAATGCCCCTTCGTCCCCCGGGTGGTCGATCACGATCCCGCCCGACTCTACATGGTAACGACTAATTGCGGCCGAATTGTCGATAAAATCAGCCCCGAATCCCTCAAGGCAATCTTCGACGAACTCGAAACCTACGGTGTCCGCCACGAGGACCCTTTCCCCCGCAATGTGACCTACAATCCCCGGCTCGGACGCTTCTGTCTGATCGATTTCGAATTCGCAACCAACCTCGAGACGGGAGAAGGCCTCCGCCTTTCCGATATCGAATCCCCTGCCGGGCGCGACAAGGAAACCAAAGACTCCCAACGGCATCGCGATACATGAATCGTCGATCCCGCAGCGGACCGCCGACTCAATTCCCAACCGTTACCACGGTTCCACTGACCGAAGCAGTCTGATCCCCCAAATAATGGACTACCATTGCGGCGGCATCCCCAACGTCGGCAAACTTCCCTAATGTCGACCGCTTCGCGATCCGAGCCCGGGTCTCTCCATCAAGGCCACCGGTCATCTCGGTTTCCATAAATCCACAGGCGATCACGTTTGAACGGATGCCCCGGCTGCCCCATTCTCGCGCGACCCCCCCCGAAACCCCCTCGAGGGCAGCCTTGGTCCCTCCATAGGCCGCCAATCCCTTGAATCCGGTCCGCGCGGCCACCGATCCCACCCAAACGATCGACCCGGAACAACGGTGAAACAGAAAATTCCGTATCCCCTCCCTCGCCAGAATCAAGGGATTGGTCACGTTCACCCGGTACATCGCCTCCAGCGATTCCGGATTCAAATTCGTGACGAGGTCGTCATAACCCACCGCTGCATTCTGAACAATCCCGTCAATTCGCGCTTCAATCGGCATCACCCGGCGAAGCGCTTCATGAAAGCTCTCTCCCTGCTGACTGAAATCCAGCTCGACAAAACCCAACCCCTCCACGGGCTTTCCTTCCGTCCGGCTGACATTCGTGACGGTCGCTCCCGCCTCCAGAAGTCGCAGACACACCGCCCGTCCCAAACCGCGTGATCCTCCCGTAACCCAATAATGGCGACCTGCGAACGAATTCATGACTCCAACTCTGCCCCACCACGATTCAAAAGGCCAGCCCGCGCTTCGTCTCTTCCACCACCCGCCGCAATTTCCCGGCGAACTTTCCCCGATGCCGTCATCGGAAGCACCGCCACCCATTCAATCAACCGCGGAACGGCCTCGCGCGGCAAGCAGCCCGCCAGATAACGACGCAACTCCGCCTCACTGACACCCTCCCGATCACCCGTCCAACGGGCAACCACCAGCGTTCCCGTCACCGGGTTTGACTTTCCCTCCACCAAAGCGTCCCGCACCGCCGGGTGCGCTCGCAGCGCCGCTTCCACCGCGTCCGGTTCAACCCTCAATCCCCCGATGTTGAGAGTCCGACCCTCCCTACCAACAAACCTCAAGACCATCGGCCCCGTTGACACCACCTCGACTCGATCTCCGGTCCAAAACCATCCGTCCGCCGTTAACCTGCGGCCCTCCCACTCCCCAATCCGGTCGGCCGCCAGCTCGAGAACCCCGTCACGAACCCGCACCCCGGACTCATCCTCAACCACAAAGGTTTCCCCATCACTCCGGAAAAGAACTGCGCCTTCGGTCGAGGCAAACTGATTCCGGACCCGTGCCTCCGGAAACCAATCCCGCGCCTTTGCAAAATCCCCCGCAGCGACCGCCTCCCCACCGAAAGTGCACGAGCGGATGCTCCGGTTTACCGGTACACGTGTCGTCTCTAACGTGCGAAAAAACGATGGAGTCAACGAAACCCGTGTCACCTCCGGATCGCCCAGCAGGTCCATAACTGTCCTCCCACGAATCGAACGCAGGTCGAAGAATACCGACCCGGTCGTAAAGACTTGCAATGCCACGAGCACTCCCGCGAGGTGCGATCGTTCAAAGTTGGTCACCCAAACCTGTTCCGCCAAACCGCGCCCGAGGCGGATCGTCGCGGCCAGAACCTCCACCCGCTGCCAGATGCACCTCGGTACACCCGTCGTTCCCGATGTCAGGATCCCGACCCGCGCCGGACTCCGCCGCAAGGCCTCCAGCAACTCTTTTCCATCTTCCGGCCATTCAACCTCTATCGTCTCATCGACCTCTCGACAATCGCCGCCCGCATCGACCAGGACCACGTCCCGTCCCGCAAGACAGTGACCCAGAAAACCGGCCCAATAACCCAAATCATCGACCGCACCCCCAATCCGACCCGTCAGTCCGATCAGCCCCGTTCCCCGAATCGCCCCGTAATCGATTGCGCCGGCGTAATCCCTGATCACCGCGCGTCTCCTCCCATTCGAGTCAGCAAATCCCCTACCGAATGCGGCAGCGGTCCCCGGAATACATCCTCTCCCGTCGCCGCCTCAATCCGAACCGCCAACTCCGCAAGATCCAGAGAATCCAGCCCCAAATCTGTCCGCAGATTCATCCCCGCTTCCACCCGCTCCAACGGATCGAGTCCCTTGAAATCGCGCACCGTGTTCACCAGTCCGAGGAGCTTTTCGGCATTATCAGGCATTCCTGCAGTCAGGTGAATCCTCCCGCGCTTGGCAACCTATCTGTGGCAAAACCCGCAGCCGTCCACCCCGCGAACTCACCACAGATCCAGCCGGGATATCCCGGTCGACATAAGTCATCGCGTCCACCTTTGAATCCGCTCCCACCGTTTTACCCTGAAAAACAAAGCTGTTCGCCCCGATCAGGATATTGTCCCCAATCCGAACGTTCCCCCCAATCGATGCCCCCGGATTCAAGGCGCAATGGGACCCAACCACCGTGTCATGCCCGACCACCACATTGTAATTGACCATCGAATGGTCGCCGATCACTGCGTTTGCCGAAACCACCGCACCCTCCGCCAGATACACCCCCTCCCCAAGCTTCGCCGACCCCGACACCCACGCCCCCGGTGCGATCACCGAGAACGGCCTCAACCCCGCCCCCTCCAACCGCTGCATCCACCCCCGGCGCAAACGCCCGTCAACCATCGACAGGATGTAACCGATCTTCCCCGATTGCTCCGATAGCCAATCCTCGAGATCCGATTCCGCCAGAGCCCCATCCGGCTTCGTTTCCCCATCTCCCCAGAGACGCTCTACCCTCAACCCCGGCACCATCCGGCACGCCGTTTCATCAATCTCCAGCGCCGTACTCCGTCCCCCCGCAATCAGCAGAATTTCCAGATCCAAAACCATCCCCAGACAACTACCCTCGGCACCTCATCGCAATCAACACTATCCTCCCTATCTCCCGCATATCTCACGAACAATCCGTTCCAGTCCCTCGAATGCTGGATTCACCCTTCCCTTCCAACCCCTGACCCGCCATCCTTGATCCTATGAAATTCACCACTCTCGGCCCCTCAGGCTTCAAGGTCTCCCGCCTTTCCTACGGATGTATGCGGATCGCCGGTACCTGGGATCCCGATGCGGTCAACGACGCTGCCGTCGAAGAAGGAGTCCGCGCGATCGAGGCCGCCTGGGATGCCGGCTACAACTTTTTCGACCACGCCGACATCTACTGCCGGGGCCAGTGCGAACGCATCTTCGGGGAGGCCCTCCGCCGCCACCCCAAATGGCGTAAGAAGATTGTCATTGCATCAAAATGTGGTATCCGGTTCCCCGGCGACCCCCACCCCGATGCCCCTCACCGCTATGACTTTTCGGCCGACCACATTTTCAACTCCGTTAAGGGCAGTCTCGAACGGCTCGGGGTTGAGACGCTCGATCTCCTCCAGCTCCACCGCCCCGACTACCTCGCCGACCCCGAGGAGGTCTTCAAGGTTTTCACCAAGCTGGCCCAAAAGGGGATGGTCCGCGCCTTCGGGGTCAGCAACTTTCGCCCCCGACTCGTCGCCGCCTTTCGGTCGAACTTCGATTTCCCGATCGTTTCTCACCAGATCGAAGCATCCCTGACCCACCTTGACCCATTCGACAACGGCATCCTCGATCAATGCCTCAAACAGGAAATGACCCCGATGGCCTGGGGGCCCCTCGGCGCCGGAAAGCTCGGCGATGATGCCACCGCTGACGGCGATGCAATTCTCGCCGAACTCCACCGGACTCTCGATGCAATCGGACCGAAATACGAACTCTCCCGCAGTGAGACGGCGGTTGCCTGGCTCCTCCGCCACCCCACTAACATAATCCCCGTCATCGGCACTACCCAACCCGACCGGATTCGTGCCCTCGCACGAACCACCGATATTACCCTCGAACGCGAGGATTGGTATCAGCTCCTCCTCGCCGCCCGCCGCGAACGTCTTCCCTGACACCGGGACGAATGACGCCAACTTGAGCTCTTCTTCGGTCAAAATCGCTATCGGGGTCATCTCATGCGCAATCTTTCCCTCGATTCATCATTGACAACCACCGCCGGCTTCCGTTTTCTCATCGGTTTTCCTCGATGAAAACGACGCTAGCGAAACCTTCTTACGAAACCAGGGCATGGTATCAGGTTGATGCCGAGAACGAAATTCTCGGGCGCCTCGCCGTGCGGATCGCCAACATTCTCCGCGGTCGCCACAAACCCGACTACACGCCGCACCTCGACAACGGTGACTTTGTTATTGTCACCAACGCCGAGAAGATCCGCCTGACCGGGAAGAAGGAAGACCAGAAGAAGTATATGTTCTACACCGGATATTTTGGCAACGAGCGCTACCGCGGACTCGACCATTTCCGCGAAAAGAACCCCGCCTTCATCATTCACCATGCTGTCCGCGGGATGCTTCCGAAAAACAAGCTCGCCGACCAGATGCTCAAGAAACTGAAGGTTTATCCAGGTACCGAGCATCCCCACAGTGCGCAGGAACCGCAACCCCTTCCGAACTAATCCTTTTACTTCCATACCATGTCTGCTTCAGAAACCTTTATTGGAACCGGTCGCCGCAAACGCGCCACCGCCCGCATCCGTCTCACCCGGGGCACCGGCGTGATTACCGTCAACGGCAAGTCGGTCGACGACTACTTCGGCGTCGAACAGTTCCAGCGCGCCGCCATCGCCCCCTTCCGCACGATCGAACAGGAAAACCAATTTGATGTTCGCGTCCTCGTTGACGGCGGCGGCATCAACGGACAATCCGCCGCCATCGCCATGGGGATCGCCCGTGCCCTCCAGAAAATGGATCCCGAGCTCCGCATTCCCCTCAAACGCGCCGGTCACCTTCGCCGCGACCCACGCGAAAAAGAACGGAAGAAAGCCGGGCAGCCCGGGGCCCGCAAGAAGTTCCAGTTCTCCAAGCGCTGATCCCGAATTTACCGCAGTGCCCGGTCTCCGATTTACAATACCGGTCACACGCTTTCAAAACCACCGCAGCTTACCTGCGGTGGTTTTTTTGTACCCATCTTTTCCTTTTCCTTCCGCTTCTCCTTCCCAAGAATGCCCAAAATGCCTCGTCTGTTTCTCGTCTTGATCCTTTTGCCGATCATTCTAATCACGATCCCTACCGGCTGCGGCCGAACCGATCGGCCGGCCCTCAGCGAGATTGATGAAAGCGCTTACCAACGCGGAAAAAAACTCCTTCGTCAGGGCCGCGATCAGGATGCCTTGATCGAGTTCCTCAAAGTCATCGACACCCGCGCAGAATCGCCCGAAAGCCACCTCGAGGCTGGTAAAATCTACCTCGAAACCCTGAAACAACCCGTCTTCGCGATCTACCATTTTTCAAAGTATCTCGAGTTCCGGCCCAGCTCGACCCAGGCCCCGATAGTCCGCGAACTCATCAACACCGCAACCAAGGAATTCGCCCGTTCCCTCCCCGGACGCCCGTTCGAAGAACTCTCCGGCAGCGACGATCTCATCCGGGCCCTCGAAGAGGCCCGCGCCGAAAACACCCGCTTGCGTCGCACCCTCGCCCAGTCCGAACGCGATGTCACCCAACTCCAGCAAACGATTACCCGCCTCCGCGAGCAACTCGGCAACCTGGTCCCCAACCAACCCCCGATCCCCTTCAATCCCCCATCCACCACCACCCCTCGCGGCGGCGAAAACACCCCGCGCGATCCCGTCCCCCCCGACACCTACAAGGTCGTCAGCGGGGATACCCTCTCGGCGATCAGCCGCAAGGTCTACGGAACCACCTCCCGCTGGCGGGAAATTTTTGAGGCCAACCGTGACATTCTCCGCAGTCCGAATGATCTTCGGGTAGGACAATTGCTAAAGATCCCCCGATGAAGATTCTTACCGCCAGCTTTGAAAACTACCGTAACCTCGCCTCCACTGCGATCCACCCCCAGGGAGAGCCCGTTTTCCTCGCTGGTGCCAACGGTCAGGGGAAATCCAATATTCTCGAAGGCATCGGCCTGATCACTGCTTTCCGCTCCTTTCGCACCACCGATCTTCGCCATCTCATCCGAATCGGGACCGACCAGGCCCGTCTCTGCGTCCGCCTCAAGCTCGACAGCGGTCTGACCCTCCGTGCCGATCTCGTCGCCGACCGCGACAACGGTAGAGGGGTATCCGTCGAAGGCCAGCAGCTCCCCACCCTCGAGGATTTCATCGGACGCTTTCCCACCGTCACGTTTTCCGAGGACGACATCCAGATCCTCCGCGGTGCCCCTGCCCTTCGCCGTCGTGCCATGGACCTCTTCTTCTCCAGCCTCGACCCCGAATATCTCGATGCCCTTCGCCGCTACCACGTAGCTCTCCGCGACCGCAACGCCCAGATCAAGAACCGCCCGATGACCCCCCTGCTCCGGCCCTTCGAACACGAAATGGCCCGACATGGCAGCCTCGTTCTCCAGCGTCGTATCCAATATTCGAACACCTTCGGTGACCATTTCCGGGCGCGCTATTCCGCCATCGCCGGTCGAGCCGACGAAGCTCCTTCCTGCCAGTTCAACCCAACCCTGCAGGTCACCGACGAAGATGAGTTTGTCCGCGCTCTCGATGCCCACCGCGACCGCGACATTCAGAACCAGGCTACCCGTCATGGCCCTCATCGTGACGACTACGCCTTCCGCATTTTCGGCCAACCTGCCCGCGACTTCGCCTCCGACGGACAACAGCGCAACCTCGTCCTCGCCTTTCGCCTCGCCCAATTTGACCTCATCCGCGCCCGCCGCTCCGAGAACCCTGTTATCCTCGCCGACGACATCCTCGGCTCCCTCGACCCAACCCGCCGTGAGGCCTTCTGGGATGCCGTCGGTCCCGAATGCCAAATCATCGCCACCGGCACCAGCGAACCCGTCGAGGCCCGCTTCAATTGGGCCCGCTACCGGGTCGAGAACGGAAACGCCACCCAAAACGAAACCTGATCCGTCACCCCTCTGGCAAGGCTTCTGCCTGGACCATCGCAGTTCCGACCCGACTTCCGTTCTCCATCCGCTTTACGGTCAGCACCGTCAAATCATCGCCGAGGGGCTCATCCTCTCGAAACCGATCCACCGCCGCCAGAATCGCCGCATTGATTTCCTCCGCACTCAATTTACGGGTTGATTGGACAAGATCCCGGAGACGGGCGGTCGAAAACTCGGACCCCTCCCGGTTTCTCGATTCGGTAACCCCGTCGGTGTAAAGGACCAGCACGTCCCCCGGCTCAAACCGAAAGGTCTCCACCGTCAAGGCATCATCAAACAGCTCTGGAGGTACCAGCCCAATTGCAAAACCACCTCCACTCACCACCTCAACGTCACATCCTACCTGGCCCAAGAGCGGTTTCTCATGCCCCGCCCGTGCGATTCGGATCACCCCCTCCTCAAAATCGATAACTGCATAAACCGCCGTCACATACTGCTGCCGCCCAAGCTCTGGTCCCATCTCCCGGTTCAAACGGCGCAGAACCTCCGCCGGATCAGTTGAATCCCGGCTCAAATGCGACAAGTGAGCCTGGCAGAGGGCCATCAACAGTGAGGCCGCGATCCCCTTCCCAGCCACATCCGCAATCACCACCGCTACCGTGTTTCCCTCACCTGGAAAGACTTGAAACATATCCCCTCCAACCTGCGCCGCCGGTAAGAAGGCCGCCGAGGTATCCATTCCCCGATGCCTCGAAAGATCCTTCGGCAACAACATTCCCTGAACCCGTCGGGCCAACTCCAGATCCATATCCAGACGCTGCTGCTTCAACTGGACCGCCACCTGATCGGCATTGTGGATCGCGACCGCCGCTTGCTCTGCCAACGTCAGAACGAGGGAATAGTCCGTCTCGCTATAGGGCAACCCATCGGTCGTGTTCGCAACCGACAAGACTCCCAACAGCTTATCCCGGAATACCATCGGGGCGACAATCATCGTATGCACCACCAGCGCGGGATCTTCCTGCTTCAGCAAACGGGGGTCCCCTTCCCCGTCGGTGATCCAGATCGGTTTCCACGAACGCGCCACCTCCCCGAAAATCGTCTCTGACATATCCAGATCACGCGAACGCAGAACCCGTTCAATAAATAAAGTCCGCGTCGACAAATCCACCTTCCCCACCCGCGAAACCGGAAACTGCGGCGGAAACAACCCCTCAACCGCCACCGGATGCAGTCGCCCCGCAGGCGTTACCGAAAAGGCACAGGCACTCAATGCCCCCGTCCCCAGAACCGCCGAATGTGCCATCCGATGAAACAAAACCTCACGGTCGACACCTGCCGCGATTCCCTCCGCCATGTTGTGCAGAAACCCCAGGACCAGCTCCTTCTCTGCCTCCATCCGCGCCAAAGCCTCGTCGCTTCGCGCCGCCGCCAGTCGATACCGTTGGACAATCACCCAGGCCGGAAGAATTCCCGCCAAAATGCCGAGGAGAAATATCAGCATATCACAAGATAGATTACAGCCTGCTCTCTTCCAGACGAGGAGAAAAATACAATCGAAGAATTCCGCCGCTCGAATCTTATCCTCTGGACGACCAACTCAACTCTCCCGCCCAGGTGCGCCAGAACCTGTCACCTCCTCAACACCTCACATCTCTGCCCCCGCCGCCACCTCAGCCGCCTGGACATCTTCCGGAAATTCGAACGAATCGATCCTGAAGGCAAGGATCTCAAAACTGTTCTCCCGCTCCGGCGGCATCAGGACAAAGAGATTGCGGCGGTCGGGCAAAAAGCGTGCACCGTGTTCCAAGACAACCCTAACCGAATCCTGATACTGCACCACCAACCCAACCAGCACCTTTCTTTCGCCATAAAATGGCTTCAGATTCACCGGCTCGGATAGCCCTGGACCCAACAGAACCTTTTCATCTCCGACCAACCCTGCCAACAATGCCCCGGTTCCATTAAAAAAAACCAGCTCGTCTTCACGAACAGCCGAAGGCAATGACGGCATGTCCGAGACCGAAAACTCGACCTCGCTGTCCTCCTCACCCTTCCTCCCGCGCGCCGGAGTCAGAAAAACCAGGCGCTCTCCCGAGGTCGCTGTAAAAACGTGCCGCGCCACCTCCCTGAATCCCACCAGGGGATTTCCGCTCGCCATCTCCTCTGCCGTCAGGGGTGCATCCACTTTCCGATATAACACCAGACCGCCCGATCCTTCATAGGGATAAAGACCACTTGGCCGCCCCCGCAGGACCCGGATCGGTCTGGGGACACTCTCCGGGTCCGATTGATAGTGAAGCCCTTCAAAATTCGCCGATCCGTAGGGGTAAATACGAAAACCGAGCACATAGGGGTAGTCCGAGCTTTCTTGACGCGAAGACTGCCCAGCCAAATGTGACCCGGCAGCTACAAAAATAATTGCGAGCAGCCTGCCGAGGAGCCGTGAATGATTGAAGGCGATTTCCATGAAAACTAGCGTTGAATTAATAGGAGGGCTATACCTCTGTCACGCCTGCGATGTAAGGGATAGGAGTCATTTGTATCTAACCTAAGAGAGGCCAAAATCATGATACGGTAGGAAAACCGAGATCAATCCAGAAATCGATCCCTTTTTCCACCGGATCGGCTCAAGCCTCATCCGGGTCAATCCAACGAAACGAAAGTATCTTGAATTTTCGTCCCAACCGCTCCGCCTTCGCCTCACTATTGATATCATTCGGGCCAGTCGGCAAGACTTTCTGAGGCAACCGTTGTACCCTCGCCTCAACCATCGCCTTGCCAACAACCTCTCCAGTTATCGTATTCGTCGTCTCTCCGTAGGCCCGGATGATAAACGTATCCGAACGGTGGGACAGGAAAGGCGTCAACTGCGCCGCGACATCACTCTGGCGCAACGCCGATGGGTGCTCATCCTTGGGATAGGTGCCGGCCGGGGGTGCTGGAACCGAGAAATCGTTGATCGGTGCTGTCGCCGACAGCCGTTCAGCAATCATCTCAGCCGAAAGGGAGGTCGTTCCAACCGCCCGAATAGCATCCCCTAATATCCCGGTTTCGAGGAAATCCGCTATTGAGGCAACCGGGTGCCCATTGTCCCGCACATAGGCTTTTAGCCCGTCGACGATGTGCCAGGCCAAATGCCGTAATTGATCGTCTCCAATCAACGACAGGTCATCCCCCTCGAGTGCCCGGAACCCTTGATTGAACATCGACGAATTCCACCCGTTGTCATCCGACAACCCCGCTAAACGGGTCCCGCCTCCGAACCCATCATCCGCGATCGGATCAGCTTCGTAACCAGCACTAAAGGGACGACGGAAGAATGTATTGCGCAGTCCCGATAGATTATCCTGAAACTGAAGATTCTCCCCGCGGGTACTATCCGTTCGCCCGTTGAAAGCCCACGCGTTTGTACCGTCAACAAATTCGTTCGTCAAAACCGCATGCCAGGCATCCACCGAGGTCGAGTTCAAATTAAATGACCCCCTTATCTTAAAATACCGACTCGCATCGCTCTGCCGCAGTCTCGCGTTCGTCACCGTCGAATCGCCCTGCGCCTCTTGGGTTAGCAGCAAACGCGGGTTTGGGAGTGCACTCGTTCCATTCTTATTCCATACGCTGCTGCTCGTCGGCACGGTCGATACGTAGTAACGGTCAAAGGCCTCATTCAGATCTGCGGATCCCGGCGAAATCGCCTGACTCCCCCATTCACTGCCGAGCGCGACCGGTGGGCGACCATCAACCGCCACATGGCGCAGGTCGGCGATTGAAAGAGGGTCCCGCATCGGCAAATCGTAGGGTCGGATATCCCGGAAGGCATTGTCGCGACTGGAACGAAGTCCGTTTTTACTATCCGCAAAGAGATCCTCTCCGGGAAAGATCGCGCTGACATTGTTGTTGACATCAATCGGATTGGTCGAAGCAATCCGAACGAATTCGCTGTAGTAGCGGGTGTTCCCGTTCCGGTCAACAAAGGTTCCCGAATAATCGATCTCCGGCTTGCGCAAATCGATCGACTCCAGTAGATCGACGGCATCTGGGCCATCCCACCGTGGCCCCAACCGAAAATGAAAGGCGAAGACATAGAAGGCCGAAACGTCGATATCATTGCTGAATCCCGACCCCTGTAGATACGGGGGATCGTTTGCAAACTCGTAGGTAAACTCATCGTAGGGAATGTTGCGAACCGCGAAAATTAAATCGCTCTCGAGATTTGGATCGTTCCAACGAGGAGCTGAACTCGCATCCCACTTGTACACCTCAACGTCAAATGTCGGAATCTTGGTCCCAGTCGGAGACGTCTGGTGCCGTCCCTCAACGATTACAGTGTCGGACGGCTGGACGGATCCAATCGACCGATCACCCACCCCGACCGCATACTGGATCGCCTTCCACAGCCCCTGCGGTTGGGCCACCGAATCCGGATCCTCGACCCGAAAAACTTCCCCCGGAAACAGAAAAGGCCGCCGATCCGTGAAACGCCGCGGTGATCCGAATGCGCTTGGGTTGATATCGAAATTGATCCACGACGCGGTCCAGCGGTCACCGCTCGAGCTGCTCAACGGAATGTTGTCCATCGGAATCCACCCGGTTGAGTCTCGTGCACCCACTATCTCACTTCCATCCTCTGCATACCGGCGTTTTTCCAAGCGGATATCCGGCAGATTCCGAAAGGCCACATGGTAGGCACGGTTATTTGCGATGTTCAGCAGCAGTGGATAGGGATAGGGGTTGTAAAATTCCGCATCGATATAAAATCGCATCGCCGGGTAATTGGATCGGTTGAACACTGAAAAGCGGACCATAGCCTCCGTGAGGATCGGTTTCAGATTCGGGTTTCGATAACTCCCGTCCGCCGCCACGCTCAGCCCCTTCGGCAAAAGGGTCGTAAAATTCCGCCCATGATCCAGATACTTTTCTAACTCCGGCTGGTCGAGAATGTCCCCTGTTCGCACATAACCCGGCTTTGCACCTTTCGCCCCAGCTCCCAGCCACCCATCCACGATGTACCGCAACCCTCCGTCAATCGCGTTCTCCAAAACCCCCGCACTGTTTGTCGTCAAGCTGTGGAACAGCGATTCAGACGACCCGTTCGGGCGACCGACCAGCGTCAACTCGGAGAATTGCCCGATTCGCTCAAAGGTCTCCGAAAACTCCGGAGCATCCTGGTCGAGATCTGAACTCCAGTAATCCTTCAACAAAAAATCGAAGGACACCCGGTTATTCTGACTTTGGTTGATGAGCGAGCGCCCCCAGTCACGTTTCGTGTTTTCCGAGACCGCCGACCCCGCAATCGAAGGGGATTCTTCGTAAATAACCCGCGCCAGTTCCGGTGAAACCCGTGTTATCGGAGCGTTCATCGAGACATCCGCCTTGGCCGACTCGTCCCCCACCCAATAACCGTAGGCACCCATACTCTGCCCGCTCGCCGGCATCGGAACCCGCTCGACAAAAACATACTCAGCAGTGGTTCCCTTTACCGAACCAGGACCCACCACCCGAATCGGCTCACTTATCGCCGACCCCGGTTGCGGACTGTTACCCGATACCAGCCAGCTAACCAAAGGAACCGAACCGCTCCCTCCGTTCCAAACCCCCAGCCATTTCGGATGCTCAACCGTTTGGGCCAATTCCAACGCTTCCGCACTTGCCGTTAGCCGTCGGTCCGCCCCCACATCCTTTTGCAACTCCCCCAGAGCGATCTGGAACGCCAGCATTGCATTCTGCCGCGCCAACTCCGCATCCACCTTTTCCGAAGCCTCCCGGTGGCTTGCCCCGAGCTGGGCTGTGATCGCCAGTATCAAACCCAGCACCAAGCTCATCATCGCCAACGCCATGATCAGAGCGAACCCATCGTTCCGCGCCCTTCCACCCCGAAAAACACAGCTCCGCCCGCATCGATCCCCAAACTCCTCTATCCCCTGACAATCCATAAATGCACTCAATATCCACCCTATTCTCGCCATCATCAAGCACGATCCCTGCCTGTTACGATGATGTTGCACCCACGACCATCCTCGCTTGCGCAATCGAAGACAGAATTCTTGAATTACCCGCAAACGATAATGACCGACCTTCCCATCATCCGGATTCGCGGCGCCCGCCAACACAATCTCGCCAACATTGATGTCGATATCCCCCGCAATCAGCTCACGGTAATCACCGGGGTCAGCGGATCGGGAAAATCTTCCCTCGCTTTTGATACACTCTACGCCGAGGGTTATCGAAAATACCTCGAAAGCCTTTCCGCCCGGTCCCGGATGCTCCTCTCCCGATTATCCCGACCCGATGTTGACTATGTCGAGGGCCTCACCCCTGTCATCGCAATCGCCCAGCAAACCTCGGCCGGTGGTGATCCCCGCGCCACCATCGCAACCGTAACCGAGATCGCCGACTACGCCCGCATTCTCTGGGCCGGCGCTGGCCAGCCCTTTTGCCCCCTCGACGGTGCCCCCGTTCGCCGCCAGACAATCGATGACTGCGTCGACCGTGTTTTTTCGATTCCCTCCGGCTCCCGCCTGATTCTCCTCGCGCCCCTCATCGAGGCACCTCCCGCCGTCCTCCGCGAGGAGATCGAACGGCTCCGCCTCAAAGGATGGACCCGCGTCCGGATCGGAGGACAGTTGCGCGAGATCGATGACCCCAAACTGATCCCCCGTCAAAAAGAAGCCCTCAAACTTGAGGTCGTCATCGACCGGATCGTCCTCCGCTCCGATCAGCGCAGCCGGATCGCCGATTCCCTCGAGATGGCCTTCCGCGAGGGCGAACGCCGCGCCATCGTAATGTATCAGGAAACCCGCGACAGCAAATTCCGGGACATCTCCCTTGGTCTGAATTTTTCCTGTACCGAATGTGCCACCGTTTACCCTGAACCATCGGCTCGACTCCTCAACCACGCCCGACCCGAGGGAGCCTGCCCGACCTGTCGGGGCACGGGTGAGGCCCGCCGCTTTGACCCCGATCTGATCATCCCCGACCCGTCCCTTTCTCTCCGCAATGGCGCTATTAAGCCTTGGCGTTTGGGCGGCAAGGCCATGATCATCCGGCGCAACGCAATTCTCCGGCAGCTCTCCGAACAGGTTCCGTTTGACCCCCGGATGCCGTGGAAGGATCTCCCCATCGATATCCGTGACCTCATCCTCCATGGCGATCCCTCCCGCGAATTCGCCTTCAAACTGAAATCCGGCCGCAGCGCACCCGTTCAGATGCCCTTCGGCGGGGTTATCGCCGATCTCGAGGACTCCGTTGCGAACACCTCCAGCGATGGGTTCCGCGCCCGCCTGATGACATTTCAAAACACCACCATCTGCCCGGATTGCAATGGGGAGCGCCTCTCTCCCTACGCCCGTTCCATCCGCCTCCGGGATCAGCCCATCACCCGTTTTTTCTCATCCACGATCAGCGATGCCCTTGCTTTCGCCCGCTCGCTCGACCCCCTCGTGGATCCATCTCTCGCCCCCTGGCGTGATGCCATCAGCGGGCTGCAAGCCCGCCTCGGTTTCCTCGTCGAGGTCGGGCTCGACTATCTCGGCCTCGACCGCCCTTTCAACACCCTCAGCGGCGGAGAGGCTCAACGGGTCCGACTCGCCACTCAGGCCGGAACCGGTCTCGCCGGGGTAACCTACGTTCTCGATGAACCCAGTATCGGCCTCCATCCCCGCGATGTTCACCGCTTGAACGGGACCCTCGCCCGCCTCCGCGACCGCGGCAGCACGGTCGTCGTGGTTGAACATGATGCCACCACCATGTCCGCCGCTGACCACTTGATCGAATTGGGACCCGGTGCCGGTGAACATGGCGGCGAGGTCCTCTTCGTCGGAACCGTCGATCAGGCCTGCCGCAACCCACGGAGCCTTTCCGGGCCGTTCCTCTCCGGAGAGCGACGGATCGAACACCCCGCCGCCGCCGCGCATCCCGAACGTGGCTTTCTCACCATCCGCAATGCCCGCGAACATAACCTCCGGGGAATTGATGCTCGTCTCGCCCTCGGTTGCCTCAATGTGGTCTGCGGCGTCTCTGGTTCCGGCAAGAGCACCCTCGTCCACGACATCCTCGCCAAGGCTGCCGGCGGCCAACTCAACCGCGCCAAGTCCATTCCCGGCCTCCACGACCGGATCGACGGTCTCGATGCCTTCGAATCGCTCATTCTCGTCGATCAAAAACCGATCGGGCGCAGTCCCCGCTCCAACCCTGCCACCTTTACGAAGCTCTTCGACGCTCTCCGGACCGCCTTTGCCTCCGCCCCGCTCGCGAAGGTCCGCGGTTACGGTCCCAGCCGTTTCAGCTTCAATGTCTCCGGCGGCCGCTGCGAAAACTGCCGCGGGGATGGCGTCCTCTCCCTCGAGATGGAATTCCTCGCCGACGCCACCATCCCTTGTCCCAGTTGCGGCGGTGCCCGCTACAACCGGGAAACCCTCGAGGTCCGCTACCGCGGAAAGAACATTGCCGAGGTTCTCGAAATGACGGTCGAGCAGGCTGCCGCTTTTTTCGGAAAGAATCCCCGCATCCATCGCATCCTCGATACCCTCAACGCCGTCGGTCTCGGATACCTGCGCCTCGGCCAACCTGCCACCCAGCTCAGCGGGGGTGAGGCCCAGCGACTGAAGCTGTCCCTCGAACTCAGCAAACGGCAAAACGGTGGAAATCTTTACATCCTCGACGAACCCACCACCGGTCTCCACTGGATCGATACCGAACGGCTCCTTGAGGTTCTCTTCCGACTCCGCGACGCCGGCAACACCATCGTCCTGATCGAACACGATCTCGATTGTATCCGCCTCGCCGACTGGATCGTTGAACTCGGCCCCGAGGGCGGCGAGGGCGGCGGCCAACTCCTCTTCGAGGGCCCCGTCGGCGATTGGCTTCGCCTCCCCGACCCGACCCCGACCCTCGATGCCTTTCGCAACCCTATTCCGAAAACCTGTTCCCAACAAGCCTCCCGCTCCAGGTAAATAGTTTCATTCGCTCCGACTAATAAGTTAACCCGCATACTTGCGATTCTGCTTCCGGTCGGTTTCCTCC
>CAZFLQ010000039.1:13807-20097 GCA_964519935.1 uncultured Puniceicoccaceae bacterium | reverse complement strand
GGGCTCAGACGGCTTCAGACGATTCAGACCCGCTACCTTCTCTCAATTCGCCCCTGCCGAAATCCCATCCACCAGATCAAGGCGATTTACTTTCCTCCCGAATTGAATCTTCGGTTCCCCCCGGAGATTCCCGTCGAAAGCGATGATGATGCCGTCCTTTCCGTCGGCCTGGTTCAGGATTTTGATCCCGATCTGCGCCACGGACGTGATTATTTCCTCCGCCGCGATCCGATCACCTCACTCGAACGCCGTCTCGCCAAAGACTCCGTCGAGGCCACCCGTCGCTACCGAATCGGGAACTTCGTCGCGAAACCGTTCGATAAAGTTGGACACCTCCTCAATCGATCAACTCGCCGCAGAAAATAGCCTTAGACATCCTGACTTATCCTCGAAAATACAGCGATTGTAACGGAGTCCCGTGGAAGTGAGATGAACCTGATTTCGATTTGGAGAGAACGACCGCAACGTTCTCGGCACACCCACCGTGCCCCCCAATCCTCAGCACACCGCCGCCCGCATCACTTCAGCTTTGACCGTTTCGCCCGTCCAAATCTCCAGAGAACGCTTGCCCTGAAAAACCAGCATCCCCCTCCCGTCCGCTGCCCGCCAACCCGCCGCGAGAGCATCACGCAGGAACCGGGTCGGTTCCGATCCGTAGATCATCTCGTATAGAACCGGACGTCCCGATACCGCCTCAACCGCAATCGGAGGTGGTGCCGCCAGATCGAGACCGCCCGAGGTCGCTTGCACGACCGCATCCACTTCCGATGCCACCTCCGCCGCCCGCATTAGCGGGATAACACGCATTCGCCCCGCCTGATACCACTTCCCGAGATCCGCCACCAGCGCCTCCGCCCGCTCCAGTGTCCGGTTCACCACCGTCACCTCCAATGCCCCCGCGCCGAGAAGCGCATCAACCGCCGAACGGCCCGCTCCCCCCGCGCCCACAACCAATATTCGCTTCCCGGACGGCTCAAAGAACAGAGATTCCCGCATCGCTGCCAACAATCCATAACCGTCCGTATTGCTCCCATCGACACGACCATCCCCAGTCAGGGTCAGGGTGTTCGCCGCCCCCACCCGCTCAACCGTCGCATCCCACGCCGTCAAATAGGGCAAAACAACTTCCTTGTGCGGGACCGTCAAATTGATCCCCCGAAAGCCAAGCTTTCCCGCCATCGCCAAAAAATCACCGAGGGCCTCGGGCCGAACTTCAATTCGAATGTAATCCCAGTCCGCATACTCCGGATGCTTCAATGCCAACTGATCGAGGCCCGCCCGATGCATTTGCGGACTGCGCGAATGCCCGATCGGGAAGCCGAGGACTGCCAGACGGGGCGCCCCTTTCGACGATCCTGCCGGCAGATCATCCGGTCGGTACACTCGATCCT
This sequence comes from uncultured Puniceicoccaceae bacterium, assembly GCA_964519935.1. Lineage (GTDB taxonomy): Bacteria > Verrucomicrobiota > Verrucomicrobiia > Opitutales > Puniceicoccaceae > DAISIK01. The sequence goes on along the minus strand of CAZFLQ010000039.1, from coordinate 18,706 downwards.
CAGCCCGCATCTACCAACCTTTCACAACATTCGCGGTCCGACCCCAAAGAGGTCTCTAATCCATCGCCAGGCCTCCCCCTCGCAAATTCTTCAAAGCAACCCGTATTCAAGGCATTAACCCCAATCCGTTCAGGATATTTTTGTATCCATTTTTATATGACAAATAAAGCGGATCGACCCCAATTGCTTTCCAGATTCGACTGGAATCAATCCTCCGGTTCGGCACCGCCCCTCCCGCTCCGGTGCGCGCCGCTGTCGGACGGGCCGACCGGCTCGGGTCAAAGGGAGGAACCGGCCGACCGAGCTCACCTGCCAACCATTCGACGATCTCACCGCGCCGACCGGGATTCCCGTCCGAGAGGTTGTAGGAAAAAACCGGCCCGTGCTTCGTTCCCGGCAGTGCCGCCAAGGCACGCACCGCATCCATCTGATGGATCAAATTCAACCAAACTTCCGGCGATCCCGGGACTGTCTCCGATCCTTCCAGCAACCGGTTCAGCAGCAGGTGTCGATTCGGCCCGTAAATCCCCGCCAGCCGACAGGTTCCCCGAACCACCGTTTCCGGAAAGGATTCCCGCACCACCGCCTCCGCCGCCAACAGAATTTCAGCCCCGGCCCCACAACCCTTCGTCGAACCGTTCTCGTCAACCCATTCTCCATCCGTTTGCGGATAGACCGAAACACTCCCCGTAAACGCAAAAAAATCAGTCGTCGCCACCCCCGCTCCCAGCCATCGCGCAATTGACCGATTTCCCCCGAGATAACTGGTCTCAAAGCCCGCCAGACCCCCACCTCCCGACCCGACGGTATTCCAGACCGCATCCAATTGGCCTTCAACCTGCCGATGCCAGCTATCGTCTTCCAGCGACGCTATAATCGCCCGGATACCGTCCCGCTCCAGCTCCCGCCCCATCGATTCGTTCCGGGTCAGGGCAACCATTTCCCAGCCCGCATCAACCAGATTACGCGCCAGGGCCCCCCCAATATATCCCGCGCCCGCTACGAATCCCCGCTTCGGACGGTTCGGTTCAACAACCCGCGCCGTCATTTTCCACCGCCTCCGATCCTAAACCACAGCAGACTGACGGACCGTCCTTCAGATGTTTTCTCGTAGCCCAGCAATCCCTTGAGCAAACGCGTCCGGTGTTCGCCTTCCCCCTTTTTCCAATCAAAAAGGGGCCCCACCGTGACCTGCGCGTCCTTCCCCGCATGGTCAACCGTGACCAAATCCCAGAGGACGCTGTGACGCTTCCCCTCACCGCGCCGCTCGTACTGGTAAAGCGAGAAGAAGCTGTTGTAGAGGTCGCGCGGTTTCTCGTACGGCTGAGTCCAGACTTCGAGCAAGCTCGGAAACTGGAACTGGGTCCGGTCGGCATTGTTCGTCGCATAACTGAAAAAGGGCCAGAGGTGTGTTTTCTCGAGATGCGGGCGTTCCGGTGCCTGCGGATCGCGCACCTCCATGTGCCAGATCAGCACATACAAAAACCGGTTCAGGTCGTATTGCAGACCCTCCAGTTGCCATTGCTTGTGGTTCACGAACGGCCACAGATACCACCAGTGCTCCCGCCCCCGCAGATAGGAATGAGAGTAAAATGGAGCCCACCGGTTGCGGAACATTTCCTCTCCCTCGCCCTGGACAAAAAAGGGCCACAAAAACCGATCCTCGGCATAACGCGGATTCTCCTGCCGGGTATAGCCGATAAAGGGCCAGGGGTAGTGCTCGGAGATGCGGTTCGGCGATTCCTCCCGCGCATAAAACGGCAAAACCCCGACCCTCCGCGACATCTCCCCTTCCTCGTCCCACTTTTTCACGTCATAGAGAAACGGCCACAGTCCATACCGGCGATCATACCGACCGGGGCTGTCAAAGTGCCCCCAGAGGGGCCAAAAAGCCCAGCCCCCCGCTCCGTTCCCCTCCCGGTGCCGGATGAACGGCCAGGGGGTTCCGTAGGTCGTCTCACCGCCGTAATCATATTCAACGTAGATCGGAAAGACCACCCAGCTAATCCGGTCGATGAAGAGGCGATGTTTCAATTCCCCGTAGATCGGGAACAACGCCCAGTAAGAATTTTCCGGATACGATGACCGATAATCGAAATAGATCGGGAAAATCTCAAAGCTCTTCTCCCACCCCCGCTCAGGCTCTGCAAGCGAATCAACCCCCCGAACAACTCGAAAGATATTCCATGAAGTCTCCTCTTCCCCGTCTTGGTAACGACTGTAGAGAGGGTGCAGCACATGGAAAGATTCCTTAACCAAAGGGTCGTCATGGATCTCATATCCGACCGTGAAGGGCCGCCAGGCCGTCATCGTGTGCTCTTGCCGTTCAATCTTCCGGTAAAAGGGGCCCAACGAACCAACCTCCCGGACTTCTCTACTTTCCCGTTCCACCCACCGCACGGGTCCCGGCCACCAATTTTCTGCCACAGTCAAGCCCTGCGGCTCTCCATCCACCGCGATCACGAATGCAACGCCCGCAAGAACAAGCGAGAGGCGAAACCTGGAAATTGGGTCAAACACGGAACGTAAATCTCAAATCATCTAAATGGGATCTTCGATCATCTAAACCGTTGTCGTCCCACCCCCTTTGTGTAAACACCAATCCATGAGAATCACCGGAGGTCTTGCGAGGGGGATCCCCCTCTCCACCCCCGGACGCGATGATCGCGTCCGCCCCGCCACCGACCGCATCCGCGAGGCAGTTTTCTCATCTCTCGGGCCACGCGTTGTCGGTGCCTCCGTCCTCGATCTCTACGCCGGAACGGGTGCCTATGGCCTCGATGCCCTCAGTCGGGGTGCTGCCCGCGCCGTTTTCATCGAGGCCGACCCGACCGTCCTCAAATGCCTCTCCGAAAATCTCCGTGCCGTCGAACGCAGTGCCAACACAAAATTCGATTCACGAATCATCCGTCGTCGCCTTCCAACCGACCTCGGCGGTCTGCAACCGCACCTTTTCGATCTGGTATTTATCGACCCACCCTACGAGCAGATCGAGTCAACCGCTTCCGCCCTCCTCGCTTCGGTCCTTCCCATCCTCCAGCCCGGAGGACGGGTCTTTTTCGAATCCCCCGGCAACATCGACCCCGCCAGGGATAGCCCCCAATGGACTACCATCCAGATCCTCGGCAGCCGGAAGAAGGATGCCCCTTCCTGCCACCTTCTAACTGCTGCGAGGGCAACCTGCCATTAGGTTAACTTACGCTCGCTTCAGGGTTCCTAATAGACGATTTCAGATTTGCGATTCCCTCAGACTACGCGACCATCCTTTCTATGGAATTTTACACATTCAGCACCAAGCTCAAGGAACTCTGGGATCAATCCTGTCAGAGGTATCAGTCTGGCAATCGGCAGCCCGATTCCTATTTCGACGGTGCCGAACTCACCTTTCTCCAGTCCCATGGCCTCGGGGTCATGGAGGTTTATGATTACGTCGAGGACTACGTCTCCGGTGGCGACCCTGACTTCGGTACCTTTCTCTTAATCTCTGCAGTTCGTCGCGACTACTTTCATCACATCCAAAAGGGAGTTCCATCGGATCACAAAATTTCGATGGACGAACTCCCCCCCAAAGATGCGTCGATTGAGGGGATCACCTGGCTTCCCCGCATCCTCCCGAAAGCCCGCGCCAAACTTGCTGGCGAAATGCCGACCGACCTCATGTATGGTTGCGGCGGCGACCGACGCTTTTTCCGCGAACACAACATCGAACCCTCCGAATTCCTCCGTGTTGTCTGGGCCGCCGATGACGACGACACCAAAGTGATCAACTTTGTAAAAGCCCGCACCGGGGCAAGTTTGGCATAAATCTCGGCAGATTTTTGCTTTACTTGAATCTTTCTTCAATACTTAAACCGAATCTGTAACATCGAAATGAGTGATACACTGAAAATTCTCTACGGCACCATGACCGGAAACGCGGAAGAGTGCGCCAACAACCTCGCTGAAAAATGCTCCGATGCCGGGGTCACGGCCGAGGTCGTTGATGTCTCCGAATACGACGTCGAAAATCTCCAAAACGAGGGGCGTATTGCCATCGTGATTTCGACTTGGGGCGAAGGCGATCCCCCCGACGATGCCGAAGATTTTTGCTACGCCCTCTACGACGGAAAAGCGGGTGAACTTCCCAACCTCGAGTTCGCGGTTTGCTCTCTTGGCGATACCTCCTACGACGAATTCTGCGGGTGCGGCAAGAAGGTCGAGGACGCCCTCACCAAGGCTGGTGCCAAAAAGATCTTCGACCGTGTCGACCTCGACGTGGATTTCGAAGACGGCTTCGAAGAATGGGCCGACAAATTTGTCGCCTCCCTTCAAGGTTGACCCACCCAGCAGGGCTTGGCTTTCTAGTCAGCTCGTCCAGTCTCCTACAGCTCCTGAAGTATCTCGGACCGCTTTGTGGCGTATTCGTTCTCGGAGATCAGACCTTTGCGGTGTAAATTCTCCAGCCGCTCCAGGCGCACCCCGGGTCGCTCCTCTTCCGGCTGGTCACCACCATCCAACCGATCCTTCAGCCCGTCGGCCACGTAGTGAACCGTTTTCCGGAGAGCTGGCGCAGACTCTCCTGCCACGTAGGCAGTGATCTTCCCGAGGAATCCCGCTTTAAAACAAAACATCCCCGCCGCGACGAGGGGTAGGCCAACAAAGGCGCACCAGAAGAGTTTCGGCTGCCCCATACTCCCGAACGCCCTGAAAAAATCGACCATCCCGATCAGCGTGAAAATTCCCCCGACAGGGAGGAGAATCGCAGCTCCCACCCGTAGAAGAGTTCGAATACTTTCATTTTGACGGTCGAATGGAGGCTTCATCGTGAGTTCTGAATTGCAGTGCCCATATAAAACCGGCCCCGCCTCCTGACCTCAACGCAAAAAAAGCCCGTCAACGATGACCCGTCGATTGACTCAA
>CAZFLQ010000039.1:1335-13707 GCA_964519935.1 uncultured Puniceicoccaceae bacterium | reverse complement strand
ATCGGCGGTCGGAACTCTCGACCGCCATGGCGAGCTGAAGAAAACACCTTGAGAACCTCCCGGATCGCTCCTTCCCTCAAAGCACAGCAGAAACTGCCCCGTCACACGTCGTCCCCGACCCGGTGCCCCGCGATTCGATGGCCACCGGTCGCCCCGCGACCGTTCAGATGCTCAATTCGGTCCAACCCCTCGCCCGCAACATCGTAGGCACGACCGAAACCGAGAACGAGCCGGGCCGGACCGGATGGACTTAGTTCGAGGAGATGAAAATCAATCATCCTTCCTATATTCTGGATGATGTCACCGTGGCGTTGCTGGAGGCGCTCCATCCCCAGTCGAAAGGCTTCCGATCCCCGCTCGATCACCTCCACCCCACAAGGAAGCGTCAACCGACGGTGGGCGTAGGTTTGATCCGCTTCTCCCTCGTCCTCGATCAACATAACCGAGGTCTTCCGATCCTTCAGCAAATTCGCCGTGTGCCGTGCGATTTCGCTGACGTACACAAGAAATCCGCCCCTTTCGCTTCGGACAAAAGGCGCATAGCTCGCATCGGGCATCCCCGATTCGTCGACTGTCGCGAGAATCAGCGTTCTCCGTTCATTAATCAACTCGTGCATCTCTCGAATCACACGGCTTTCGGCCTTGGTTGAAGTTGGTTCAGCCGGGATGTTGGTGTTGGTATCTGTTTGTGTCATAAATTCAAAAAGTAGACCGCGATTGCGATGCGGGTCCCAAAATACGCAGAATCGGGCGGGGATCCCCAACCAGACAAGACTCCATTCCGTAAACCTCCCGAATCCGATCTGGAACCAGGATCCGGTCGGGAGGACCGCTTTCGAGAACATCACCCCGATCCATCAGGTAAACGTTATCGGCATAGGTCAGAACGTGGTTCAGATCGTGCAAGACCATCACAACGGTCAGGTTCTCTTCACGCGCCAGTTGCCCGGCAATCGTCAGAAGCGTGTGTTGATGCCGGAGATCAAGAGCCGCCACGGGTTCATCCAAAAGCAGAACACCGCCCGCCGGGGCTCGTCCATCCAGTTGCGCCAGCACCCTCGCAAAATGTACCCGCTGCCGCTCTCCCCCCGACAGGGTCCGCAATAGGCGCCCCCGAAAGCCCAACATCTCGACTCGGCCAAGCGCGTCTCCAACCGGATCATGCTTCAGATCGGCACCTTGAAGCCTTTTCCCGCGGTGCGGGAAACGCCCCAGCGCGACCAAATCCTCGACCGTGATTGGAAACGGGATGTGCTGTTCCTGCGGCATGAATCCTCGAATCCTCGCAAGCTCGCCCCGACCATACGTATCAATTTCACGATCACCGATTCGAATCGACCCCGCATTCGGGCAGATCACCCCGGCAAGACATCGAAGCAGGGTTGATTTTCCCGCACCGTTCGGCCCGGCGATCACCGTCAACTGCCCGCTCCGGAAAATCCCTCCAACCCCCTTCAAGCAGTGCTGTCGGTTACGGATTAGCTCGACGCCTTCAAAGGAGATGTTCATCCGACAGCCTCCATCGATTGCTTGCGCTTCAAAAGCAAAAACAGGAAAAGCGGTCCCCCCAAAAGCGACGTCAGGATTCCGATAGGCAATTCGGCCGGCGATACTACCGTCCGCGCAACAGCATCCGCGCAGAGAAGCAGTCCACCGCCGCCGATCCCACAGGCTGGCAACAGCCAGCGCATGTCGGGACCGAGAACGCCTCGACACATGTGCGGGACCACCAGGGATACAAAGCCAATCATCCCACACAGCGCGGTTGCCGCGCCCACCAAAGCCGCCACCAGCGTCACCAGCCAACGCTTGGTTCGCCTCAGGTCAACCCCCAGCGCAATCGCCCCTTCTTCACCCAGCATCAATGCGTTTAGCCAGACTGCGAAAAGCGGAAGAAGAATCATTGGAATAATCAGCAGCGGCAATCCGGGAAGTATCAGATCCCATCCCGAGCGTCCGAGGCTGCCGAGACCCCAGAATGTCAAAGTCCGCAGCTCGTCGTCCGTTGCAAGGAAGGTCATCAGTCCCACAAAAGCACCACCCATTGCGTTCAGGGCGATCCCAACGAGAATCATCGAAACAAGATCCACCTGCCCGCCTACCCGCGACAAACGGTAAATCAGCAAGGTCGTTAAGATGGCCCCAATCATCGACGCGGCGGGTATGATCCACGGACCGGCACTCTCTGCGATAAAAGTGGGCATCAACCTTGGAACGAGGACGATCGCCCCGACCGCGCCGATCACACCCCCCATCGAAACCCCAACAATACCCGGATCCGCCAGCGGATTGCGGAACAGACTTTGCATCGACGCCCCCGCCATCGCGAGACCGCCTCCGACCAGCAACGCAAGGGCTACCCGCGGCAGTCGAATATCAATCACAACAGTCCTCTCGACCGGATCGACTGCCTCCGCTGGAAGCCACCCAACCGTCACCCCAATTGACTTCCAAACCGCCTCTGGACTCACCGCCAAAGGACCCGAAGCGAGGGCGAACACGCCCCCCGCCATCAGGCCCACAAATGCCAGCGACAGCCCGATCAAACGGAACCCGTTTTTCCGACTACCCATCATCGGCGGATCGTTGTCTCGCCAGCCCCGCCCGATTCCGCCCCGGGCTTGTGAAGCGTCCTTGCAAGTTGGACCGCCGACTTTCCAAACCGCGGACCGAAAACCAATGTCTCCGTTAGGTCGACTGGAATCACTCTGAGCGTCCCGATTCCCGCCAGTTCCTCGACTCCGCCCATCCGCAGCAAGTCTCCCCTCCGATGATCCGGGGTAAGCCCCTGAGTTCCGATCAGGAGGACGTCGGGTCGAAGACCCAGCAATGCCTCGGTTGAAAGCCCGACATAACCGTTCCGGTCCTTCAACACATTCTCAACCCCGACGATTTCGAGGAGCTTCGCCGCCAGGGTATCCCCTCCGGCTCCTCTCCCGTCACCAAAATGCGCCAGAATAAAGACCGCCCGGATCTCCGACCGATCAGCCGGAACGATACGACCCAGCTCCGCAAAGTCCCGCTCCAGATCGGCCACCATCGCCTCCGCCCGCTCCTCGACGCCTCCAAGATCCGCCACTTGCCGGATCGCCGCATACAATGATTCGGAATCCTCCGGACGATCCAGTATCGTCATGGCGACCCCGCTGCGCCGGATCTGCTCAACCACGAGAGGCGGCCCAATCGAGGTTGTCGCAAGGATTCGATCAGGCCTCAGGGCCAGCAGTCCCTCCGCGTTCATTGCCCGAACATACCCGACTTGGGGCAAATCCGTGACCACGTCCGGCCGCGTGCTTGATGTATCTACCGCAATCACCCGATCACCGAGTCCGAGCGCAAAGACGATCTCGGTCAGCGGGGCATCAACCGTTATCCACCTCGGCTCCTCCCCATTTGCTGCCGCCCGGGCCGCAACCGACCCGCAGAGCACCAAAGCCAGAAATGACCAAAGTAACCGGTTCATTTCCAGGCCTGCCTTCTCGAACGACGACGCAAACATGCGAATCCGAGAATTCCAAGCACCGCCCCCGTCATCGATGCCTCCGGAACTGCCGTGATGCTGTTTCCTGTATACGTGTCACTGCTGTAGAGCCCCAACTCGAAGGTCGTGGCGAAGGTGTCTGTAGTCCAAACGATCTGATAGTCGCTCACAGGTCCCGGAATACTGGACAGGTCCCACTGGAATGCGTGCAGCGTGGTCGGTACGGGCGGTCCGCCGAAGGCAGAAGAAAAATCCCCTGTCCCGACCTCACTGAAATCCGGCGCAAGGTTCTGCGTCCCGCTATCGTAGTTCAACACCGGCGTCGAAGCAAAGAATCCCGGCGATCCCGCTCCGAGGTCGATCTGAAAAACTACCGTCTCCAGTCCCGACAGCGGATTCCCATTCGCAACCCGATAGGTTCCCGGAATCGTGTGATTGTAGAGGGAATTGGACGCCGGATATCCCCCTCCCCCAACCTTATCAAAGTCCGCCTTTCCGGCCGACCCGACACCCGTCGGGCTGATCGGACTGGGCCACAGGGAACTGAATCCTCCGTCTCCGGTATCGCTGAAGTCCGGGTAATCTGGATAGTTGGTTCCCGTTAATCCGCTCCAGATTTCGGTCTCGGCAGTCCCGGTCAATCCAGGATCGACCAAGGCACTGGCAACGGATGTCATCGCGGTCGCGGCCACGAGGCTGCGAGCTGTTTTCTGTATTGTTCTCATAGGTTGATGCTTCATGGTTTCAAAATTCAATGCGCCTGATCACGTCCTCCGACCCCTCCGGCGAAGGAGCGTCCAGCCGAGGACCAGTCCAACTGACAATCCGAGGGAACCGACCTCGGGAATAGCCGTGAACCCGAGAATCAAGTTGCCGCCGCTCGCCGAAAGGGACGCGGCATAACCTTTTTGATCAAAACCCGTGATCCCTCCAATCGCCCCGGGATTCGCCAGAACGACGTTTTCAAAAAGCGTCCGCGCGATGTCGTAGTTGAAATCGTCTGGCAACAAAAGATGGATCGAAAGATTCTCCCAACCCTCGATCCACGGTCCCACCGCCCCAAACGTGAGGGCGACATTCCCCTCCCGAAAATCAAAGAGGAACGATCCGCCCACCTCGCCAATCAATCGTGTGTCGTTCTGCAATCCGAGACGAAGTCCTCCTGCTTTCCCATCCACAACGAGATCACCCGCCAGTCTGATCGACTCTCCGCCAGCCAGACCGATTTCGCCCCCGCCCCCCATTTTCGAACCCGCCGCCACCGTCCACGAACCGGTCGTTGTCATCGAACCACTGTCAGCTACCCGGAAGAACCCTTCCATCACATCAAATGAGCCCCGCGTTCCACCGCCTCCCGAAAATACAAAAGTACCCGCGCCGCGCTTGATGATCCGCGATGCAATCGGCATGTCGAGGTCACCCCCCAGCTCGAGCAATCCGTCACTTCCCTCAACCCCTATCTCGAGGTCACTACCGGTGCCGGGAAAACGAAGATCGCCATCCATGCGCGCACCGCCAATCGTGTTTACAGCTCTTATCGACTTTTCAAACGTCCCTTGGGCAACGACAATTCCTCGGCTCAGAGCGACATCACCGTTTAGCCGCAGGGTTGCCCCAAGACTGTCGGAGAATTCGAAAATCGATGAGTCCGCCCCGAGGTTCACTGCGGTCCCTCCGGTCCCGATGTCCCCTCCCGCGACGATTTCAAGATCTCCCCGCAGAATCGAAACTCCCCCCAACCCGGCATTTCCACCTTCAATCCTGATCCCGCCCCCGAGGATGCCCAGCGACCCCGAAAAGGTATTGTCTCCCGACAGGACCAACCATCCTTCACCGGACTTTTCGAACCCGAAGTTTCCCCGAATCGCCCCGCTCAGAATCAGTTCAGATCCCGCATCTACCGAGACGACCTGGATCCCGCCGGTCTTCAAGTCATTCAACACCTCATGTTGGTAGCCCGAACCAGAGACCGAGAACCCGGTGTTCACCGTGAGATCTCCATCTCCGAAAATCTGAAAATCGTTGGCCCCCCGGAACCCAACCAAACCAACCTCGCGCTCCTCCGAACCCAGATCCAACTGACCCCCACCTTCGATCCAGAGGTTACCCCGGCTCTCCGGCGTACGATTGTCCCTCCAGTTCCCCGATTCAGTCCATCCATTGCCGACCGTGCCCTCGAAGAAACCGGCGCTCGGGACCGCCGACGCAAAAGTATCCGTCGTGTCCAACAAAACTTCTTGAAGACTCAGACTCGACCCCGCAGCTTCAAAAACGATTTTGTAATCGGTAACACCAAGACCGCTCAGATCCCACTCCAAAGCGTTTCGGTTCGAGTTTCCCCCAAAACTCGAACCCGAACCCCTAAATTCGCGGACCCACTCCGATGCCGCCCGCGATGTCACGCCGGAACCGTTCTGGTATTCCAATCGAATCGATTCGAAATCCACCGCCGTTCCCGCCGTCTGAAACTGGAGCAACACCGATTCGAGCGGTTCATCGACCGAGTGCTCGATTTCAAACTCAAGAGCCTCCGAAAAGCTGTAAATATTGCCAGCAAAGCCAGGGCTGATCAGAAAGGCTCCGCCCGTAACGTTCGTCACCGTCGGATTGCGGTTGTCCCAAAACGCAAGTGGATCAACCGGGTTCCAGGCCGAACCGGTCGGGTCGGAAAATCCAGCCGCCGAGGCAGGCCCAAATGTTCCGAAGGGGGCCGCCGAACTCGGGAAATTCGGCTCCTCGTTGGCACTGTAGAACACATTCCACCCCGCATAGACGGCATTCCCGCCAAACCCCGGATCAATATACCCCTCGAAGAGATACTGACCCGGCACCGAGGACGCCATCGCCCCGAGCAGACAACTCGACACAACTGTGCGTTTTAAGTTTCTCAAACTGTAATCAGCCATTTGGATTCAAATCTCAGAGATCGACACAACAACGCCTTCGAATACCTCACCTCAGAGCCTGGGGTGCCGTCCGTCCGGCCCAATTGGGGTCATCGCGTAACTGGGCTCCGATGCTCCAGTAACGCATATCGACCAGATCTTCCGGGCTCATCAGCCTGACGCTCCCGTCGAGAAAAGCACACAGTGCCTTTCCACCATAACGGTAATGAACATTTCCGGTCCGCGCAGGGTTCTCCGAAACGGTCGCTGCGGTGGGCGGCGTGACTTTGAAAAACCCCGGGATAATCTCATCGCCCGTCCCCGTCGTAAACGCGGATGCAAATACGATCAACCGTGAAGGGTCCGGAACCATCGTCGTCCGTGACGCCAAATTACGCCCCCCAATAACAGGCCGACCCCCACGAAATTCACCCCCGACAAAGGTCGAATTCATCCCGAATGACGGCATCAGGCTGACCGCATAGTGATCGTCCGGCCCGTAAATCTCCCGAAGATCTTCCGAGATCAGAATCTCCGCGACGCGATCATTCAGGTAGGGCCCTAGCCGCCACGGATAACGCGCCGCCGCCGCACCGGAAACCTCGACGCCCCCGGGAACTTCCGCCCGCGCCGAATCATCAAACCCGGGCATCAATGCCCCCTCGGTCTCAGTCGCTAGATAAGCTTGCACAAGAGTCTTCAAACGCTTTCCGTCCGCCGCAGTTGCCGCCCGATCCCGGACTGCCCCGATCGCCGGAACCAGCAATCCCATCAGCACCGCGACGACGCCAATCACGGACAAAATTTCGATCAGGGAAAAGCCCCTCCCCTTATTGCAACTGCGACCTGTTCTCACCATGACAATGATCGAGACTGGGTCGCATTCGCATCATGTCAACAGCTTTTCACAGTTTTTCTCCAGGCCAACCGACAATTGGACAAAAAAAAGGGGCCGCCCACCGCGACCCCTTTGTTAAACTTCCGACAAGCTGTCGTTCGATCAAACGTCCTCTTCGACTTCGTCGTTCGTCTTCGCGTCCTCGAGGGCAGCCTTCCGGCTTAGCTTAACGCGACCTTTGTCGTCGATTCCGATGCACTTGACCATCATCTCGTCGCCAAGCTTGCAGACGTCCTCGGTGTTCTTGACCCGGAATTCCGCCAGTTCGGAAATATGCACAAGGCCTTCCTTCCCCGGCAGACATTCGACGAAGGCCCCGAATTCCTTCACCCCGCGAACAACCCCGCGGTAAACCTTGCCGACAACGATTTCAGAGGAACACAAATCAATCTCCTCAACCGCCCGCGCGAGAGCGTTTGCGTCGCTCGCGTAGACCAGAATTTTGCCCGAGTTATCCTCGTTGATCTGGATATCCGCACCCGACAATTCCTGGATCCGGCGGATGTTTTTACCACCCGGTCCAATCAATGCCCCGATCTTATCCGGATCAATCATCATCGAATGGATCCGCGGTGCATTCGGATTGATTTCCGAACGCGGCTTTTCGCAGGTTGCCGCCATGACCTCGAGAATCTTCAAACGGGCCTCGCGAGCTTGCATGATCGCCTCCCTCGCAACCTTGAAATCGAGGCCCTGAATCTTCAGGTCGAGCTGGAATCCAGTGATCCCCTCACGGGTCCCCGCCAATTTGAAGTCCATGTCTCCAAAGTGGTCTTCCGCCCCGAGAATGTCTGTCAGAATCTTGTAGTTGACCATGTTTCCGTTCTCGTCGAAACGCGAAACCAGACCCGCTGAGATCCCCGCCACCATATCCGTGACCGGTACCCCCGCATCCATCAGGGCGAGGCATCCACCACAAATCGATGCCATCGAGGTCGATCCGTTCGAACTCATGATCTCCGAAACCAGGCGGATCGAGTAGGGAAACTCGTCCTCCGGCGGCACAATCGGCAACAGGGAGCGCTCCGCGAGGGCTCCGTGCCCGATCTCCCGGCGCCCCGTAAATCCGAAACGACCCGCCTCCCCAACCGAGAACGGCGGGAAATTGTAGTGCAGAATAAAGGACTTCGAGGGCGTCCCCCCCGTCAGCGCGTCCAATTCCTGGGCATCCTTGCCAGTTCCGAGGGTCGCCAGAACCAGAGCCTGGGTTTCGCCCCGCGAAAACAGCGATGATCCGTGGACCTTCGGCAGGACGTCCACCTCCGCGCTGATCGGGCGCAGGTCTCCCGGACCGCGACCGTCGCTGCGCTTGCCGTGATCGAGAATGTTACTCCGGTAAACTTCCTCCTGCAGGACCTCGAAAGCCATCTTGATATCGTCACCGGTGTAGACGCCTTCACCCAGTTTTTCCGCGACGACTTTTTCGGCCTCCGCCATAACAACCCCGACCGCTTTACCACGCTCTTGCTTCGACGGCTTGAAGATCGCGTCCTCAAGCTGCCCCGCTGCCGCCTCGCGGCAGATCGCGAGAACGTCCTCCGGGGCCACAACGAGATTGAACTCGGCCTTCGTCTTCGCGACCTTCGAAGCCAGTTCCTTCTGCGCCGCAATCAGCGGCTGAATCGCCTGATGGGCAAATTCGAGAGCTTCGATAAAGCGCTCTTCGGGCATGACCTCGGCACTGCCCTCGATCATCATCATTTCCTTCTCGTTCCCGACATAAATCAGGTCGAGATCGGAATCGTACATCTGTTCGTGGGTCGGGTTGACGACAAATTCACCGTCGATCTCAGCCAGGCGGATGCAGCCGATCGGCCCATTCCACGGGATATCCGAGACCATCAACGCGGCCGATGCCCCGTTTACCATCAAGACGTCGGGATCGTTGACCTTGTCGACCGCCAGGCAGGTCCCAATGACCTGAACTTCGTTCAAAAACCCTTTCGGGAAAAGCGGCCGAAGCGGACGGTCGCAGAGACGCGAGGTCAGAATCTCCTTCTCCGAGGGGCGCCCTTCCCGTTTGAAATAGCCACCCGGGAAACGACCGGCAGCGGCAAACTTTTCCCGATAATCGACCGTCAGGGGGAAAAAGTCCTGACCGGGACGGAGTGTTTCCGCCGCACAGGCGGTTACGAGGATACTGGTATCACCCAGGCTCACAGTTACAGCTCCGCCCGCGAGCTTGGCGATGGTTCCGGTGTTGAACTCGATTCCGAGTCCCTCCACCACAGCAGTTGTTTCTTGCTTCATTTCTTCTGTCTTCTTGACGCTTCTTGTAGGTTAGGGTCCCGCCTCCCCATCGACGCGCCGGTCGATGCTGATCTGAATCGTGGAAGACAGGTGGTTTCGTAAAAAGGGATGCGATCCCGCGTGGACCGCATCCCTCGTAAAGGCTCAGCTTCCAATCATCATCGGCGTAGTCCGAGCTTCTGGATGATCGCATTGTAGCGTTCCAGCTCCGTACGCTTCAGGTAGTCGAGGAGCTTCCGGCGGCGACTGGTCATTTTGATCAGACCGCGGCGGGAATGGAAGTCCTTCCGATTCGCCCGCAAATGCTCGGTCAGGTGGGAAATCCGGGCCGTCAGGAGTGCAATTTGCACCTCACACGATCCGGTGTCCCCGTCCTTCTGCTGATGGGTTTGGATGATCTCCAGTTTATTGATGGCTTCTGACATGTAGTATTTTCTGCTTCACACGACTGCGGAGCTCCCACCGGGGAACCCGTGCCCGAGCACTACACCCGAAACACCGTTGAAACACCCCGGAAACCCGGGATGCCAGTCATGGGGACAGCCTCCTCAAAGAAAGACGATCCCTAACGCTAAGCGTTAAACCAAGCCGGAACCCCGATTGAAACTCAAGCCTGAAAACCCCCAAAACTACATTTAGTCCCCCAACCTTCACAAAACTACCCGCCGCCGAAGTCCGTCAGCTGATCGATTCCATCCGGGAACCGGAATGATCCGGTTCCCCCCGACCACCCCGGCGGGCAACCATCCGCTTCAGATGACGCCGAAAGAGGTGCATCACGAGGGCGTGGAAGGGGGCCTGCGTCACCGTGTAAATCCACCACGGCAGGGCCGGTAGAAAATCATGAATCGCCGCGATCGTTTCTCCGGTCCCCTCGACGTCACGGAACTCGAATCGCGCCCGCCGGTTGCTTTCCCCCGATGCCGCCAGCCAGCCGCGTTCAATCCAATACAAGCGCCGATCGTCCGAACTGTTCTCCTCCTCAAACAACAGAACCAGCATCGGTGCCTTCAACCCCAGGAGGCAAAAGGCGCAATCTCCGTTCGCCTCAACCCGTGTCCGGATCAGGGGACGGAGAAGCTGCGGAATCCAGTCAAAGTAAAAACCCGCCACCATTTTTGCATTCCAGTCCGCCGGGCGTTGAATTCGCTGGATCGAACGCACCCGACTGAGCTGTCGGATTGCCTTCCGGTCCGCCCCGAGCATGAATTCGCGCGGATTCGGCAACAGGTGTCTCCGCTCCGGATCGAGGCTCTCCGCGAGGGCGGTCTCAAACCGAACCGCCTCCGGTTCCATCCATTCCTGCAACCGGTTCATCCGTAATCGCATCGGATGTCGGAGACTTTCCAGCAAGGGGCTCACCAATGCCCCCGGACTCTGGCTCATCACCTGCACCCAGAGACTCGAGAGGTGGATCGCATGGATCGGCGCATGGATGAATGCCCGTCGCAATCCCATCACCCGGGCCGTCCCCGAGATCATTTCCCCATAGCTCAATTCCTCCGGTCCCCCGAGATCATAGGCCCCGACATACTCGGACTTTGGCATTCTCAAAACATGCTCGACCGTCCGGCACAGATCGCCCACTGCCAACGGCCGGGTTGGGCTCTTTGACCACTTTGGCAGTATCATCAGGCGCAAACGCCGAACCAGATTGACGAGAATCCGAATCGACGACCCTCCCGGTCCCACGATCACCCCCGCCCGCAGGGCCGTCAGAGGAACGCCACGCGCCCCCAAAATCCGCTCGACCTCATGACGGCTCCGCAGGTGCAAGGACTGCTTCGAAGAGGGTACGTTCGGGAGAATCCCCCCCACATAGAGAATCCGCTCCAGCCCGTTCACCGCCGCCGCCCTCGCGAAATTATCCGCCAACAACAAATCGAGGTCGGAAAAATCCGCCTGCACCAGCCGCGCCGACTTCTGCATCGAATGCACCAGGTAAATTGCGTAACGGGCACCCTCCAACCGTTCCTCGACCGAACGCATCCCAAAAAGGTCGCACTCAATCCACTCGACCCCCGGAATTTCGCTCGGGGTCTCTGCCCGCTTGCGCGAACGGGTCAGGGCGTGAATCTCAAATCCATCCTCTCCCGCACCCCCGAGATGACGCATCAAATGCGTTCCAACAAAACCGCTCGCCCCCGCTATCACCACCCGATCCATTAGCGAAACGATAACACCACTCGGCGGAATCACAACCCCTGGTGCAAAGGCCGGAGCACCCAGAGCCTAAACCGGAGTTTCCTCGACCATCGGTGCCGAGACCGCCGTCGTTCCCCATTCCCCGGAACGCTCGCCTTCCCCGATTTTGGCAACAGCCCAAAAATAGACCAGACGGGTCAGACCGCTTTCCGGGACGACCGTCACCCGGAACACAACCACGGTCTCGCTGGCTGCTTCGAGCTCAAGGCTATGGGTGCGATGATCGAGCAAATCCCGATAGGTAACACCCTTCAGCATCAGGGTAAAGCGGTCGAGGGGGCCAGTTGCCCGGCGGTTGTCCGGATGGGCATAATTCCAGGCAGTCGCGATCCCGGAATCTGCTTCCGGTTTGTCGTTGGTTTGGAGTGCCTCCAGCTGCAACCGGACCACCGTCTCGGCCTCCTCAACCGGACTCGGGGGTAGGCCCACCAAAATCGCCGGTTGTAGCAGAATGAAAACGCTCAGAGAGCGGAAAAGTAGGAGCGGTATTCCTCGAATCATGACACAACCTCCCTCGCCTTGCGCAGGATCGCAAACCGACTGACGAGAAACGAACGTGTCAGGCAAAGGCAATTCTACGGACGAACGATGCAGCGAAATCCAATGTGCGAGGTACTCGTATCCGGTGGCGTCCCCCTCCGTGCGGTTGGTCG
>CAZFLQ010000039.1:0-1235 GCA_964519935.1 uncultured Puniceicoccaceae bacterium | reverse complement strand
CCAACCGGGGATGTCCGTTCGTATCCGTCCTCCTTCGTGTTTAGATGGGGGAACTCGCCGGTCCAAACATTTGCCCGGTACGAGCCCTCCGGACGGAACTCGTTTCCCCAGAAAAACCGGGCCCCCTCCTTTCCGCCCCGCGCGGCATATTCCCACTCCGCTTCAGTTGGCAATTCTTTGCCCGCCCACTTCGCATAGGCGTTGGCGTCATCCCAGGAAACATGGACTACCGGATGGTCCTCGAGACCTTCGATCGAACTCCCCGGCCCTCCCGGTTGACGCCAGTTCGCACCGGTTTTCCAGGCAAACCAAAGATAGAGGTTCTCGAGCGGGACCGGAGTCTCCGGAGGCGTAAATACGATCGATCCAGCCTGTAGCATCTCATCCGGTGGTCGCGGTGTTCCCGCCGGAACCTGTTGCTTCATGACCTCCCAATCAATGTCCGTTTCAGCCGTTGTCACGTACCCGGTTGCCTCCACAAATCTCTGGAACTCCGCGTTCGTCACCGGCGTCGCATCCATCAGAAAGCCATCCACCCTCACCCGGTGGGCCGGTCGTTCATTTGCCATCACCTTCTGATCGTCCGTCCCCATCACAAACTCCCCACCAGGAACCCAGGCCATTCCCTCCGGAATCTCGGATGGCACCTCTGCCGCGCAGAGATTCCCAATGATGATCAACAAAAACAGATTGGGCGAAAGACGTTTGCAGCAACTAATCATCCAAAACTATCGACCTGATTCAGCGTCATTTCAACTGCAACTGCCTCCCTGCCCCGACAGATGATTTCGAATTGAATTGCTCCCTCCAGAGTCGATCCGGTCAGATCACCACATGACAGAACAGGAACTGAGGGAACGTTTGCGCAAGGTCGAGCGACTTTTCTCCGGGGCCACCACCGCTGGCGAACGCGATGCGGCCGGTGATGCCCTTTCCCGGATTCAGGCCAAGCTCAAGCAGTTCGAAGAACAGGACCCCCCGGTCGAGTATCGTTTCTCCCTCCCCGATCCGTGGACCCGCAAACTTTTCGTCGCCCTTCTGCGCCGCTATGGAGTCCAGCCCTACCGTCTTCCCCGACAAAAACGCCAGTCTGTCATGGCACGGGTTCCAAGGTCCTTCGTCAGCGAGACACTTTGGCCGGAGTTTCTTGATCTAAGCGCGGTCCTCCGCGAATACCTGTCCGAGATCACCGAATCCGTCATCCGACGGGAAATCCACGAAGATACCTCGGAGGC
>CAZFLQ010000038.1:19645-21163 GCA_964519935.1 uncultured Puniceicoccaceae bacterium | reverse complement strand
CGTCCCTTTTATCGGGTTGTCGTCGCCGAAGCGGCGGCACGCCGCGATGGCCGATTCGTCGAGCTATTGGGTACGTATGACCCACAAAACAAAGCTGATGAGAAGCAATCGAGTCTCAAGCTGGACCGGGTCGACTATTGGGTTGGGGTTGGTGCAAAGCCGACCGAGACGGTTGCGAGTCTGATCCGGAAGGCACGACGGGAGGCACCTGCCGAAGTGGTGGCGGAGTGAGGTCTTTGTAGTCATTCGTAGTGCGAATGGGACCGACACTTTCCGTGTGCGGTCCTTTTTTTGGATTTGTTGGATGATTCGGTTCGATATCATAACGCTGTTCCCAGGGATGCTGGAGGGCTTTCTGGACGAGAGTATCCTTGGACGGGCGAGGCGGCGGGGTTTGATTGAGGCGGAGGTGCACCAACTGAGGGATTGGGCAGAGGGCAAACACCAGATCACGGATGATCGCCCGTTTGGGGGCGGTGCCGGGATGGTTTTGAAGCCGGAGCCTCTGTTTGCTGCGATCGAGACGGTGCGGCGTCCGGAGGGTCGGGTAATTTATCTTGCCCCGGATGGCGAGCGTTTGACGCAGGGAAAGGTAGAGGCACTGGCGAGGGAGACTCAGCTTGTCCTGGTTAGCGGACACTACGAGGGGATTGATGAGCGGGTTCGGGAGTGTCTGATCGACGAGGAAATCAGTATCGGCGACTACGTTTTGTCGAATGGGACCCTTGCAGCGGCGGTTGTGGTGGATGCGGTCAGTCGTCAGATTCCCGGGGTTCTGGGGGAAACCCAATCTCTGGAACAGGATTCGTTTAGAGAACACCTTCTGGGTATCCCGCAGTGGACCCGTCCGCCAGAGTTTCGGGGAATGCGTCCACCGGAAGTTCTGTTTAGTGGCAATCACGCGGCGATTGAGGCATGGAGACGCGATCAGCGGGAGCTTCGGACGCGGCAGCGGCGACCGGATTTGTGGGAGGAGCGGTTGCTGGTGGACCGACGAGTGGAGGGATCGCCGGGAACCTGATGGATTCGGATTGGAATCGCGGGCAGAACGTTTTTGAATGTGGAAATGTCGGATGTTTTAAAACTGATTATGGAGGGTGAGAAGCTGTCGACGGCCGAGATGGCGAAGGTTCTGGACCTGACGCCGGAGGCGGTTGAAGCGGAGTTGCGCGGGCTGGAGGAATCGGGGGTTTTACTGGGATGGCGTCCGGTTTTGAACCCTGAGCATATGAATGGGGATGCGGTTCGGGCAGTGATTGAATTGCGAATCAGTCCTGAGCGAGAGGGTGGTTTCGATCGGGTGGCCCTTCGGGTGAGTCGTTTTCAGGAGGTTGAGAGCTGCTACCTGATGTCGGGGGCCTACGATTTGCTGGTGTTTGTGAATGGGCGGAATTTGCAAAATGTTGCCCGCTTTGTGAGCGAACGGCTGGCGACGCTCGGGGGGGTGCTTTCGACGGCGACGCATTTTGTGCTCCGCCCCTACAAGGAGCAGGGCTACACGATTGTGCGGGGCGAGGG
>CAZFLQ010000038.1:0-19545 GCA_964519935.1 uncultured Puniceicoccaceae bacterium | reverse complement strand
GGGTTGGAATATCGTCTGGCAGCCCGGTAGGGACTCGAACCCCAACAAACAGAACCAGAATCTGCTGTGCTACCATTACACCACCGGGCTAGGGGAATTCTTGATCCAACCATGATGGTGTCATGGGGTCAAGCTGATTGATCAGGCACGTTTTTGGCTAGATGGAAAAGCGAATGGATTTTTCGAATTATGAGATCGGCGACTTCTTCGATGAAATGTTCGCACCCGACGGGACGGTGCGACCTCACTACGGTGCCCTTTACGATCGTTTTTCGAAGCTGTCGGTGACGGAGTTTCGCCAAAAAAAGCAGGCAATTGAGGCAGCTTTTCTGCGGATGGGGGTCACCTTTACGGTCTATGATGACGCGGAGGGAACGGAGCGTATTTTCCCGTTTGATCTTTTCCCGCGGATCATTCCGGCGAGTGAGTGGGCCTTGCTGGAGCGCGGGTTGACGCAGCGAATTCAGGCGCTGAATCTGTTTTGCGCCGATATTTATTCGGACCAGCGCATCCTCAGGGAGGGTGTTATCGACCCGGCTTACGTCCTTTCTTCTGAACACTACCGGGAGGCTTTTCGGGGGGTAAAGGTTCCGCACGACATTTACATCCACATCTGCGGGACGGACATGATCCGGGATGACCAGGGGCAGTATTTGGTATTGGAGGACAACGCTCGGTCGCCCTCGGGGGTTTCTTACATGCTGGAGAACCGGACGGCGATGAAGCGGCTGTTTCCGCAGTTCTTTCCGATGTCGGGAACCCGCCCGGTAGACACCTATCCGGAGGCACTTCTCGAGACGCTGCAGTACATCAGTCCGCGGACAGACAAACCGGTGGTGGTGCTACTCACCCCCGGGGTCTTCAACAGTGCCTACTTTGAACACTGCATGTTGGCGCGTCGAATGGGGATCGAGATCGTCGAGGGGCGTGACCTCGTGGTGGAGGATCAGGTTGTTTACATGCGGACGACCCGTGGGTTGCAACGGGTGGATGTGATTTATCGGCGGATCGATGATAATTTCCTCGATCCGGATGTGTTCCGACCGGATTCGGTTTTGGGGGTTGCGGGTCTGGTCGATGCCTATCGCGCGGGGAATGTTGCCCTCGCGAACACGATCGGGACGGGGGTGTCCGACGACAAGGTAATCTACAAATTCGTGCCGGAGATGATCCGCTTCTATTTGTCGGAGGATCCGATCCTACCAAACGTGGAGACCTATCTGGCCTCGGAGCCGACTGAAATGCCATACATCCTCGAAAACATGGAACAGCTCGTCGTAAAATCGGCGAATGAGGCGGGGGGGTACGGGATGCTGATCGGGCCGGCAGCAACGAAGGAGGAGGTAGCCCGTTTTCGGGAAATGGTTAAGGCGAAGCCGCGGAATTTTATTGCTCAGCAGCCAATATCCCTGTCGCGGCATCCGACCTACGCGGAGGAGGAGATTGGCGGCCGACATATCGATTTGCGCCCCTACATTCTTTTTGGGGAGAAGGTGAAGATCATCCCCGGTGGTCTCACGCGGGTGGCCTTGCGGAAAGGTTCGCTCGTCGTGAACTCGTCCCAAGGCGGCGGGAGTAAGGATACCTGGGTTCTGTGGTCAGATGCCTGAGGGGAATTTAAGAACTTTATAATTACACCATGCTTTCAAGAGTTGCCGATACCCTTTATTGGATGAGCCGCTATTTGGAGCGGGCCGACAACACGGCCCGGCTTCTCGACGTTAACCTTCATCTCCTGGCTGATTTCAAGGACCTCAACGATGCGCGTTTGGTCGAGCACTGGGAGCCGATCATCCAGAGTACGGGGGATTGGGATTTGTTTCGCAAACTCTATTCGGTGGCGGACAGTTATTCGGTGACGGATTTCCTGACCTTTAACCGGTCGAATCCGAACTCGATTCTTTCGTGCTATGCGAGTGCGCGGCAGAACGCACGGATGATCCGCGACCAGATATCGACCGAGATGTGGGAGGCGATCAACAAAACCTACCTCCGCATCCTGGGGGCCAATACGAGCACGGTCTGGCACCGGGGGCCTTATGAATTCTATCAGGAGATCAAGGACGATTCGCACCTTTTCCAGGGTTTGACGGACAGCACCTTTGTTCGGGAGGAGGGGTACAATTTTGTCCACCTCGGGCGATACATTGAGCGGGGGGACAAAACCAGCCGGATTCTCGACATCAAGTATCACATTCTCCTGCCGCGGGTTGAGGACGTCGGGGGGGCGGTCGATACGGTGCAGTGGACATCGGTGCTGCGGTCCTGTTCGGGGTTGGAGGCTTACCACCGGTCCTATGTGGCGAGTGTTTCGGCGGACCGGGTGGCGGAATTTCTGGTTCTTTCGCCGGTGTTTCCGCGTTCAATTCTCTTTTGTGTGGAGCGGGTTGACCGAATCCTGCACCGCCTGACGAACAGTGAGCTGGGCCGTTTTTCGAACGAGGCAGAGCGTCTTGCCGGTCGTTTGTATTATGATCTGACCTACACGCGGGTGGGAGAGGTTATGATGCAGGGGCTGCACGAGTATCTCGACTACGTTCAGGCGAGGATCAACGAGGTAAGCGATGCAATTTTCGACACCTTTATTGGCGGGTAGCTTTTTTGATGTTCGGCGGATTTCGAAGGATTTGTGCTTGACCGGGTAATGGAATCGGTGATTCTCTTGAGGTTTTCAAATTTCTATGGCTATCGACATCAAAGTTCGCAAAGGAGAAACGATTGAACGGGCGCTGCGCCGTTTAAAAAAACGTCTTGACCGCGAGGGCGTGATCAAGGACGCGCGTGCACGCCGGTACTTCGAGAAGCCCTGCGACGTCCGTCGTCAGAAGACCAAGGTTGCGAAGTTCAACAACATGTTGCGAATGCGTCGCGAGGCCCGTTGAGGTAAGTCTCGTTTGGGCGGCGAAATTCGCTGCAACTATCAACATTTGGGTCGATCTTTCGGGGTCGACCTCTTTTTTTGCTGGATTTGAGTGTGACGGAGGAAACTACATTAGGTACACGGTCCCCTTTTCGGAGATCCGCACCAGATCCGGGTCTAAGGCGGTTTCGGGAATGCTATCGTGCGGCCGAGGTCGACCGTCGGCTGGCGAGGTTTGAGCGGGCGGGTTCTGAATTAGGGGCAATCCTGTCGGGGGGCGGGGCTTCCGGGGAGAGGAATCGCCTGACGATTGATCCGGCTCCGCTGATCTTTGCGCCCGAAAACTGGGGAATCCTACAAAAGGCAGTTGGGCAGAGGGCGCGTGTTTTCGAGGCCTTTTTGCGAGACATCCAAGGTCCTCAGCGGGCCTTGCACGCCGGGATTGTGCCCCCCTCGGTAATCCTTTCACATCCGGATTACCTGAGAGCCTTGGCCGGGCATGGATCGGAGGGGACGCCAGCGATCCTGATGGCATTTGATCTGGTTTGTATGGAGGACGGAACCTGGATGTTTTTCCAGAACCACCTCGCCTTTCCGGAGGGCCTTGCTCTGACGACGATGATTCGGAGGGCGCAGGCGCAGGTGTTTCCAGAAATGTTCGCGAACCTTCGGATCGAACCGGTGGTGGAGTTTCCGGGGAGGTGGATTGAGGCCCTGCGGGAATCCTCACGAGCGGTTTTTCCGAGGGTGGTTTTGCTGACCGAGGCGACCCCCGGGGCGCGTTTTGAGGAGGGATTTTTGGCGCGGCAAATGGGGATCACGGTGGTCGCACCGAGCGATCTGGTGGTTCGGGACACGAGCGTATGGTTGAAAACGATTTCGGGGTTGGAGCGGGTCGATGTGATTTTGCGGGCGATCGCGGGACGTCGGATCGATCCGGTTGCACAGGATCAGGATGCTTTCGCGGGTTTGCCGGGATTGCTGCACTGCCTTCGCAAAGGGAGCGTTCAGGTCCTGAGCCTTCCCGGGGTGGAGGTGGCGGAAGACCTGCGCCTCCTCGGGGCGTGCTCGGCATTGACCCGTCTGTATCTGAATGAGAGCCCCTGCCTGCCGACGCTGCGGACCTTTGACGCAGTCGATCCGGATCAAGCGGAGTGGATGGAGGCCGAGCTGGCGGGGATCGGTCTGCGCAACGCGCGGGGAGCGTTGGGAGAGTCGGGCGGATTTCCAGAATTGTTTCCGACGGCGCGAACGGCGACGGCCTTGTCATCGTGGGATCCGGATGTCCCGGTGATCGGTTATCGCCGCTTTCCGTGGCGGGAGTTTGAGACGGTAGGAGGTATTTCATATCCAGGGGTGCTGCGGTTGTTCTGCCTTTTCGGGGAGGAGCCAGTTGTTTTACCAGGAGGGACCCTGCGGCTGATGGATTCGCGGGATGACGGGACGATTGGATTCTCGGGGGTAGTCAAGGATGTCTGGGTGATCGAGAATGAGGCGACCGGAACGGGCGGAGTGCGTCGTCCCCTCGAATCGCTTCTCGTTGTTCAGGGAGGTTCAACCCCTTCGCGGGTGGCAGAATCAATGTATTGGGCGTCCCGATACACTGAGCGGGCGGGGGCGGGGGCGTTTCGTCTCCGCCTTTTGGAATCGATCCAGTGGTCGGAACTCTCACCGGCCGAGTTGAAGGTCTACTGGCCCCTCTGGCGGGCGACAGCGGCGGCGATCGGGAGTGTGCGGATCCGGAGGATGCGGAAGATGCCGATGAACCTTGAGCGGTTGTCGATGCGGGTCCTCGATGCACCGGACGGAGCGGGCATCCGGCAGTGCCTGAGGGCGGGACTTTTCAACCTTCAGACGATTTCGGATTTTGCGAGCCCGGAGTCGATTCAGGTTTTGCGTCGACTGGTTCGGAGGTTGGACACGGAACTGGGAAGGGGGGACGGGACGACCCTCTCGATTCTCGATGCGGCCGAAATGGTATCGGACCGTTACAGTCTGTTTCTGGGAACGCTCGACCGTTCGATGGCAAAGGATTCAGGGATGCGTTTTTTCCGGATGGGGACCTGTTTGGAGCGCATCTACGAGTTGGTCGAGTTTCTCGGAAGTCTTTTACCGACCTCGGTACCGCTGGTCAAAGAACACCTCGACGACGACACGGATCTGACGGCGGTGCTGCGGCTTTTGGGTTCTCTCGACCTTTATCGGAGGGAGTTTCGATCGCGGGTTTTTCTTGATCGTCTGTTGACGCTGGTCTGGCGTCACCCGGCGGCCCCGGTTTCGATTCGTTGTAATCTGCGGGACCTGGCCGGAATTCTTGAGGCAATCGATGCCGAGGCAGGCGAGCCCCGGAGCAAGCCGATTCTGGAACGGGTTGAGGCCGCAACTGAGCGGGTGATGCAACTGGATTTCGGAAAAATCTTTCCTGCCCGGCAGCAGGATGCGGATGCGGCGGTTTTGATGGATTTTGAGCCTCCGAGGGGCAGTCTGGACCGCTTGCGAACAGAACTGCGGGCCATGGCGGGAATGGTCTCGGAGATCCATGGCCTGATCGAGGATACCTACTTCAATCACCTTTGACGCTTTCCGCTGGAAGGCGGGGGAATCTGCTGGCAGAGTTTTGGGAATGCAGGCTTCTGACTTTGTGACGATCTCACCGGCGTTTGGGTTTCGGGAATTTTTCCCGGAAACGGCTTTGCCTTGGGAATGGATCCCCGCGATCGGGAGTGCTTTGGAGGGGTTTGACCCCGAGGTGTGGCCGGATCGAATGATAGATTACCCGGAGGGGTTTAACGTGACGGGTTCGGTTTTTGTTCACCGGTCGGTACGTCTGCCGAGTTATGGGGTGATTGAGGGGCCGGCCTGGATTGGGCCGGAGTGCGAGTTGCGTCCGGGGGTTTACATTCGTGGAAAGGTCATTGTCGAAGGGGGTGCGGTCCTCGGCAATTCCTGTGAGTTCAAAAACAGCTTGATCCTCGCGGGGGCGCAGGTGCCGCATTTTAGTTATGTCGGGGACTCGGTTCTGGGACGGAAGGCACACCTTGGGGCCGGGGCGATCCTCTCGAATCTGCGGTTTGATCAGCAACGGATCGTGGTGCGCGACGGGGGGGAACGGTGGGAGACCGGTTTGCGTAAATTCGGGGCGATCCTCGGAGACGGGGCCGAGGTGGGTTGCAATGCAGTCCTGCAGCCTGGAACGATTCTCGGGCGGGAGGCCCTCGTCGCGCCGGGCTGTGCGGTTGGAGGGGTATTTGCGGAGAGAACGTTGACCTTTGTGCGTCCCGGGATCCGAACGGTATGTCGACCGGAATGATCGAAGTTTTGAGAAGGGTGTTTGGGGTGAGGTTGGGCTTGCTGATTTTGTTCGCGGGCGCGGGTTGGCTTTTCGGGGAACCAGAGTTTGCAACCTTTTTTCGTCTGAAGGGTGAAAATGGATGGGTCCGGGTCGAGACGATTGCGGAGATGAATGAAGGTGGCGTTTATCTGGTTCCGAAAGACATGGCTGTTCCGGAAGAACTGAAGGAGGGGGTCACGGTCATCCGTACGCCGGTCGAGCGGATTGTTGCGCTGTCAACAACCTATCTGGGTGCCTTTACCGATCTGGGGAGGGCGGACCGGATCGTTGCAGTCGCGGATACGGATCGGGTAACCTCGCCGGAAATCAGGGAAAGGATTGAGACAGGTGCTACCGTCGGGGTGGGGGACGGTGCGGCAGTTGACCTCGAAGCGCTGGTCGCGCTGCGACCGGATGTGGTTTTCATGAGTGTATTTGCAATGGAATCCTTTGGGGGACGGGGGCAGTTGGAGCGTTTGGGGATACCGGTGGTGGCGACAGCGGCGTATCTCGAACCGCATCCATTGGGACGGGCGGAATGGATCCGGTTTTTTGCGGCATTCACGGGGGACGATGAGGCCGCCAGTCGGCGGTTCGAGGAGATCTCAGATGTGTATCAGAAAATTCGATACAAAGTCAGGGAAAATTCCGGGACAGGGGGGAGACCGACGGTTTTGACGGGGGCACCTTGGGGAGGAGTCTGGTATTGTGCAGGCGGGGGAGGTTACCTCGCGCGTTTGATTGAGGATGCGGGAGGATCCTATGTTTGGGAAGACCGTTCGACCATGAGTGTCCCGCGCGATTTGGAGACGGTTCTGGCGGGGGCGGCGGAGGTGGATTACTGGATCAACGTTGGGGCTTTCGAATCGCGGGAGGGGCTTCTGGGAACGGATCGTCGCTTTCGGTTCTTTCGGTCGTTGAGGGAAGGGCGGGTTTATAACTCCGACCTCGGGTTAAGTCTGCGGGGCGGAGTTCCTTTCTGGGAGCGCGGGGCGCAGCGGCCGGATGAGGTTCTCGCTGATCTGGGGGCAATTTTTCACCCGGAACTGTTTCCGGATCATGAAATGCGATATTACCGGAGGTTGCGGTGAGACCTTTGGGCGAAAACCCACGATGTGCCTGTCGGTGGCGCTGGATTTTGGTGCTGGGGGTATTACTGGCGGTTTTGTTTTGGTTGAGTCTGTTGTTGGGGAGCAGCGGTGCAGGCGGAGTTGGGGCGGTTTGGGGAGCCTTTTCGGGGGGCGATGATCTGGGGGCACTTCTGGTGAAGGAGATTCGTTTGCCGCGGGCGGTGACGGCGGTGCTGGCGGGGGCGGCCCTCGCGGGGGCTGGTTTGATGATGCAGACGGTGTTTCGCAATCCGTTGGCGGATCCTTTTGTGTTGGGGATTAGCGCGGGGGCGAGTTTGGGGGTTGCCCTGGTGGTTCTGGCTGCGGGTGGGGTTGGTGCTTCCCTGATATCGGGACTGAGCGGGGGAGGAATCTGGACGTTGGTATTGGCGGCGGCCTCGGGGGCGGGGGTGGTTATGGCGGTGATTCTGGCCCTTTCCATCCGGGTGGGGCTGACGACCCTTTTGGTGGTGGGATTGATGATCGGGTATCTGGTGGCGGCCTTGGTTAGTTTGTTGATGTTCAGTGCGGCCCCAGAGCGGTTGCAGACCTTTTTCATCTGGAGTTACGGATCGTTTGATGCGACCGGTTGGGATCGGTTGCCGGGACTATGTGTACCGGTGTTGATTGGTCTGGGGATGGGGGCGGTGGCGCTGAAGTCTCTGAATGCGATGCGGGCGGGAGAGGATTTTGCGAGGGCGGTTGGCGTGAGGGTTTTGCTCTGGCGGGTTTGGGTCCTCGCGGCGGCGTCCGTTCTGGCGGGTGCGGTGACGGCGTTTTGTGGTCCGATCGGGTTTGTCGGGGTGGCAGTTCCGCATCTATGCCGGGGCTTGTTGCGGACGGCTGATCTGCGTTACCTGTATCCGGCGGTGTTGATCGGGGGAGGTTCGATGGCTCTGTTGGCCAGTCTGGTAGCGATTCTGCCGGGGAGAGAGGGGGTTTTACCGTTAAATGCCGTGACGGCATTGATCGGGGCACCGGTGGTGGTGTGGGTTCTGTGTCGTGGAATTGGATGGGAGCGGGAATGAGTCGGTTGGAGTGGAGCGGGCTCGGGGCGGGCTATCGACGGGTGACGGTTTTCCGGGATTGGGCCGGGCATGCTGATGGTGGGGCTTTGACCTGCCTGGTCGGTCCGAATGGATCCGGAAAGAGTACCCTTTTGAAGACTCTGGCGGGGGTTCTCCGACCTGAGGCGGGACAGATGCTGTTGGATGGTAAGAGTTTGATGGCTATGTCGGGACCTCTGCGGGCGCGCTGCGTGGCGATTGCCCTGACCTCGGGTGTCCCCGGAGGATTTTCGAGTGTAGAGGATGTTATTGCGATGGGGCGCCATCCGTTTACGGGTTGGGGTGGTCGGTTGCGCCGGGTTGATCGTGAGGCGGTGGAGCGGGCGATCGAGTGCGCGGGAGTGGTTGATCTGCTTGGACGGATGGTGGGGACCCTGAGTGACGGAGAGCGTCAACGGGTTCTGATCGGGAGGGCGATCGCCCAGGATACACCGGTTTTGTTGTTGGACGAACCGACGGCATTCCTCGACCTCGCCCATCGGGTGGAATTGCTGGTGCGTTTACGTGACCTCGTGCGGGAGACGGGGAAGGTCTTGATTTTTTCGGTCCATGACCTCGATCTCGGTCTCCGATATGGTGAGCGGATGTTGTTGATCGACCGGAAGGGACAATTGGTTATGGGGACGCCGGAGGGTCTCCTCAGGGATGGACGAATTGGGGCTGCCTTTGACACGTCGCGGGTTGCCCTGTCGGTCGAGCGTCGTCGATTTGAGTTGAGGGAGCCAAGGGGGTAAAGGGGCGCTTGCCTCGGGCGGGGAAGGGGGAAAAGGATGGTGTCGTGAAGATTTACACGAAGAACGGGGATCGGGGGCAGACCCGGTTGTATAGCGGCGAACCCGTGGCGAAAGATTCGGTTCGGGTGGAGGCCTACGGGACGGTTGATGAGGTCACGGCAACGATCGGGCTTCTTCGGGCGGAGGTTGGTCGGGAGCATCCGTGGGGTGGCCGCTTGCTGGAGATGCAAAGCATTTTGATGAACTGCATGGCCCACCTCGCGACGGTTCCGGGGGGACGGAAGGGACCGGAGGTGCCCTTGCCGACGGAGGCTACGGGTGAGGTTGAGGATTGGATCGATGCGATTGAAGCGTCCCTCGGAGCACCTTCCCGGCATTTTTTGCTGCCGGGGGTGAATCGAGTGGATGCCCTTTGCCATGTCATTCGAACGCAATTACGTCGGGCAGAGCGAAGGGTCGTTGGTCTGGACCGGGAGAGTCCGGTCGATCCGTCGATTCTGGCCTATTTGAACCGACTATCAGACTTGTTCTATGCGCTCTCGAGGGAGGCGGGATCGGGTTCCGGGGAGGAAATCTGGAGTCGGTTTTGAGGTGGTGGAATTGGTTGAAGAGGGTCTCGGGAGGAAATTAGCGCGGTTCGCGGCGGCGGAGGAGCAGTTCGTATTGGTCCGGTGGAATCTCGAGGTAGGAGAGGACGGGAATGTTGGGGTCTTCGGGTTCGGTGGTCGCAGGTTGATCGTGGTAGGGAAAATAAAGGCGAATGAACCCGAGGCTGGGGTGCCCCTCGGGGTTTTCGGGGAGGACGATCTTTCTGCGGGGGAGAGGGACAAGATCACGGATTGATACTGTAATGGGTTCGGGCGAGGCGTAGCGATGACGGTCCATCGCGGTACCGTTTGGGTAGAGGCGTTTTTCGGCCAACAAGTGGGCAAGTGGATCGAAAGGAGCGTAATACCAACCCGGCTCGGTTTTCAGGGCGATAAAAACGGAGGTAAGGCGGGGAGACCAGGGGGATTCATTTTGAATCAGGCGAATCGATTCGCGAACGACCGGTGCGAGCACTCCGACTAAAAAAACCGCAGCAATCGCGAAGCGAGTGATACGATTGCCGGGGGGGTGATGGAGCCAGGCGGAAAGTATGACCAGACCGATCGCGACGCATACGGGGAAAATGAAGAGAGCCGGGGCATAGGGGTTTCCACCGATCCGGATCATAGTGATCGGAATAAAGGGTAGGGTTGCGATGGCGCCGAGACAGAGGACTCCGGCGGTGAGGGGACCGAACCGTTCCTTTCCGGGACGTTTGCGGGCCCTTCGAACCTCTTTGTAAGCCTGACGGATGATGACGAGTGCGGGAATGAGGATCCAGCCCCATCCCCGTAGAAGGTGCTTCAGTGCGGCAGTGTAGCCGTCTACCCAGGAGTTGAAGAATCCTTCGTCGGACCAGGATGCGAAAGGCGCACGCAGAGCGATATCGACGAGGTTGAACCTCATTTCCCCAAACCCGAAGATGATCCCCACGAACAGTCCGAAAACGAGCCCAAAGCCAAGGTAGGCAATCACAAACCGGCGGATATCGATAAAGCGGTTGGTTGCGAGGAGATAGATGACGATGGCAAAGAAGGTGGCGGCGGCGGCCGGTTCGAGCCACGAGGCAAGAGCCGTCAGAAGTCCCGCCAGATTGGCAAAGTAGTAGAGTGATTTGGTTCCCCCGTAGGCGATAAAAACTGAGGCGAGGAGGATGCTGGCGAGCGCGATCGGATAGGGCCCGGGCAAAAACAGGGCAATACGGAGTTCGGAAAAAGCAAGGGCAGGGATTAGTACGAGGCTAAGTCCCGAAAACATTCCAAACTGCCGCAGAGCTATGTCTTCGCACCGGAGAGTTTGGACAAAAAAAACAATAAAGAGGGGTACGAGGACAAAGGCTGGGATGAAGAGGGCAGCCCGGGCGAGGAGGTCTTCGGGATTCGCCATTTTCCCGAGCGGGAGGAAGAACATTGAGGGTACCGGGTTGATTGCCGCGCTGGTGATCTGGAGATCTTCGGGTCCTCCGAGGATCTTGTGTCCTTGTGCCAGACCTAAGACCGGTGTGCTCTGTTCGACAAAGTAGTCCGGCGCGTCGAGGGCGGCCGAGCGGGTGGCGATCTGAGCAAATAGCAAAACAGGCAGGAAAAAAAAGGCGAATGCGAAGAAGATGAAGATCCTCTGGCGTGTTCGGCGGTTGTTCTGGCTGCGACGGGCGCGGGTGCGCTCGTGTGACCTGCTCTGGTGGCGGGAATGTCGATGGTGACGTTTGCGATGACCCTCAGTTGGGGTATCCCCCGTGGACGGGGCAAGCGATTCGGCGGAAGCAGAGGTCAAAACGTGTCCCTTCCGGGACGAATTACCGTCGTTTGATTTTCCTCGGCGGGATGACTTTTGACGACGGTGGGTGCTCATGGCAGGACCTCGAAAAACAGGAGAAGGTTGAGGACGATGGCGGCGGCAAGGGCGGCAGCGACATCGTCCATGACGACACCTTTTCCGCCCGGAAGGGATTGGAGACGGGAGATGCCGAGGGGTTTAAGGATGTCGAAGAACCGGAAGAGAAAAAAACCGGCAAGAATGAATGTCCAACCGGGAGTCGCTTCGGGCAAAGGGAATATCCCAATGAAAACGAGGGGCACGGCAACGACTTCATCGAGAATGATCTCCCCCGGGTCGCGAGCCCCGAGACGAATCTCGGCCTCACCGCAGACCGGAATCGCGAAGGTGACGAGCAGGCCGGTGAGGACAAGGCTGAGAATGGGGTGGGCAAATGGAACATAGAGCATTGCGAGAGCAACCCCGGCGAGGGAGCCGAAGGTTCCAGGTGCCGGCAAGCGGGTTCCAATCGGGCCGAGGGTAGCCGCCGTGAGAACAAAGCGGTCGGGGAGGAGCGCGAAGAGGAAGTTGCGTCGGAGCACAACCCGATCAGCGCAAGCCGGGGATAGAGAATCCGGGAACCCCCATCTTCTGGAAATCGGATGGTGGAGCCAATTCCGCGTCGGATACGTTTCGGGACTCGATCGCAGTAACGCGTGTCTCGGCAGTCAAGCGTCCCTTTTTGTCATAGGTTGTCGATTCGAGCGGGAAAACATCAGTCGTGCCAAAGATCTTTTCGAGGCCGCGAGGGATGGTTGTTTTCGCACCGGGGAGATCGGAGAGGGCGTAGGAACCGAGTTCGGTCGTGGCCCAGATGTGGGCGACCTCGCCTTTTTTGGAAGTGTGGATAACCTTGCGGACTTTGTATCCAAGGATCTCTTTGGTTTCGCCGGTATCCTCGACTGAGCCGGGATCGTCCTTGTCGCCGACATCGGGAAGTGGGCGTTCGAGAAACATCTTTTGCTCGTTCATCAGAACCGTCATTTTGCGGGCACCGACGTCGATGATGACAATGCCCTCGCCACCTTCCGGGGTCATCCGCATGCGGTCACCCTTGGACGTGAGGGTCATCTGAAACGTATCGCCATCAGAGATGACCTCCATCTGAATGTCACCCTCGAATGCGAGGGCGTAGGTGGGGAGGAAAGCGAGGCAGAAGAGGAGGATGTTTTTCATAGGTTTCGGCGTGGTTGGATCGTGGTATTGGTTGAGGTAGATCGAGGTTTTAAATCAGGTAATCAAATTCCGCCCGTAAGGGTGACGACATCGCCGCGTTTGGGCAATTCGCCGTCGACGAGTTCTGCGTAGGAAATCTTGTCACTGACCTTGGTGACGCGAATTTCGGAAATCACGCGTCCCTCGATGCGCTCGAGAACCGCACCGGTTGAGGGATCGGTGAGGAGTTCTCCCTCCTCACGGATTGAGAAGACCATTCCCGGTTGGATTTTAAAATCGTTGCCCCGGTTCAGGACAACCCGGTTATCACCGGTAACGGTGACGACGCGTCCGTCGAGCTTGAAGTCTTCCATTTCGAGGGCGATGAAGCGGGTGGCTTGAATGACGCAGTCGTAGGCAGCCTCGCCGAGGGGGGTTTTTGTAAAGCCCCCGAGGTCGCCTCCCCAGTTGCTTCCGGCGTATCCAAAGTTGAGCCCTTTGCGGCCGGCCTCGCCCTCGATTCTCTCTTTGGCGACGATTTCGGTGGTGGTTGAGTCAATGATCGTGAGGATCATGTTGATCTCGGCCTTGCCGGTGGATCCGCCAATTCGAAAGCCGCCGAAGCCGATTCCCCCGGAACCGCCGGAAGTGGCCTCGCTGACGTCGGTGATGATGACCTTGGCGAGGTATTTGGCGTTGCGAATCAAACCGGTACGGGCGACTTCCGAACCGGCGGAGGCGCGACCGCTGGTAGCAAGATCCTGTTCCTCGATCGTTGCGTCAAGGGACTCGCGTTCAACGACGATGAAGCGGTTTGTATCGTAGAGGGCACTTTCGAGCATGTTGCGAACGCTGGAACCGAGGTCGATAGACGGGCGGTAGGAGGATTGATAGTCAGGCTCGACGACCGCGATGGCGTGCTTGACACCATCGTAAGGCGGGAGGTCAAAGTCGGCATTGGCCTGTTCGGTCTTGTCCTTTCCAAAGAATCCGAAGGCTGTCACCGGGGCGAGCAGTGAAATTGCGAGGAGGTTGCGGAGGGTTCTGCGATGGTTCATGAGAGTGTTTAGGTTTTGAGGAATGATTTAGGTTGGCTCGTTTGTCGGTGGCAAATCCGAAATCAAGCGGGCGGCAGTACCGAATTGCCGAGTAATTCGCGAATCCTATCGCGGAATCCATCCAGTTTCGAGTCACCCGCGATGACCGCTTTGGCGAGAGCGTTGACGAGCGCACTGCCGACGACTGCACCGTCAGCTACCTTCCAGGTGGCCTTGACCTGTTCGGGGGTGGAGATCCCGAATCCAACGACGACGGGGAGGTCGGTCTGGGCGCGAATCGCAGCGACGGCGGTATCGATTCCAGTGGCGGCCTCGCTCCGTTCGCCCGTGACACCTTCGCGCGAGACATAGTAAATGAATCCAGTGGCGGCTGCAGTGATTTTCGGAATGCGCTCGGGAGGTGTTGTCGGTGCGATGATCATGACGGTGCGCATGCCCTCTCGGGCACAGATCTCAAAGAAGTCATCGCCCTCCTCGGGCGGCAGGTCGAGGACGAGGAGGGCGTCGACCCCTGCTTCGCGGGCGTCCCGAACGTAGCGTTCGACTCCCCGGCTGAAAACCAGGTTGTAATAGGTATAAAAAACGATCGCCTGCTCGATACCCCCGACGCGGAGCTCATCGACAAGTCGAAAGACATCGTCGGCCCGCATCCCTGACGCGAGGGCGCGTTCGGCGGCGAGTTGGTTGGTCTTGCCGTCGGCAAGTGGATCGCTGAAGGGAACGCCGATTTCGAGAACGGCGACCCCTTCCTCGGCGAGGATCCGGAGGGCCTGGAGGGAGGTTTGGAAATCGGGATCCCCGGCGCAGAGATAGCTGACGAAAGCGCGGGAAGGGGTTCCGTCCGGATGGGCGGCAAATGCTTGTTGGAGACGATCCATGGATGTGACTGAAATGGGTGGAGGCGTGAGTGTCGAAAGCGAAAATCGTGAAACCTTGCAGCGGGACTAAACCTGCGCTTGCGTCAGAGAAGCGTTTTTGTCGATCATCCCGGGATGACTGAAGCACGTTCTGAAATCGGCCTGATCGGCCTCGCTGTAATGGGCCAGAATCTCGCCCTGAACATTGCCGACCACGGTTTTCCAATCTCTGTCTACAATCGGACGGTCTCGAAAACGCATGATTTTGTGGCGGAAAATCCCTCGACGCCGGGGGCACTTTACGGGGCGGAAAGTCTTGAGAATTTTGTTGCTTCCCTGAAGCGTCCGCGGCGGATCATCATTTTGGTGAAGGCGGGTGCGGCGACAGATGCAGTGATCGATAGTCTGCTGCCACACCTTGATCCGGATGACATCATCATCGACGGGGGGAACGCAAAATGGACAGATACGATCCGGCGTGAGGAGGACCTTTCCGCAAAGGGATTTCGATTTGTCGGTTCCGGGGTCAGCGGCGGGGAGGAAGGAGCTCGTTTCGGGCCATCCCTGATGCCCGGGGGCAAGCGCAGTGCCTATGAGGAGATCGAACCGATCTGGAGGGCGATTGCGGCGAAGGTTGATGCCGAAACAGGTGTTCCGCTGGAAGGAGCTGAGCCGGGCAAGCCGGTCGAGGGAGGGGTGGCCTGCACTGCCTACATCGGTGAAAACGGGGCGGGGCACTACGTTAAGATGGTGCACAACGGGATTGAGTACGGTGACATGCAGATGATTTGCGAAGCCTACCACCTGATGAGTTCGGTTCTCGGGATGTCGGCGCGAGAGATCGGGGAGGTTTTCGCG
This sequence comes from uncultured Puniceicoccaceae bacterium, assembly GCA_964519935.1. Lineage (GTDB taxonomy): Bacteria > Verrucomicrobiota > Verrucomicrobiia > Opitutales > Puniceicoccaceae > DAISIK01. The sequence goes on along the minus strand of CAZFLQ010000038.1, from coordinate 4,113 downwards.
GAGTGGGATAAGGGAGATCTCGACTCGTTCCTGGTTGAAATCACCGCCGAGGTTCTCAAGCAGAATGATCCGGAAACGGGAGCACCCTTTGTCGACATTGTTCTTGATACGGCTGGCCAGAAGGGCACGGGAAAATGGACCAGCGTGAACGCGCTCGACCTCGGGGTGGCGGCCCCGACGATTGCGGAGGCGGTCTTTGCGCGTTGCATGAGCGCGATCAAGGAGGAGCGGGTGGCGGCGTCGGCGGTTCTTTCCGGTCCGGCGTTGGCCTTTGACGGGGACAAAACCGCCTTTATCGAGGCGATCCGGGATGCGCTCTACTGCTCGAAAATCTGCTCCTACGCGCAGGGATTCCAACTGATGCGGGAAGCACAAAAGGAGTATGACTGGACCTTGAACTTTGGGGAAATTGCCGAGATATGGCGGGGCGGCTGCATTATCCGGGCGCGCTTTTTGCAAAAGATCACGGAGGCGTTTGATCGGGAACCCGAACTGGCAAATCTCCTTCTCGACCCCTATTTCAAGGATGCGGTTGCGGCAGGACAGGCAAACTGGCGAAAAGTTGTTTCGGTCGCGGTGGAATCGGGGATTCCAGTCCCGACCTTTGCGATGTCGCTGTCCTACTTTGACAGCTATCGGACGGCCCGCTTGCCGCAAAACCTGTTGCAGGCCCAGCGCGATTTCTTTGGGGCGCATACCTACGAGCGAACCGATAAACCGCGGGGTGAATTCTTCCACATTGACTGGCCGGAACCGTCCCGTCCTCAACTCCCGGCCTGAGAGTAGAAGAGTTTGTATCAACGTATCGTGATATGTTGATATATTTTCTTGCGATCTGCGCGGCGCCTGCAATCGTGGGGAAATGCCAAAGACATTCATCTTTTCATCCGAATCCGTAGGGGAGGGTCATCCCGACAAGGTCGCCGATGCGATCTCTGATGCGGTTCTTGACGCCTGCTTTGCGCAGGACACGAGCAGCCGGGTGGCTTGCGAGACCCTTGTAAAGAGCAATTGCGTCTTCATCGCGGGGGAAATTACGACGGACGCGAGGATCAACTACGAGCAGGTTGTTCGCGAGGCGATCCGCGGGATCGGCTATGTGAATGACGACGATGTTTTCCATGCCGACAAGGTGTTTATCTCCAATGTTCTGACGAAACAGTCGCAGGACATTGCCCAGGGGGTCGATGCGCGGGCAGCGGAAGGCAAGGATACCGCTGAGCAAGGTGCCGGGGATCAGGGAATCATGTTTGGTTACGCCTGTGACCAGACTCCCGAACTGATGCCGGCGCCGATCATGTTTGCGCATCGCCTCCTCCGGGAAATGGCGCACCAGCGGAAGGATGTCGGGATCGAGTGGCTACGGCCCGACGTGAAGAGCCAGGTTGCGGTCCGTTATGAAGATGGAAAGGTTGCCGGGATCGAGAACGTGGTGATTTCGACCCAGCACACCAAAGCGGTCTCGAAGGTGGATATTAGAGATTTCTGTGTCGAGGAGGTGATTAAGAAGGTTCTCCCGGCAGAACTTCTCTCGGAAAAGACGGAGTTCCTGATCAATCCGACCGGCAAGTTTGTAATCGGTGGTCCCGAAGGGGATTCCGGTTTGACGGGTCGCAAGATAATTGTGGATACATACGGAGGTTGGGCACGGCACGGAGGTGGTGCCTTCTCGGGAAAAGATCCGTCGAAGGTTGACCGCTCGGCAGCCTACTTCTGCCGCTGGGTTGCGAAGCACGTGGTCGCGTCCGGTCTGGCGAGGGCTTGTGAGTTGCAGGTAGCCTACGCAATTGGACATCCTGAGCCAACGAGCATCCACGTCGACACCTTCGGTACCGGCAAGGTCGACGATGCGCTGATCGCAAAGGCGGTTCGGGAGGTTTTTGATTTCAAACCGTCCGGGATCATTCGGGAACTGGGCTTGTTGGCCCCGATTTACCGGGCGACGACCCATTATGGGCACTTTGCCAAAAACGACCTGCCATGGGAGCAAATCACGCGGGCAGACGCCCTCCGGTCGGCGGTTGGAGCCTGAGCGAGCGCCCCGCAACCAACTTTCTCATCCTGCGATTTCGAAACTTTAAAACGAAGACTGAATTATGCCTACTGAAACACCTGTTAAAACCGACGACTATAAAGTCGCCGACTTGTCGCTGGCCGATTTTGGCCGTCGGGAGATCTCGATTGCGGAAAAAGAAATGCCCGGACTGATGTCGATTCGGGAGGAATTCAAGGAAGGAAAACCTCTTTCCGGGGTACGCATTAGTGGATCCCTCCACATGACGATCCAGACCGCTGTCCTGATTGAGACCCTCGTGGATCTCGGAGCGGACGTTCGCTGGGCAAGCTGTAATATTTTCTCGACCCAGGACCATGCGGCGGCGGCGATCGCGGCGGCGGGGGTTCCGGTTTTTGCCTGGAAAGGCGAGACGCTGGAGGAATACTGGTGGTGCACGTTTCAGGCCTTGACCTGGCCGGACGGAAAAGGGCCGAACTTGATCGTCGACGACGGTGGCGACGCGACCCTCTTGATCCACAAAGGCTACGAATATGAAAACGGCGACACCTGGCCGGAGACCCCTGCTTCGAGCGGGGAGGAGGCCTGTATCAAGAAGCTTTTGCGAGACACGAAGCGGGAGCGGGATGGACACTGGCACGAAGTTGTCAAGGAATGGAAAGGTGTTTCGGAGGAAACGACGACCGGCGTGCATCGACTCTATCAGATGCACGAGGCGGGTAAGCTGCTGGTCCCGGCAATCAACGTGAACGATTCGGTCACGAAATCGAAATTCGACAACCTCTATGGTTGCCGGGAATCCCTGATTGATGGGATCAAACGGGCGACCGATGTGATGATTGCCGGAAAGGTTGCAGTTGTCTGCGGGTATGGTGACGTCGGCAAAGGCTGCGCCCAGGCTCTTGATGGGATGGGAGCGACGGTTGTGGTAACCGAGGTTGACCCGATCTGTGCCCTGCAGGCACTTATGGAGGGGTTCCGGGTCGTTTTGCTCGAGGACACGCTCGGAGAGGCGGACATTTACGTCACGACGACCGGAAACAAGGACATCATCACCTACGAACACATGAAGGCGATGAAGGATCAGGCGATCATCTGCAACATTGGGCACTTTGACAACGAGATCCAGGTGGAGCGTCTGCTCGATTCGCCTGAGGTTGACCGGATCAACATCAAGCCGCAGGTCGATCAGTTTCTTTTTGACGACGGTCACGCGATCTACCTCCTTGCAGAGGGGCGTCTGGTGAATCTCGGCTGTGCGACGGGGCACCCATCGTTCGTGATGTCGAATTCGTTTGCGAATCAGGTTCTGGCTCAGATCGAACTTTGGGAACAGATTGAGAAATATCGGCCTGGCGTCTACATGCTCCCCCGCCATCTGGACGAAAAGGTGGCACGGTTGCACCTCGAAAAGCTCGGCGGCCGATTGACGGAGCTGTCCCCGGATCAGGCCGGTTACATCGGTGTCAAGCCGGGTGGACCCTACAAGCCGGAACACTACAAGTATTGAACGGACGCGACGGGGTCCTTTCCCTTAACCTGAAAACCTTTCAAACCCTGTTCGATTGGACTTGCCTTCGCTAATACCGATGTCAGACAGGGAGGCGCAATCTTATCTGAAAGCGAAACTAAATGGAACAAACGAAGATCTTTGTCGGAAATATTGCATTCCGACTTCAGCCTGAGGAACTACGCGCCCTCTTTGAACAATGTGGACCCGTTGAGGACGTCTACTTCCCGACCGACCGTGAGTCTGGTCGCCGCAAGGGCTTTGCCTTTGTAACCTTCGGCACGGCCGAGGGAGCGGCGGCGGCGATTGAGCGATTTGATGGCTACGACCTCGACGGTCGTGAGCTCAAGGTCAACGAGGCCCGGCCCCGCGAGGATCGGCCTGCTGGCGGCGGTGGCGGCGGCGGATTCCGTGGACCGCGCGAAGGCGGGGGCTACCGCGGTGGCGGCGGTGGAGGTGGATCAAGTGGTCCGCGAGAAGGCGATGGCTACCGTGGTGGCGGCGGTGGAGGTGATCGACGTGGTGGCGGCGATGGTTATCGCGGCGGCGGTGGTGGTGGTGGTCGACGCCGTGGTGGTGGTTCCGACCG